>NZ_MUBA01000349.1 GCF_002154575.1 Streptomyces bobili
CGCCCCCGTTGCCCGCCGGTACCTCCGCGGCCTAGCGTCAGGTCATGGCAACGGGAGGGCTCCTCTGGCCGGGTGCGGCGCGACGGCCTCGCACGGCACGACGGCCGGGGGCCGCACGACGGCCGAGACCGCCACGAGAGCCCGCCGCCGCACGATGGCCCGGCGCCGCACGGCGGCTGGGAACGGCCCTCGGGGCGGGCGTGCTGGTGACGGCCTGCGCCGGTTCGGGCGGCGCGGGGGCGCCGAGCACCGCGTCGCCCTCCGCCACGCCCCCGGAGGTGCTGTGCGCCCGGATCGTCGCCCACTGGTCGCGTGAGGTGCTCGACGAGGGCACGTACGGGGACTACCAGTCGATGGGGCTGTCCAACGGCCAGTACGACATCCTGCGCTCGGTCGTGGATGACGCGCGGGCCGCGAAGAAGCGCGAAGGCGCCGGTGCCGCGTACGAGTTGATCCACCGTCAGTCGCGCGAGGGCTGTGCGGCCCGGTACCGCTCCGGCGGCCCGGACAAGGGTCCGTGGCGGTGAGCGGCGGTGTCGGCCCCGTCGAGCCGGGTGAGGGCACGCGCGCGTGGGAGGCCGAGGACGCCCCCGCGAGAGGCGTTCCGCGCCGCTCGCCGGTCCTCTTCCGCGGGCGGCACCGACGCGCCGCGCTCGGGGCACTGGCGGCCGTCGCCCTCCTGGCCGCCGGCGGGCTGCTGTGGGCGACCCGGCCGCAGGACCGCCAACAGGCCGCGCCGAAGCCGCCGTTCCCTTCCCAGGTCGTCGACGTCGACTACCTGGGGCCGCTTCCGGTGCCGCCGGGCACCCGGCCGCGGACGTTCGCGCTGGAGGTGCTGCTCAGTGTGGAGTCGGGTCCGCCGGTCACGACGACGCGGCTGGCCCAGCCGTACGCCGGGATCTTTCTGACATCGGCGCCGCGGGCACCATTTCGGACAGCAGCGGGTTCCGCACGCAAGATCGTCGTCACGATGCATGTGACGGATTGCGGAAATGTGCCGGCGGATGCCGGACTTCCTTTCCTGGATGTAACTCTGCGTAATGCGCGCGCAATACAGGACCACAGCTTCATCCTCGGCTCCCGCTACGCACAGGACCTCTCCCAGGCCCTACAAGTCGCCTGTAGCAACGAATCCGGTCATCACCAAAACGCTTGAGACGCCTGGAACGATCGGGGTCCGTCCTGCGGATTCTCAACATGCGGACAGGGCGAATCGGCCTGAATTCCACGGTTCCACCCCCTCAGTACCGCTCTGCATTACCTCGTGTCATAACAAGAGAGTCACATCATGGGCCAGAGCCTCCTCCGCGTTACCTTCACCCGTTTAGAGTCACGGCCAGTCACCGCGCAGCTGAAATACCCCTTCGGCCCCCGCGCTCGACTCGGCCTCTTCCAGGGGGGAGAGCCGCCCAGGGAAAGGACTGGAACGTGCGTCAACGTTCGCTTATCGCCATCACCGCTGCGCTGTCCGCGGGAGCACTCACCCTCACTGCCTGCGGCTCGCGCGACAGCGACGACAAGGGCTCCGACAGCGGCGGCACCACCGTCACCATCGGCGTCGACGCCCCGCTCACCGGCGACCTGTCCGCGCTGGGCCTCGGCATCAAGAACTCTGTCGACCTCGCTGCCAAGACGGCCAACAAGAAGAAGTACGTCGACGGCGTCACCTTCAAGATCGAGGCGCTCGACGACCAGGCGCAGCCCTCCTCGGGCCAGCAGAACGCCACCAAGCTGGTCGCCGACAAGTCCGTCCTCGGTGTGGTCGGCCCGCTGAACTCCTCCGTCGCCGAGTCGATGCAGAAGGTCTTCGACGACGCCAAGCTGGTCGAGGTCTCCCCGGCCAACACCAACCCGGCACTCACCCAGGGCACCGACTGGCAGAACTCGAAGAAGCGCGTCTACCCCTCGTACTTCCGCACCGCGACCACGGACGCCATCCAGGGCCCGTTCGCCGCGCAGTACCTGTTCAACGACGCGAAGAAGAAGAAGGTCTTCGTCATCGACGACAAGAAGACCTACGGCGCCGGCCTGGCCGCCACCTTCACCGCGGAGTTCAAGAAGCTCGGCGGCGCGGTCGCGGGCACCGAGCACATCAACCCGGACAGCAAGGACTTCTCGGCCATCGCCACGAAGGTCAAGAACTCCGGCGCCGACGTCGTCTACTACGGCGGCGAGTACCCGCAGGCCGGTCCGCTGAGCAAGCAGATCAAGGCCGCGGGCGCCAAGATCCCGGTGGTCGGTGGTGACGGCATCTACAGCGCCGACTTCATCAAGCTGGCCGGCGCCAGCGCCGCCGGCGACCTGGCCACCTCGGTCGGCGCGCCGGTCGAGGAGCTGCCCTCCGCCAAGGAGTTCGTGGCCAACTACAAGGCCGAGAACTACAAGGAGGCCTTCGAGGCCTACGGCGGCTACTCCTACGACTCGGCCTGGGCGATCATCGAGGCCGTGAAGAAGGTCGTCGAGGACAACGACGGCAAGCTTCCGGACGACGCCCGCGCCAAGGTCACCGCCGCCATGCAGAACGTCTCCTTCGACGGTGTGACCGGCAAGGTCGCCTTCGACGAGTTCGGTGACGCCACCAACAAGCAGCTCACCGTGTACGCCGTCGAGAACGGTGCCTGGAAGTCGGTCAAGTCCGGCACCTACACCGGCTGACCCACCCGCATCACATGAGCCGCGCGGGGCGCTGTTCCACTGGCGCCCCGCGCGGACTCGCATCCGGACACATCCGTCGAAATCATCCGAACGTCTCGGAGGACATGCGGTGAACGAACTGCCGCAGCAGCTGGTCAACGGCCTGCTACTGGGATCCATGTACGGGCTGGTCGCCATTGGCTACACGATGGTCTACGGCATCGTCCAGCTCATCAACTTCGCCCACGGCGAGATCTTCATGACGGGCGCCTTCGGGGCTCTCTCCGTCTACCTCTGGGTGCTGCCCAACGGCACGACCATGTGGATCGCCCTGCCGCTCATGCTCATCGGCGCCATGCTGGTCGCCTCGCTGGTCGCCGTCGGAGCGGAACGATTCGCCTACCGGCCCCTGCGCGGTGCCCCCCGCCTCGCCCCCC
>NZ_MUBA01000035.1 GCF_002154575.1 Streptomyces bobili
GCGTCCTGCTCGCCGACGACCAGGCGCTGCTGCGCAGCGCGTTCCGTGTGCTCGTCGACTCCGAGCCCGACATGGAGGTCGTCGGCGAGGCGTGCGACGGGGCGCAGGCGGTCCGGCTCGCCAAGGAGGAGCGCGCCGACGTGGTCCTGATGGACATCCGGATGCCCGGCACCGACGGTCTCGCCGCGACCCGCCTGATCAGCGCCGACCCGTCCCTCGCGGGGGTCCGCGTGGTGATCCTGACGACCTTCGAGGTCGACGACTACGTGGTGCAGTCGCTGCGCGCGGGCGCCTCCGGCTTCCTCGGCAAGGGCAGCGAACCGGAGGAGCTCCTCAACGCCATCCGGGTCGCCGCCGGCGGGGAGGCACTGCTCTCGCCGACCGCCACCAAGGGGCTGATCGCCCGCTTCCTCGCCCAGGGCGACGCCGGGGGCGACGGCGACGACCCGGACCGTGCGAAGCGGCTCTCGGCACTCACCGGCCGGGAGCGCGAGGTTCTCGTCCTGGTCGCCGGCGGCCACTCCAACGACGAGATCGCCGAGCGCCTGGAGGTCAGCCCGCTGACCGTGAAGACGCACGTCAACCGGGCCATGGCCAAGCTCGGCGCCCGTGACAGGGCCCAGCTCGTGGTGATCGCCTACGAGTCCGGGCTGGTACGCCCAAGGGTGGACTGATCTCCACCCGGCCGTACTGCACCCGGAGTATGCGCCGGATAAGGAAATCGACCTGGGGCTTAGGGATCGGGCTCTCCCGATGGCTCAGGGTGTAGGGGAGGGCGCTCACATGTGCTCGCGCCCCCCTTTCCCGCTTCCTGCCGTGCCGCTTCTGCCGCTCAGAAGAGAGACCCGTAACCCATGTCCTGGCTGTCGAAGTTCAGCCTCGCGCAACGGGCCCTGATAGGCCTGATGTCCATCATCGCGATCGTGTTCGGCGCGATCGCGATCCCGCAGCTCAAACAGCAGCTCCTGCCCACCATCGAACTGCCGATGGTGTCCGTGCTCGCGCCCTACCAGGGCGCCTCCCCTGACGTCGTCGAGAAGCAGGTGATCGAGCCCATCGAGGACAACCTCGAAGGGGTCGACGGCATCACAGGCGTCACCTCCACGGCGAGCGAGGGCAACGCCGTCATCCTGGCCTCCTTCGACTACGGCAACGACACCAAGCAGCTCGTCGCCGACGTCCAGCAGGCCGTCAACCGGGCCCGCGTCCAGCTCCCGGACGCGGTGGACCCGCAGGTCGTCGCCGGTTCCACGGACGACATCCCGACCGTGGTCCTCGCCGTCACCTCGGACGGGGACCAGCAGGCCCTCGCCGACCGGCTCGACACGACCGTCGTGCCCGCGCTGAAGGACATCGACGGCGTCGGGCAGGTCACCGTCGACGGCGTACGCGACCTGCGTGTCACCGTCACCCCGGCCGACGCGAAGCTCGCGAAGGCCGGACTGACCACCCAGTCCCTCGCCCTGGCCCTCCAGGCGGGCGGCGTGACCGTCGCGGCCGGCTCCTTCGACGAGGCGGGCGGCAACCGCACCGTCCAGGTCGGCGGCGGCTTCACCTCCCTGGAGCAGATCCAGAACCTGGTGATCCCCGCCCAGGCCGGCGGCAAGCCGGTCCGCCTCGCCGACGTGGCCACCGTGCGCCAGGAGGAGGCCCCGGCCGACTCCATCACCCGCACCGACGGCAGGCCCAGCCTCGCCGTCGCCGTCACCATGGACCACGACGGCAGCGCGGTCGCCATCTCCGACGCGGTCGAGGACAAGCTGCCCGGCCTGCGCGAGGACCTCGGCTCCGGCGCGTCGATCACGGTCGTCAGCGACCAGGGCCCGGCCGTGTCGAAGTCCATCAAGGGCCTGACCACGGAGGGCGCGCTCGGCCTGCTCTTCGCGGTCCTGGTCATCCTGGTCTTCCTGGCGTCGGTCCGCTCGACGCTGGTGACGGCGGTGTCCATCCCGCTGTCCGTGGTCCTCGCCCTGATCGTGCTGTGGACCCGCGACCTGTCGCTCAACATGCTGACCCTGGGCGCGCTGACCATCGCCATCGGCCGGGTCGTCGACGACTCGATCGTCGTCCTGGAGAACATCAAGCGCCACCTCGGCTACGGCGAGGAGCGCGAGACCGCGATCCTCACCGCGGTCCGCGAGGTGGCCGGCGCGGTCACCTCCTCCACCCTCACCACGGTCGCGGTGTTCCTGCCGATCGGCCTGGTCGGCGGCATGGTGGGCGCCCTGTTCGGCTCGTTCAGCCTCACCGTCACGGCGGCTCTGCTGGCCTCCCTGCTGGTGTCGCTGACGGTCGTCCCGGTCCTGTCGTACTGGTTCCTGCGGCCCCCGAAGGGCACCTCCGCGGACGCCGAGGAAGCCCGCCGCGCGGCCGAGGAGAAGGAGGCGCGGAGCCGCCTCCAGCGCATCTACGTCCCCGTCCTGCGGTTCGCGACCAGGCGCCGCCTGATGAGCGTGGCCATCGCGGCCGTCGTCCTGATCGGCACCTTCGGCATGGCCCCCCTGCTGAAGACCAACTTCTTCGACCAGGGCGAGCAGCAGGTCCTGACCGTCAAGCAGGAACTGGAGCCGGGCACCAGCCTGGCGGCGACCGACGCCCAGGCCAAGAAGGTCGAGCAACTGCTCGCCGGCACCGAGGGCGTGAAGGACTACCAGGTCACCATCGGCTCCTCCGGGTTCATGGCCGCCTTCGGCGGCGGCACCGACAGCAACCAGGCCTCGTACCAGGTGATGCTGGAGGACTCGGCGTCCTTCGAGGACGTCCAGGACCACATCGAGGACGGACTGAAGAAGCTGTCCGGCATCGGCAGCACCACGGTCGCCGCCGGTGACGGCTTCGGCAGCCAGGACCTCAGCGTCGTCGTGAAGGCGGCCGACGCCGGGACGCTGCGCAAGGCGGCCGAGCAGGTCCGCTCCGCCGTGGCAGACCTGGACGACGTCACGGACGTCACCAGCGACCTCTCGCAGAGCGTGCCGCGCATCTCCGTCAAGGCGAACGCAAAGGCCGCGGCGGCCGGGTTCGACGAGCAGACGCTGGGCGCCGCGGTCACCCAGGCGGTCCGCGGGACCACCGCGGGCAAGGCGATCCTGGACGACACCGAGCGCGACGTCGTCATCACCTCCGCCGCGCCGGCCACCACGCTGGCGCAGCTCAAGGCCCTGCCCCTGGGCCCGGTGAAGCTCGGCGACATCGCGACCGTGCAGCTCGTCGACGGCCCCGTGGCCATGACCCGCATCGACGGCCGGCGCGCGGCCACCGTCACCGCGCGGCCGACCGGCGACAACACGGGCGCGGTGAGCGCCGACCTGACGTCGAAGCTCGACGCGCTGAAGCTCCCGGCGGGCGCCACGGCCGAGATCGGCGGCGTCTCGCAGGACCAGGACGACGCGTTCAAGAACCTCGCCCTGGCGATGCTCGCGGCGATCGCGATCGTCTTCATGCTGCTGGTGGCGACCTTCCGGTCACTGGTCCAGCCGCTGATCCTGCTGGTCTCCATCCCGTTCGCGGCGACCGGCGCCATCGGCCTGCTGATCGCCACCGGCACCCCGATGGGCGTCCCGGCGATGATCGGCATGCTGATGCTCATCGGCATCGTGGTGACCAACGCGATCGTGCTGATCGACCTCATCAATCAGTACCGCAAGCAGGGCTACGGCGTCGTCGAGGCCGTGATCGAGGGCGGCCGTCACCGGCTGCGCCCGATCCTCATGACGGCGCTGGCGACCATCTTCGCCCTGCTGCCGATGGCCCTGGGCGTCACCGGCGAGGGCGGCTTCATCGCCCAGCCGCTGGCGGTCGTCGTGATCGGCGGCCTGATCACCTCGACGCTGCTCACCCTGCTGCTCGTCCCGACCCTCTACGCGATGGTCGAACTCCGCAAGGAGCGCAGGGCGAAGGAGCGCGCGGCGAAGCGCCAGCCGGCCGAGCCGGAGAAGACCCCGGAGCCGGCCGGAGTCTGACCCCGCCGCGCCGGTACCCCTTCCCCCGTACGGGTTCCCTATCCTGTGAACTCGAACTGCTCGACGGGGGAAGGGGATCGGTCGGTGCCACTGCACAAGGACGATCCGAAGGCGCTCGGCGGATACCGGATAGTGGACCGGATCGGATCCGGGGGCATGGGCGTCGTCTACCTGGCCCGGTCCCGGTCCGGGCGTGAGGTCGCCGTCAAGGTGGTGCACGCCCAGTACGCGCAGGACAAGGTCTTCCGGGCCCGCTTCCGCCAGGAGATCGAGGCCGTCCGCAGGGTGAGCGGGGCCTTCACCGCCCCGGTCCTGGACGCCGATCCGGAAGCGGTCCGGCCCTGGATGGCCACCCAGTACGTGCCCGGTGCCGCGCTGTCGGCCCGGATCCGCGACGCCGGCCCGCTGAAAGGGACGGAACTGCGGCGGCTGACCCTCGGGCTGGTGGAGGCGCTGCGGGACATCCACCGGGCCGGGGTCGTGCACCGCGACCTGAAGCCCTCCAACGTCCTGATGGCCGAGGACGGCCCCCGGGTCATCGACTTCGGCATCTCCCGCGCCACCGAGAACCAGACACTCACCGAGACCGGCCACGCGATCGGTACGCCGCCGTTCATGTCCCCGGAGCAGTTCAACGACGCCCGGTCGGTCGGCCCGGCCTCGGACGTCTTCTCGCTGGGCGCGCTGCTGGTGTTCGCCGCGACCGGACGCGGGCCCTTCGACACGGACAGCCCCTACCTGACGGCGTGGCGGGTGCTGCACGAGGAACCGGCGGTGGGCGCGGTGGCCGAGCCGCTGCGCTCGGTCCTGTCCCGCTGCCTGGCGAAGGACACCGCCGACCGGCCCGGACTCGACGAACTGGCCGAGGACTTGGCGAGGGCGCTGCCCGAACACGCGGCGGGTGACCCGGAGACGGTGACCCTGCGGAAGCCGCCCCGGCCCGTGGCGGGCGAGGAAGGCGGCGAGCCCGCCGCCCCGTCCCGCCCCAATCGCCGCTCCCGGCTTCGCCGGTGGCCGGTGCTGGCCGGGGTGGCGGGCCTCCTGGCCGTGACGCTCACCGGCTTTCTGCTGTCCGCCCCCTTCGGAGGGGCCTCGGACGGTACCGGCTGGGCCCCCCTGCCCGACGGCTGGGAGCCCTGGCGGACCTCGGTGTTCGGGACCGCCGCGAGCGGGGTGACGCAGCCGCCGGGCCGCGAGGCAACCTATTCCGGCGCACCCTTCTCCTGCGAGATGAACAAGGGTGCCCTCTACTGCGGGGGCGGCGACGGGGTTCTCCCGGTCCGGATCGACGGGACGACGGGCCGGCTCGACTGGCGGGCCGACAGGCTGCCCTCCCTGGGGGAGAAGGGGTACGGGAGCAGTGTCCTCGGGGTGCGCGACGGTGTGCTGCTGGTCACGCAGTCGGCTCTCAACAGCGCGGGAGACGACACGACCCCCAGCGTCGTCGCCCTCGACTCCGTCACCGGCAAGCGGCTCTGGGTGCACCCGATGAGCACGACCGGCGTCACCGCCGCTCTCGTGGGAGATCTGCTGCTGACCCCGGACGCCAACCGGGTGACCGCCCTCGACGCTGTCACCGGCAGCCATGGCTGGACGGTCACCCTGCCCGCCGGGCCCAGCTACGGCTGCCAGTTCTACGACGTCGACAGCGTCCCGTACGCGGGCTGCACCGACGCGGGCAAGCCGACACGCACCGTGTTCTACGCCGTCGACCCGGCCGACGGCTCGACCCGGAAGGTGAGTGTGCCGGACGGCGACTCCGTGTATGTCGGCGCCGTCGACGGTGACCTGGCCTTCCTGACGCAGGTGGTGCCGGAGGCCCGCAACCCCCAGGAATCGGCGTACGGCGAGGTCCTGCTGATCGACCCGGACACCGGAACCGTACGGCGGAACACATTGCCGGGCGGCCCGCGCGGCATGCCGGCCCTGGTGGGCGGAGTGCTCTGCTTCGCCTCCTCCCGAGGGGAGTTGGCTGCCCACTCGCCCGAGACGGGTGAGCAACTGTGGCGTACCTCGACGACCCTTCAGCAGCCCGGCACACCCGTCGCCGACGGGCAGGGGCGAGCGGTGTTCGCCGCCAGCGCCTCCGGACGGGTCGCCGCCCTCGACCTCGGGACGGGCAGCCTCATGTGGGAGTCCGCCGCGCGGGCCGAGCAGGTAGTCGGGTTCGGGTACTCCACGGCGCGGGTGTTCCTCGACGAGGGCGCCCTGGTGGTGCTCACCCCCGACGGGACCGTCTTCACGCTGGACCCGGGCCACCCCGACCGGAAACCGAGGTCGGGGTGATCCGGGGCCCGTGCGGTCCGGTTACGGCAGCGCCAGCATCCGCTCCAGCGCGAGCTTGGCGTACTTCTCGGTCTCCGGGTCGACCTCGATGCGGTTGACCAGCTTGCCCGCGGCCAGGGACTCCAGGGTCCAGACCAGGTGCGGCAGGTCGATGCGGTTCATGGTCGAGCAGAAGCAGACCGTCTTGTCGAGGAACACGATCTCCTTGCCCTCGGGCGCGAACCGGTTCGCCAGCCGGCGGACCAGGTTCAGTTCCGTGCCGATGGCCCACTTGGAGCCGGCGGGCGCGGCCTCCAGGGCCTTGATGATGTACTCGGTCGAGCCGACGTAGTCCGCCGCGGCCACGACCTCGTGCCGGCACTCGGGGTGGACCAGCACGTTCACGCCGGGGATGCGGGCGCGTACGTCCTCCACCGACTCCAGGCTGAAGCGGCCGTGCACCGAGCAGTGGCCCCGCCACAGGATCATCTTCGCGTCGCGCAGCTGCTCGGCGGTCAGTCCGCCGTTCGGCTTGTGCGGGTTGTAGAGGACGCAGTCCTCCAGGGACAGGCCCATGTCGCGGACGGCGGTGTTGCGGCCCAGGTGCTGGTCGGGCAGGAACAGCACCTTCTCGCCCTGCTCGAAGGCCCACTCCAGCGCGTTCTTCGCATTGGACGAGGTGCAGATCGTGCCCCCGTGCTTGCCGGTGAACGCCTTGATGTCCGCTGAGGAGTTCATGTACGAGACGGGCACGACCTGCTCGGCTATGCCGGCCTCGGTCAGCACGTCCCAGCACTCGGCGACCTGCTCGGCCGTCGCCATGTCGGCCATCGAGCAGCCGGCCGCCAGGTCGGGCAGGACCACCTTCTGGTCGTCGGACGTCAGGATGTCCGCGGACTCGGCCATGAAGTGCACACCGCAGAACACGATGTACTCGGCCTCCGGGCGGGCGGCCGCGTCCCGCGCCAGCTTGAAGGAGTCGCCCGTGACGTCGGCGAACTGGATGACCTCGTCGCGCTGGTAGTGATGCCCGAGGACGAAGACCTTGTCACCGAGCTTCTCCTTGGCGGCGCGGGCCCGCTCCACCAGGTCCGGGTCGGACGGCGAGGGCAGGTCGCCGGGACACTCGACGCCCCGCTCACTCCTCGGGTCGGCCTCGCGGCCGAGCAGCAACAGGGCGAGGGGGCTCGGCTGTACGTCGAGCTCCGTGGTCTGGGCGGTGGTCACGGCACGCACCCTTTCTACTTTTCGTCGATCTGACGTTATCTATCATAACCCGCTTCACGTCACTTTGACGATGGTCATTGCGTCGATGTGACATGAATCCCGGCGCCGCCGCGTGGCCTCGTCCACAGCGCGCCCAGGGCCGCTGTTCGCTGCCGCGCGGGTGTGCGAGCATGAAGGAACGGGCGAAGAGAAGTTGCCCGGCCCGTGGAATGAATCCGCGGCCCCGCCGGTTGAAACCGTCGGCAAGCAGTCTCCGTACAACCCGGGAGAGATGTAGATGTCCGTATCGGACGAGACCAGCACCGTCACCGACGGCATCATCCTGTCCGACGCCGCCGCGGCGAAGGTCAAGACCCTGCTCGACCAGGAAGGCCGCGAGGACCTGGCCCTGCGGGTCGCCGTCCAGCCCGGCGGCTGCTCCGGCCTGCGCTACCAGCTCTTCTTCGACGAGCGTTCCCTCGACGGTGACGTGGTCAAGGACTTCGACGGCGTCAAGGTCGTCACCGACCGCATGAGCGCCCCGTACCTGGGCGGCGCGTCCATCGACTTCGTGGACACCATCGAGAAGCAGGGCTTCACGATCGACAACCCGAACGCGACGGGCTCCTGCGCCTGCGGTGACTCCTTCAGCTGAGCCGTCCGCACGGCGTACGGAAGGCGGCGGCCCCCTCCGAGGGGCCGCCGCCTTCCGCATGTCCGAGGTCTGCCGGGTTCTGCCGGGTTCTATCGGGGCCGATCGGGGCCTATCGGGGCAGCCGCGCCCCCGGCTTCTCCAGCGGGACCTGCTTGCCGTCCGACCCGACGACCTTCCGGTCGCCGAGCGGCTCGTCCAGCTGCACGGTCCGGTGGAAGAACTTGGCGATCTTGATGCAGATGGTGTCCGGCCACGGCTTCTCGGTCACGGTGACCTTCACCTGGCCCTCGCTCTCCACCGCCTTCGCGGTGTAGTCGGAGCACACCCCGCCGGTGAAGCCGACGACCAGCTCGCGTCCCTCGGCCGTGTAGCCGTCGACGGTCACGTCACGGGTCTCGGTGCCCGAGGTGGGCGCCTCGGAGGGCGTGGCCGCCGGGGGCGCGCTCAGGAACTCCGGCTCGACCGCCGGATGCGTCACCGTGTAGTCGTCCCCGGCCCCGGTCGCGCGTACCGAGAACAGCCAGGACGGCACCAGCACCTGCCGGCCGCCCGAGGCGTGCGGGGCGAGCCCGAACACCGCGTCCTCGACCGTGAGTGTCTCCTTCTGCGGCACACCGGCCGACGTCTCGCAGGAGCTGTCCACCTGGTCCTCGGCCGGCACGGGCGTGGCGCAGCCGCCGATGCCCACCCGGTGATCGGCCCCCGGCGCCGCGTTCATCCGGTCCAGCGTCTCCTGCGCACCCAGCACGGGGTACGTCTCTCCCTCGGCCGGCGCCTTCACCTGGCCGTTGCCGCCGACGACCTCGCCCTGGGCGCTGACGGTGACGCCGGTCGTCCAGCCGTAGGTCGGCAGCCCGTCGACGAGGGCGTCGGCGTTCACGATCCGTTGCGCGCCCATGACCTGGCTCGCGTCGATCTTGGCGTCGTCCTGCCCGACCGCCTTGAGGACCGGTGCCGCCGCCTTCTTCGCGGCCGCCTCACTCACCGGGTCGACGGACGTGGCCGTGGCCTCGGGAGTGCAGACGGCGGAGCCGCTCTTGCAGTCGTCGGTGCCGGGGGCGTACCGGCTGAACGTCCACAGACCCGGCGCCCCCTTCTCCACCCGGAGCACCGGCCCGGACCCGTCCTTCCCGGAACCGACCTTCCAGGCCTGGCCCTCGGTCACCGGAGTTCCCTCGACGCCCAGCGCGCCCGCCAGCCGGGCCACCTCGGCCCGCGTGACCTCGCCCTTCGCCCAGTACACGGACGCCGAGGCGGGACCGTCGGGCAGAGCGCCGCCGGCCCGGTAGGTCACCCCGTACGGGTTCGGCTCGCCGGGTGCGATGCCGTTGCCCGGCTCGGACGCGGGGGCGTAGTCGTCCAGCACGAGCGCCGGGGGAGTGCTGCCCCCGGAGGAGGGCGCTCCGGCGCTGCCGTCGGTCCCGCCGCCCGCACTCGCGGCGAGGTAGGCGCCACCCCCTCCGACGACCAGCACGGCCGCGGCGACCGAGGCGACGAGCACGGAGGACCGTCGCCGGCCGCCCTCGTGGGCGTGGTCGGCGTGGTCGGCGTCGTCGG
>NZ_MUBA01000350.1 GCF_002154575.1 Streptomyces bobili
CTGCTGGTGTCGGCGGCGGCCCTGGACCCCCGCGCGCGGGGCGCCGAGGTCCCCCGTACCGCCGGACGGATCGCCGCGCACCCCGACCGGGGCGCCCCGCGCCGCCCGTCGCGCGGCTCCACGGTGTCGGCCACGTACGGCGCGCCCGGCGCCCGTGGCGAGGCACGGGCCGGGTTCCCGCACGTCCGGAGGGCGCTGACCACGCTCTCCGGGGCCCGCTCGGCCGGCGCGGGCGAGGCCGAGGCACGGCTCGACGCCCTGCTCACCGTCATGTCCACGCTCCAGGACACCGAACTCCTGCACACCGCGGGCCCGCTCGGCCTGCGGCATGTCCAGGCGGGCGCTCGCGGCGTCCTGGAGGCGGGCGGCACGGCGACGCAGGCGGGCCGCACGGCCCTGTCCGCGCTCGACGCCGACCTGCACGCGCGCGCGTGGAGTCCCCGCGGCAGCGCGGGCCTGCTGGCCGGCGCTCTGTTCGTGGACGCCCTGCCGATCAGGACGCCTGGGAGGGCCGGCTGATCCGGACCGGCCGGCCGTCGCCGCGTACACCGGCCTCCGCCTCCCGCCCGGCGGCAGCCCACCGTGCCGCCGGGCCCATCGCGTACGAGGCCGCCAGGATCAGTCCGCCCAGCAGCAGCCAGCCCGGCGTGCCCCACCGCAGCAGGAGGGCGGTCAGGCAGAGCGGGCCGAGGGTGCGGGCGACGGTGACCCCCGTGCCGAACAGGCCCTGGTACTCGCCGACCCGGTCCGCCGGGGCCAGGTCGAAGGACAGCTGCCAGGAGCCCGCCGACTGCCCCATCTCGGCCGCCACCTGGAGCACCGCCCCGGCCACCAGAACACCGGCCGCCACCCACGCGGAGGCACCGGCGGACAGCGCGAACAGGGCGCAGGCGGCACACATCACCCAGCCGGAATGCCGCAACGCGCGCGTGGCGCTGTCCAGGCCGGTGACGCCTCGCGCGGCCCGCACCTGGAACAGCGTCACCGCGGCCGTGTTGAGCACGAACAGCGCGGAGACCAGCCAGGCCGGCGCCCCCGTCCGCTCGGTGATCCACAGCGGCAGGACCAGGCTGAGCAGCGGCAGCCGCAGCAACAGCACGGCGTTCAGCAGCGCGACGACGGTGTACGGCCGGTCGCGCAGCACCCCGAGGCCACCGCGCGGGCGGACCGGGACGGGCGCGACGCGGGGCAGCCCGGCGAGCAGCAGCGCGCACACCAGGAAGCTCACCGCGTCGACGACGAACACCGTGAGGTATGCCGTCCGCGTCCCGGCGTGCAGCGCGAGCCCGCCGAGCGCGGCGCCCACGGCCAGCCCGGCGTTCAGCGTCGACTGGAGGCGGGCCAGCAGCCCGGTCCGCTCCCCGGCGGGCACCAGCCCGGCCAGCAGTGCCTGCCGGGCCGCCGCCAGCCCGGACTGCGCGGCGGCGTAGGCGCAGGCGGCCAGCACGAACGGCAGGAAGCCGCGCACGAGCGTGAAGGACGCCACCGCCAGCCCGGTCGCCAGCGCCAGCAGCACCGCCGTACCGCGGGGGCCGCGCCGGTCGGCCAGCCGGCCCAGCGGCAGACCGGCCAGCGAGCCCACCGCCCAGCCGATGGTCAGCCCGAGCCCCACGCGCGCGGGGGCGAGGCCGACGGCCTGGGTGAAGTAGAGCGCCGACGTCGTGTAGTAGGCACCGTCCCCGACGGAGTTGCTCAGCTGGGCCAGGGTGAGCAGGCGCTGCGGCGGCGTCTTCGTCATGCTCACGAAGCTAGCGACCCGGTGGACCCGTCAGTAGCGCCAATCCGATGCCATCCGGTTGGTCCAATCGCCGCCCGGCTCAGGCCCCCTCCAGCACCTTCACCAGTACCTCCAGCGCCTCCGGATACGCCCGCTCCCTCGGTGTCCCGTACCCCACCACCAGGCCCTGCGGCCGGCCCCCGGTGTCCTCGCGCGCGTGCCAGTGCTCGCCGAGCCGGCCGACCGCGAGGCCCTCGGCCTCCGCCCGTTCCAGCACGTCCGCCTCGTCGCGCACCTCGACCAGCGCGTGCAGCCCGGCCGCGATCCCGCGCACGCCCCTGCGCGCCCCCAGCCGGTCGAGGAGCAGGTCCCTGCGGCGCCGGTAACGCAGCCGACACGCGCGCACATGACGGTCGTAGGCGTGGCCGGTGATCAGCTCGGCGAGGGCGAGCTGGCCGATGGTCTCTGTGTGGTGGTCGCTGTGCAGCTTGGCGTCGGCGACGGCGTCGACGAGGTGCGACGGCAGCACCATCCAGCCCAGCCGCAGCGCGGGCCCCAGCGTCTTGGAGGCGGTGCCGAGATAGGCCACCTGCCCCGGCGCCATGCCCTGGAGCGCACCGACCGGTTGCCGGTCGTAGCGGAACTCGCCGTCGTAGTCGTCCTCGACGATCAGCGCTCCACGCGCGCGTGCCCAGTCCGTGAGGGCCCGCCGCCGCTCCGGGTGCAGGGTCACTCCGGTCGGGTACTGGTGCGCGGGCGTGACGACCACCGCCCCGAGGTCGTCCCCCAGCTCCCGCGCGCGCAGGCCGCGGTCGTCGACCGGCACCGGCACCACGTGCCCGCCGTTGCGCCGCACGACCTCCCGGTGGAACGGCAGCCCCGGATCCTCCATGCCCACCGGCGCGCCCTCCAGCGCGCGCGTGAGCAGCGCCAGCCCCTGCACATAGCCGGAGGTGATCACGATCCGTTCCGGCGGTGCGATCACTCCGCGCGCCCGCCCCAGATACCCCGACAGCGCCGTCCGCAGTTCTATGCGTCCGCGCGGATCGCCGTAGTCGTACGCCAGTGAGGGGGCCGTGGCGATCGCGCGGCGCAGGGCCCGCAGCCAGGCCGCCGCCGGGAAGGCGCCGACATCGGGGCTGCCGGGGCGCAGGTCGAAGCGGGGTTCACGCGCGCGTGCGGCGGCGGCCGGCGCTTCGGCGGCGGCGGACGGCAGCGCGGCGACCCGGGTGCCCGAGCCCTGGCGGGCGGTCAGGTACCCCTCGGCGACCAGCTGGTCGTAGGCGGCCTTGACGGTGTTGCGCGAGATGCCGACCTCGGTCGCGAGCCGCCGGGTGGCCGGCAGCCGGGTGCCGGGGGCGAGCCGCCCGCCCCGCACGGCGTCCCGCAGCGCCCGCTCCAGCCCGGCCCGCCGCCCCTCGTTGCCGTCGGTCTCCAGATGCAGGTCGACACCGACCCCGGACCAGAAGTCGTCCACGAAGCCCTCCCCCTAGGTACGTGTACGTGAAGCGGACAGACATGGCGATGGCCGGGCACCTCACCGGTACCCGGCCATCGACTCGGTAGGAGAATCCGTACCGGCCCTTGAGCGAAATCAGCCCTTGAGCGAAGCCATCCACGCCTCGACCTCGGCGGACCGCCGCGGCAGTCCGTCGGACAGGTTACGGTTCCCGTCCCGCGTGACCAGGATGTCGTCCTCGATCCGGACGCCGATCCCGCGGTACTCCTGCGGCACGGTCAGATCGTCGGCCTGGAAGTACAGCCCCGGCTCGACCGTCAGCACCATGCCGGGCTCCAGCGTCCCGTCGACGTACGACTCCACACGCGCGGCGGCGCAGTCGTGGACGTCCATGCCGAGCATGTGACCGGTGCCGTGCAGGGTCCAGCGGCGCTGGAGGCCCAGCTCCAGGACCCGCTCCACGGGCCCCTCGACCAGACCCCACTCGACGAGCCGCTCGGCCAGCACCCGCTGAGCGGCGTCATGGAAGTCGCGGTACTTGCCGCCCGGCCGCACGGCCTCGATACCGGCCTCCTGGGCGTCGTACACGGCGTCGTAGATCTTCCGCTGGATCTCGCTGAAGCGGCCGTTCACCGGCAGCGTGCGCGTGACGTCGGCGGTGTAGTACGTGTGCGTCTCGACGCCCGCGTCCAGCAGGAGCAGGTCGCCCGACCGCACGGGCCCGTCGTTGCGCACCCAGTGCAGCGTGCAGGCGTGCGGGCCGGCGGCGGCGATGGTGCCGTAGCCGATGTCGTTGCCCTCCACGCGCGCGCGGAGGAAGAAGGTGCCCTCGATGTAGCGCTCGCTCGTCGCCTCGGCCCTGTCGAGGACCTTCACGACGTCCTCGAAGCCGCGGACCGTGGAGTCGACGGCCTTCTGCAGCTCGCCGATCTCGAACTCGTCCTTGACCAGGCGGGCCTCGGAGAGGAAGACGCGCAGTTCCTCGTCGCGCTCGGCCGTGACCTTGTCGGTCAGCGCGGCCTCGATGCCGGCGTCGTAGCCGCGGACGACCCGCATCGGGCCGGTGGCCTCGCGCAGCCGGCCGGCCAGCTCGCGGACGTCGGCGGCGGGGATGCCGTACAGCTTCTCGGCCTCGGTGAGGGAGTGCCGGCGGCCGACCCACAGCTCGCCCTGGCCGGAGAGCCAGAACTCGCCGTTCTCGCGGTCGGAGCGCGGCAGGAGGTAGATCGTGGCGAGGTGGCCCTCGCCCCTGGGCTCCAGGACCAGGACGCCGTCCTCCGTCTGGTTGCCGGTGAGGTAGGCGTACTCGACGGAGGCGCGGAAGGCGTACTCCGTGTCGTTCGAGCGGGTCTTCAGGTTGCCGGCGGGGATCACCAGGCGTTCGCCCGGGAAGCGCGCGGAGAGCGCGGCGCGGCGGGCGGCGGTCTCGGCGGCCTGGGCGATCGGCTCCAGGTCACGCAGTTCCGTGTCGGCCCACCCGGACTTCATGTTCTCGGCCAGCTCGTCGGACACGCCCGGGTACAGGCCGTTCTTGCGCTCCTTGATGGGCTCTTGTTCAGCGGTCTCCGGGTCCGCTGCGTCAGCAGCGTGATCGGATACAGCCGGGAGCTCTTCCGCCACGGTCATCCTCCTCGATACGGCACTGGACCCCCTCCATCGTACGGTCGTGCAGAAGGGGGCCCAGGGGCGAAGCGCCTCTTACCGTTCGGGGAACGGAACGCGCGGGACGACTCGGTCCGCGAACTCACTCGAAGCGGGCCGCGAGCAGCACGATGTCCTCCGCGCCGTCGGCCGCGTCCAGCCCGTCCGGCAGCATCGTCCGCAGCACCTGGTCGGCGACCGCGCCCGGGTCGTGGCGGATCGACCGGGGTACCCCGGCGGCGGCCGCGTGCAGCCGCGCGAAGGCACGGTCGACAGGGTCGCCGGTACGGTGCAGCAGCCCGTCGGTGTAGAGCAGCACCGTTTCGCCCGCCTCGGCCTCCAGCTCCACGCTCGGCGCCTCCCAGCAGGCCAGCATGCCCAGCGGCGCGGACACGGACGTCTCGACGAACTCCGTGCGCCGCTCGCCGACCACCAGCGGCGGGCAGTGCCCGGCCCCGGCCAGGGTGATCTTGCGCAGCGCGGGCTCGCAGTAGGCGAACAGCGCGGTGGCCGAACGCGCGGGCTCGGTCAGCCGCAGCAGCAGCTCCAGGTCGGACAGGACGGCGACCGGGTCCTCGCCCTCCATCACGGCGTACGCCCGCAGGGAGGCGCGCAGCCGGCCCATCGCGGCGACCGCGCTCGGCCCGGACCCGGTGACGGAGCCGACGGCCAGGCCCAGGGCGGCGTCGGGCAGCGGCAGCGCGTCGTACCAGTCGCCGCCGCCGCGCGGGCCGGTGCGGTGCCGCACGGCGAGCTGGACGCCGGACACCCTCGGCAGCCGTGAGGGCAGCAGTTCCTCGGTCATCGTCGTCATGCGCGCGCGGGTGTGTTCGAGTTCGAGGAGGCGCGCGAGATGCTCGGCGGCGTAGCGGACGTACAGACCGGCCAGGTGGCGTTGGCGTTCGACCGGCTCGGCGGGCTCGTCGTAGAGCCAGACGGCGGCGCCCAGGCGGTCCGCGCCCTCGCCGGCGGCCAGGGGCAGGGCGTAGCTGGCGGCGTAGCCGAGGCGGGCGGCCACCTCGCGGTGCCGGGGGTCGAGGCCGTCCTCGGCGAGCAGGTCGGGCTGGGCGATCTCGCCCTCGCCGCCGGGCAGACCGTCGAGGATGCGGCCGTACGGCATGGAGCTGCGCGGCACGGTCTCGATGTGGCCGAGGTCGGCGCGGCCGAGGCCGAGGCCGATCGTGGTGTCGGGGCCGAGGCCGTCGGCCGGTTCCAGGACGACGAGCCCGCGCCGGGCGCCGACCAGGGCGGATCCGGCGCGCAGCAGTTCCTGGAGGGCGTCGGGCAGCGTGGCCGTACGGGCCAGACGCTCGGTCAGTTCGTGGAGCGTCGTGAGGTCGGAGACCCAGCCGGCCAGCCGGTCCTGGAGGAGCGCTCCCGCGCCGGTGGGCACCGGTGGGGCGGCCGGGGTGGTGGGCGCGGGCGCGACAGTGTGTGCGGGCGAGGGAACCGTCGCATCGATTCCAGCCACTTTCGAGGGGTGAGGGGCGTTCATGGCGTCCGGCTCTCGGACCGGTGCGTATTGCTCAGAAGCATCGCAAACCCCCATGTCATTCTGCGCCGCTAGCGGTGTCTCCACATGTACACGCACTCGTGAGGGGATGTCCAGCATTGTCCTGCTGGGATTGCTGGTGTCCGTGGGATCGGGGGGGTTGTCGGTCACGCTTTGTCCGGCTCCCTTGCGTAAGTGCAAAGTTGGCTTAAAACTGCCTCGGGTAACGGGTGTTTGCGGTCGACTGGGTTTGCTCCACGGAGCGTCACAGCGGTCGTGATGGGTACGTACTCGGTAAGGACCAGGGGTCGTTGGGAGCCACCGGAACCTGGTGAACCGCCCCGGCGTCATAGTCACCGACGACCGTGCCCCATCCTCCCGTGGCGGAGGCGGAGAGAAATACGCGGACGGCAAAACGCCAGACTTCGCCACCCCTCGCCAGGCCCATGCTCGTGATGGGCGCAGTATTGGACGGAGTGGCCGCGTAAGCGCAGCCAATGCTCGACCCTCAGGGGTTCCCCTTGTCTCGGACAGGGGTGTGATGCGCCAACAGGTACGCACAGTGAAGTGATCGACACATGGTGTGATGTGACCCACGGTGTTGCCAGCGGTGCAACGGAAAGGAACGAGCGCTCATGCGCGAGATCCTCGGAAGGCGACGCAGGCTCCTGTCCCGGCGCAGCGACGGGGGGCCTGAATTGATCGACGCGGCCCTGACCTTCGCGACGGAATGGCAGTGGCCCGTACTCCCGGGCGTGACGGCGAACCCACACGGGATGTCCCGGTGCGGCTGCCCCGACCCGGAATGCTCGGTGCCCGGCGCCCATCCCTTCGACCCAGGCCTTCTGACGGCCACCACCGACGCGCGCATGGTCCGCTGGTGGTGGACCAACCGTCCGACGGCACCCATCGTCCTGGCCACCGGCGGAACGGCACCCTGCGCGGTCAGCCTGCCCGCCCTCGCGGCCTCCCACGCGCTCGTCGCGCTCGACCGGCAGGGCATGCGCCTCGGCCCGGTCGTCGCCTCGGCCACCCGCTGGTCGATCCTCGTCCGGCCGTACTCCATGGAGCAGTTGGGCGAGCTGCTGTACGCCAAGGACTTCGTCCCCGGCTCCCTGAGGTTCCACGGCGAGGGCGGCTACCTCGCCCTGCCCCCCTCCGAAACCGGCCAGGGGGAGATCCGCTGGGAGCGCGCCCCGCTGCCCGGCTCCGCCTCACCCTGGGTACCCGACGTGGAGGCCGTGGTCGACGCCGTCGTCGACGCCCTCACTCGTACGGGTGTGAGCGCGCCCGAGTTGTAAGGGTGTCGGGCCCTCACCGGGCCGGATGCCCGCCTCGGCTCGTTATCTTCCGCACCATGCAGCGACATTCTGGGGGACCGCCCCCAGGCCCCCGATGGCTCCGTCTTCTCGGCCTCGGGGGCGCGGTGGTGTGCGTGATCACCCTCCCTCTGGCCATGGCGTCCGCGGGGCCGGTGGGTGACGAACGCCGCTCCGCCGAGCGCCGGGACGTGGCCCCCGGCACCGCGGCGGGCCGGGCCGGCCGGTTGTCGGCCGCCCCCGGTACGGAACCGCCCGGCCGGCTGTCGGCCGCCCCCGTCCCGGACGCCAAGGCACCCTCCGCCGAACCCTCCCGTACGCCGCTGCTGCTGGGCCTCGGCATGGCCACTGCGGCCCGCTGCGGCCCCGAAGTCACCTCACCCGACGGCGTCGAGGCGCAGACCTGCGTGCTCACCCAGGGCACCGACACCTGGGCGCGCACCTACTACCGCAACGCCACCGGCAGCGCCCTGGCGGCCGTACTGAGCTTCATGGGGCCCGGCGGGCGCACGGTGCAGATGCGGTGCGCGGTGGGCGCCGACGACGAGCCGGGCACCTGTGAGACACCCCGAGAGCGGGGCCGGGGCGGGCCCGGGGAGTACACGGCGGTCGCGGAGTTCGCGCGGGGGGCCGGTGACGGGCCGCTGCTGTTGCGTTCCGGCAGCAACTCCCCTGCCGACACAGTCGGTTGACGTCCGAGGCCGGTGCGTGCGCGAGCGGAGTGCGAGCCCGGGGGCAGGACCGGGTCCGCGGTGGTGCGCGGAGCCGGGCATGGAAAGACCCGGTTGCTGGCGACGGGGGATGCACCAGCAACCGGGCTATTGGAACGGTAACAAGAGATCGGCTCCAAGCAAATTCGATCTCTTGTTTTCATCGGCTTTCCGGACACCGGCAGATCGGCGCTTATGGCGCCGACTCACCTTGCACGAACGGGAGTTGTGAGCGGAGTCACGCCGTCCCACCCGGTGCCGCGCGCTGACCGGGCGGTCGGCGCACGGCCGAACCGGACCCGTGCGTCAGCTGAGCGTCACCTGTCGGTTGGTCAGCCCGCCGCGCGCACGGCGCTCGTCGGTCGTGAGCGGCTCTTCCGAGGCCAGCGCGGCGGCGAGCCGGTCGGCGAACTCGGCGGCCGGCTTCTCCACATCCTCCGCCGAGACCCCGCTCGGCAGGTCCCACACCGGCACGGTCAGGCCGTGCGCGCGGAAGGACCCCACCAGCCGGGTGCCCTCGCCCAGGCTCGACCGACCCGCCGCGTGCAGCCGCGCCAGCGCGTCCAGAAGCTGCTCCTCCGGGTACGGCATGACCCAGCGCAGGTGGTTCTTCTCCGGCGTCTCGCACCAGTACGCGGCGTCCACACCGGTCAGCTTCACGGTCGGGATCGCCGCCGCGTTGGCCCGCTCCAGGGAGGCGGCCACCTCCGGCGTCGCGTTCTCCGGGTCCGGGACCCAGAACTCGAAACCGCTGTGCACAACTGGCTCGAACGTGCCTTCAGGGTCGAGCAGGTCCTGCATCCGCGGGCCGTCGGCCGGCGCGCGCCGGGCCTGCACGGGGGTGCCAGGCTCCGCCGCCAGGGCCCGCAGGAGCGTGTCGGCCAGGTCGCGGCTGATGTCACCGGAGGGGGTGTCGTTCTGCAGGCCGAGGAGGACCGAGCCGTCATCACGGCGCAGGGCCGGCCAGGCCATCGGCAGGACCGTGGCGAGCGTGACCGACGGGACGCCTTCGGGAAGGCCGTCCTTCAGGGGCAGTTCGACCGTGGCCGCCGGGACCAGCTCGCGCATGGCGACCCAGTCGCCCTCGCCGGGCACGCCCTCGAAGGGGCGCTGCACCAGCTCGGTCACGGCATGGGCGGCGGCCCGGCCGTGGCAGGCCTTGTAGCGGCGGCCACTGCCGCAGGGGCAGGGCTCCCGCGCGCCGACGACCGGGATCTCCCCCTCGGTGAGCTGCGGCCGCTGGGCCTTCGTCTGAGGTCGCTTCTTGGCCATCTGGGTGTCTCCCGGGTACGGCTCGTCTGGTACTGGCGGGAGCCTAGCCGCTCGCACGGAGAGCCACGGGAACCTGTGGACGACGACCGGGCCTGTGGACAGTGCGCCGGGGCCCGGTGAGCGGAGCGCCCGGCCGGTTCCGACCGGTTCCCGTCGGCCCCGTGTACGCCCTGTGCTCTGCGCGCATGCGCCGAGTCCGGCCGCCCCGCCTAGTCGAAGTCGTCGAACGCGTCCGCGAAGTCCAGGCCAGGCATCGACGCCACCGAGGGCGCCCCGACCCTGGAGGCGAAGTCGTCACGCCGGCAGCCCGCGTCGGGGTCGTGGACGTCCGCGTGGACGACGACCCACACGGTGACCTCACCGCGGGCGTCGTCCCGGACGCCCCAGTCGTCGGCCAGCGCCGTGATGATGTTGAGTCCGCGTCCGCCGTGCGCCGTGACGGAGGGTGTCGCCGGCGCCGGTCTGGTCGGGCCGCCGCCGTCGGTCACCTCGACGACCAGCCGGCCGCCGGAGTCCACCCGCCACGCGGCCCGCACATCGCCGTCCCCGGCCAGGGCGTCGCCCAGCGGACGGCCGTGCTTGCACGCGTTGCTCAGAAGTTCGGAAAGGATAAGAACGGCATCGTCGATGACCGCCTCCGAGACCCCGCCCGTACGCAATTGCTCGCGCATACGGTGTCTCGCCTCGCCCACGCCCGCAGGGCCATGGGGTACGGCCATGCTTGACGACGTGGGCACCTCTTGTGCCACCACCAACGCCACCCCCGAGACCTCCTTCGCCCCACGCCACGGTGTGGATGCCCCATTGGCCTGTACCGGAAACCGGCCAATCCATGTCCCGTGACGCACTCGCAACGATCGAACACGGAGCGAATGCGCCGGAGCACTCCCGGTGAGCGGAAGGTCGTCGTGTGGCTGGATTTCTTCGGTATGGCTGGGAAGCGAGGATGGTTCAGGTGGCGCGTGGGGTCAAGAGGTACGGATGGGGCCAGTGGGGCTTGTGCGACTTTATGTTTCTTCCTACGGAAGAAGAGGGTCAGCGGCCCAGCCGGTCCAGCACCGCGCGCGGGCGGTTGGTGATGATGGCGTCGACGCCCAGGCGGACACAGAGATCGACGTCCTCCGGTTCGTTCACCGTCCACACGTGCACCTCGTGACCGGCCTTCTTCAGCCGCTCCACATAGGCGGGATGACTGCGCACGATCCGCATCGAGGGCCCGGCGATGCGGATCGTGCGCAGTC
>NZ_MUBA01000351.1 GCF_002154575.1 Streptomyces bobili
TCGGCGACAGCGCGCTGCGCGCCGTGCTGACCCGCTGCCGGGACATCGTCGCCGACGAACTCGCCGCCCTGCCCGTGTCGTTCGCCTACCCGTACGGCGGTGCGCACCCGTCTGCTGGAGTAGCCGTACGGGTAGGCGAACGACACGGGCAGGGCGCCGAGTTCGTCGGCGACGATGTCCCGGCAGCGGGTCAGCTCGGCGCGCAGCGCGCTGTCGCCGAGCTGGTCGAGCTGCGGGTGGGTGTGGCTGTGGCCGCCGATCTCGACGCCCGCGGCGGCCAGTTCGCGCACCTGCCGCCAGTCCAGCATGGTGTCGAGGCCGCCGCCGGTGTCGTACGCGCCCCGGAGCCAGCCGGTGGACACGAACAGGGTGGCCGGGAAGCCGTGCTCGGCCAGGGCGGGCAGGGCGTGGCGGTGCACGCCCTCGTAGCCGTCGTCGAAGGTGATCAGCACGGGCAGGGCTGGCAGCGGCCGGCCGGAGCGCCAGCGGGCCGCGAGGTCCGCGGTGGTGAGCGGGGTCAGGCCCCGGTCGGCGATCAGCGCCATCTGCTCGGCGAACGCCTCCGGGGAGACCGAGAGCGCACGGGTCGCGTCGTTCGGTTCGGCCGCGACCGCGTGGTACATGAGGATCGGGATCCGCGCCTGCGTCATGCGGCGGCCTCCCGGTCCGCCCCCGCGGGCGCGTCGATCCGTACGGCCGAGAACGTCGTCCCGTCGCGCCGCGCCCGCACGCTGCCCACCGCGTAGCCGCCGGCGGCCGTGAGCACCCCGGCGACGATGGCGCCCGCCCTCCGGGCTCCGCCGCGGCGGGCCAGCACCTGGTCGCGCAGCCCTCTGACCACCCCGGCCGGCAACACGCGTGTGGCGTATCGGCGTTCGGACTCCAGGCCCTTGCCGGCGCCGACACTGCGGGCGACGAGTGCCTTGGACAGGCCCTCGGCGTAGGCGCGGGTGCGGAAGTACGCGAACCGTTCGCGTACCTCGGGCACCTTGTGGTGGATCACCGCGCGGTCGTCGACGAGCAGGATCGCGTCGGGTCTGGCGCGGCTGAGCCGGATGCACAGTTCGGTCTCCTCGCCGCCCAGCGGCCGTCTGTCGCCGTCGCGGCCGATGCCGGTGGCGAAGCCGCCCGCGAGGTCGAACGCCGTCCGCCGGAACGAGGCGTTGCCGCCGAGGATGTTGCGCACCCGGGTCAGGCCGGGCGCCAGGCCCCGGTAGGAGCAGCCCACCACCCAGTCGAACTCCTCGGGGAACCAGTCGGGCCGACGCCCCGACGCCCACACCGGCTCGGTGCGGCCGCCCACGGCCATCACGCGCGGGTCGTCGTAGGCGGCGGCGAACCGGCGCAGCCAGTCGCGTTCGGCGACGGCGTCGTCGTCGAGGAAGGCGACGACCTCGCCGCGGGAGGCCGCGATGCCGGTGTTGCGGCCGGCCGACAGACCGCGCGGGCCCGCGTTCGGAAGCACCCGCACGCCGGTGACCTCCTTGTACTCCCTGGCCAGCCGGTCCAGGAGCACCGGATTGTGGTCGACGACCAGCAGGGTCTCCAGGGCCGGCAGGCTCTGCGCGCGCACCGAGGAGACCGCCGCGAGGATGTCCTCCCAGCGGTCCTCGGTGTAGACGCAGACGACGACGGAGATACCGGTGGAAGGACCGGCCGAGGTGTCGCCCGTGCTCAAGACACCTCCCCCCGGCCCGAGTCGAGAATCCGCGAACGACGCCCTTCGCGCCGCAGCGCCCGCCGGTTGGACCGCTCGCCGAGGATCACCCGCAGCACCCGCAGCCCGTCCCGTACGGCGCGCAGGTTGCTGACGCCGTGGATGCGCAGGTACTCGTGACTGGGGATCTCCTGCACCTTCAGCCCGGCCTTGACGACCCGGATGTTCATCAGGGTCTCGACCTCGAATCCGGTGCAGTCCAGGTCGATCTTGTCCAGGCAGTGCCGCCAGAACGCGTTGTAGCCGTAGCACAGGTCGGTGTAGCGGGCGCCGAACTTGCGGTTGACGATGGCGCACAGGGCGCCGTTGCCCAGCCGGCGGATGAAGGTCATGTCGTCGGTGCCGCCGCCGTTGGCGAAGCGGGAGCCCTTGGCGAAGTCCGCGCCCGAGACGAGGGCGGAGACGTACGACACGATCTCGCCGCCGTCGGCCGAGCCGTCGGCGTCGACCATCACGATGATGTCGCCGCTGCACGCCTCGAAGCCGGTGATCAGGGCGTCGCCCTTGCCCCGGCCCTGCTGTCCCACGACCTTGACGCCGGGCCACAGTTCACGAGCGACCGAGACGGTGTCGTCGGTGGAGTTGCCGTCGACCAGCACCACTTCGTGGATCCAGTCCGGCAGGCTCTTGAAGACGTACGGAAGGTTCTCGGCCTCGTTCATCGCAGGGATCACGACGCTCACCGGTGGCGTGATGGCCAGGTGTGAGGAGATGGGCCGGTACTGGCCGGCGGTCGACGGAGCCTGGCGGTCCTGGCCCGGTGTCGCCGGTTGAAGAACGGAACTCATGGGTCTGGTCCCTCTCGTCCGGTGGACCGCCCACCCCCGGGCGGCCCGGATGTCAGTCCGGTTCGAAAGGGGGGTTGTTTTGTCACCCCGGCCGCACGGCATGACGGAAGACCTCTCCGCAGGCCCTGCGACCCGGCACGGCGGAAGACGACTCCGCGCACGCCGGGTGAGCTGGCAAAGCTGGCCGGACACCGGAAAAAGACGGCGGCCGACTGCGCGGCACGACCCGGTCGGCCATGTGCGACCACCGGGCACGGCACCCCCCTACCGCGCCCCGCGCCGGAATCCATCGCGGTCCTCGAGCCCTCCCCTAGAGCCGCTTGCCGACGGTCCGATGCGGGTGAGATGTCTGACGGTATTGACCAATACACCTGTATGGCAAGACCTGGAACGAGGGCTCACCTTTTTGTTCGTTTGACCGTTACACAATGGCTCGTCCCGTTGTCGAGACCGGACATTGCTGATCAGGGACCTGACCGATCCGCACAGAACGAGGGTGTTGAAGGGCAGTCAACGGAATCCGGCACGGCCACGCAGCGCGAGGGATGGGGTGATTGATCACCTGACAACCCGAAAAGACTTGGCATGGACACTTCCCGTCAACACGCGTAGTTGCTACGACGGTTGTGGCAGAGATCCTGCTAAGGGAGGTTCCATGAGACGTTCCCGAATTGCCGTATTCGTCAGCTCGATCCTCCTCGCCGCCGGCGCCGCCCTCACCGGGGCAAGCTCGGCGCAGGGAGCCCAACTCGCCGCAACGGGCGGCTATGTGGCCCTCGGCGACTCCTACTCCTCAGGCGTCGGAGCCGGCAGCTACGTCAGCTCCAGCGGCAACTGCAAGCGCAGCACGAAGGCGTTTCCGTACCTCTGGAACGCCGCACACGCCCCCAGCTCGTTCTCGTTCACCGCTTGCTCGGGCGCTCGAACGGGTGATGTTCTCGCCGGCCAGCTCGCCCCGCTCAGCTCCTCCACCGGCCTCGTCTCCATCACCGTCGGCGGCAACGACGCCGGCTTCGCCGACGTCATGACCACCTGCGTCACCAGCTCCGACAGCACCTGCGTGAGCCGCATCAACACCGCCCGCGCCTACGTCGACTCCACGCTCCCCGGCAAGCTCGACAGCGTCTACTCGGCGATCCGCGCCAAGGCGCCCGCCGCCCGCGTCGTCGTCATCGGCTACCCCCGCTTCTACAAGCTCGGCACGACCTGCCTGGGCCTGTCCGAGACCAAGCGCATCGCCATCAACAACGCCTCCGACCACCTCAACACCGCCATCGCCAAGCGCGCCGCCGCCCACGGCTTCGCCTTCGGCGACGTCCGCACCACCTTCACCGGCCACGAGATCTGCTCCGGCAGCTCCTGGCTGCACAGCGTCAACTGGCTCAACATCGGCGAGTCCTACCACCCGACCGCCTCCGGCCAGTCGGGTGGCTACCTGCCCGTCCTCAACAGCGCCGCCTGATCCGTCACTCCGAGGGTGACGCGGAGGGGGAGGCCCCGCCCGACGGGGCCTCCGTCTCGCACGTCACCGAGAACGGCACCGAGTTCGACGTCGTACGGCTCGGCTCCCGCACCTCGACACCGATCGCGTTGCGGTACGTCCCGCTCTCGGCGTACGTCGTCACGGTCACCCGGTCCTGCCCCGACCTCCCGCCGCCCGCGGGAAGGTCCAGGGTCCTCCAGACGGAGTCCACCAGCTCCCCTTCCTCCGACACCCACCGATAGGACACCTGTGCGGGCAGCCGGCCCACCGTGAAGGTCGCCGTGAACGTCGGCGCCTGCGCGTCCGGCGGCGGGCAGGAACCCGAGTAGTCCGTGTGCGAGCCGGTGACGGTGACCGCCACGGACTGCGGCGGGGCCTCGCTCGTGGCGCTCTCGCTCGGACTCGGGCTCGGGCTCGCGCTCGGCGAGGGCCGCTCGCTTCCCGACGCCTCGCTCTCCCGCGGTGTCGCCGACGGAGTCACGCCCTGCGACTGGCTGTTGGCGACGTTCCCGTCGCCTCCGTCGCCCTTGCCCTCCTTGTCGAGCAGCGCGTACGTCAGCCCGCCGACCGCCAGTGCCAGCGCGGCCACGCCGGCGATCAGCACCCCGGCGCTACGCCGGTCGCGGCCGGGCCCGGTCCGGCCGGTGGCCCCCCGCGGATCCGACCAGGACGCGGCCGGACCGGGAACCGGCGCCGGCACCGGCTCGGTGCGCGACGTCGCGGGACGCCCGGCACCCGTCGGCGGATACGGCGACGCCGCCCGGAGCGTGCCGGGCCTGGCGGTCCCGCCCGAGGCGACGACCCGCAGGTCCCGCTCGGCCACCTCGGCCGGCACCCGCTCGGTGGGATCCTTGCGCAGCAGCCCCTCGATCACGGGGGCCAGCGCGCCCGCCCGGCGCGGCGGCGGCAGCTCCTCGTCGACGATCGCGCGCAACGTGCTCAGCGGCGTGTCGTGCCGGAAGGGGGAGTTGCCCTCGACCGCCGCGTACAGCAGGACGCCCAGTGACCACAGGTCCGACTCGGGGCCCGGCGTGCGGCCCAGCGCCCGTTCCGGCGCCAGGAACTCGGGAGAGCCGATGACCTCGCCGGTCATGGTGATCGCCGAAGTGCCCTCGACGGAGGCGATGCCGAAGTCGGTGAGCACCACCCGGCCGTCGTTGGACATCAGCACGTTGGCCGGTTTCACGTCCCGGTGCAGCACGCCCACCTCGTGCGCCGCGCGCAGCGCGGCGAGCACCTCGGCCCCGATGTGGGCGGCCTGGGCGGGCTCCAACGGGCCCTCGGTGTCCAGCAGTTCGGCGAGCGAGATGCCGCGCACCAGCTCCATGACGATCCACGGCCGGCCGTCCTGCATGGCCACGTCGTACACCGTCACGACATTGCGGTTCGCGACCCGGGCCGCGGCCCAGGCCTCTCGCTCCAGCCGGGCGTACAGCCGCTCGATGTCCGAGTCCGGCAGCCCGGCCGGGGCACGGACCTCCTTGACGGCGACCTCGCGGTGCAGCACCTCGTCCCGCGCCCGCCACACCGTGCCCATGCCGCCCTCGCCGAGCGGCGACAGCAGACGGTAGCGGCCCGCGATCAGACGCTCACTGCCCGGTTCTCCGGTCACCGCGCACCCCGCTCCCCCTTCGCATCCAGGTCGATACCTCCCCAACGTAGCTCAGACCAGTACGGATGCGGCCCCCTTGAGCACCAGCCCGGCCCCCAGCGCCACGACCACCAGCGCCGACCACAGAGGCAGGTTCCGGCGGACCAGCGCCACGGCCGGCCGGCCGGTCCAGCGCGGGCCCCGGTCCAGCAGCCGGGCGGCGCCCGTACCCAGCCTGACGACGGCGAACCCGGCGGCCGTCAGGGTGAGCGCCAGCCCGACCCCGTACGCGACGACGAGCAGCAGCCCGAACCAGGCGTGTCCGAGCGCCGCCGCGCCGACCAGCACGACGACGGCGGAGGGGCTGGGGACGAGCCCCCCGGCGAAGCCGAGCAGGATCGTGCCGCGCAGGGTCGGGGCGGCGGGGTGGGAGTGGGGCACACCGCCGTGGGTGTGCGTGTGGGTGTGCCCTTGATCGTGACGGTGGCCGTGGTGGCCGTGGTGGTCGTGCTCGTGGCGCTGGTCGTGGTCGTCGTGACTGAGGCCGTGGCCGTGGTCGTCGGCCTGGTGCGCGTGCTTCGTGGGCGCGCCGACGAGTGCCAGCTGACGGGCGGGCGGTTTCACCGGCTCGTGCGGGTGGGGGTGCGGGTGTCCGTGTCCGTCTCCGGGGCCGTGACCCCGGAGGTGCCAGGCACGTCGTACGAGGGTCGCGCCCGCGAACAGGACCAGGGCGCCGCTGGCCAGGCCGAGCCAGGCGACGACCGAAGGCGCGGCGGCCGAGCCGGCGGTGACCAGGAGACCGAGGGCGACCACGCCGAGGGTGTGGGTGACGGTGACCGAGGCGGCCAGGGGCAGGACGTCCTTGAAGCGGGCCCGGTCGCCGCGGGCGGCGGCGGTCGCCGCCATCAGGGTCTTGCCGTGGCCCGGTGCGAGGGCGTGCATCGCGCCGAGGCCGACCGCGAGGACCAGGGCCAGCGCGGCGAAGCCGAGGGTGAGGTGCTGCCGGGCGACCAGGCTGTCCAGGGCTCGCGTCCAGCGGTCCGCGCCGCGGGGTAGCACGGAGGCGGCGGGCGCGTCGCCGGCCGCCTCGGTGAGGGCCGGGCCGCCGGGGCGCACCCGCAGGGACGCGGCCGGGGTGTCGGCGGGGGAGGACAGCAACTCGGCCGGATAGCGGGTGAGTTCGTCCGACACCGACTCCCGCGGTACGTCCGAGTCGGTGAGCGTCATCCGGTCGCCGCGCGCGGTGATCTCACGCCAGCCGGGCCCGGAGGAGGCCCCCGCACTCCGGAAGGTGAGGGAGACCGGGGTGTCCTGGGGCAGCGCAGCGGTCAGCCGGCACTGCACGCGCAGGGTGTCGAGCCCCGCCTGGCCGGGCCGCAGGTCCGCCTTGGCGGCACCGGCCGCGAGGGTGACCGTACGGCCGTCGACGGTGAGGCGGCTGTCCTCGGCGGCCGTGGCACACCGCTGCCGGGCCCACTCGGCCAGGCCGAGCCGCTCGACGTCCGGCTTCGCCTGGGTCGCCGGGATCTCGGCGAGGTCCTCGACATGGTCCACGCGCAGCTGACCGGGGGCGGCCACGAGTCCGTCGTAGCGGTTGACGGTGAAGTTGCCCAGGGGGTGCGCGCTCGCACTGGCGGAAGGGATCAGGGCGAGCGCGCACCCGGCCGTCAGGACGGCCGCGCAGGAGGCGAACACACGACGGAGTGTCACTTGGCCGCCTCCAGCGTCTTCAGTGCGGTACGGGCCTCGCGGGCGCCGAGGACCGAGAAGCCGGGGTTGAGCTTCAGGGCCGCGGTGAGGTGGGCGCGGGCGTCGTCCGGATGACCCGTGGCGCGTTCGATCACGCCCCGGTGGTAGAGGAGAGCCGCGTTGCCGTAACCGGTCGCGGTGGCTTGCCGGGCGTAGGGGAGGGCCTCGTCGTCCTTGCCGTTGACGTGCAGGGCCCAGGCGAGGGCGTCGGCCGTGTGCACGGTCCGGCGGCGGTCCCACTCGGCGCGGGCGGCGCGCAGGGCAGCCGCCCTGTCGCCGTGGTCGGCCGCCGCGAGCGCGGTGTCGAGGTCGGCGTTGACGCCGTTGGCGCGGGCGAGGGCCGTCCAGGCGTCGACGAGCCGGTACTGGGCCTCGGCCTTCGCCGCGTCACCCTTGCCCCCGCGGGCCTCGTACAGCTCGCCCAGTTCGACGAGCGGACCGGGCAGCGGGAAACGGGCCACCACGTTCTCCAGTCCCTGGATCGCCTCCGCTCGACGCCCGCTCGCCGCCTGGGCGCGGGCGCGGCCCTCCAGCGCCGGGAGGTAGTTCTCGTCGGCGGCGAGGGCGCGGGCGTAGTGGGTGAGGGCGGTGTCGTAGGCGCCCTGGTTCCAGGCGAGCTGGCCGAGCTGGGTGGCCACGTAGGCGATGTCGCCGGGCGTGGTCGAGGTGGCCAGGGCCTGGTCCAGGACCCGGCGGGCGGTGGTGACGTCGCCGCGCAGCTCGTGGACGTAGGCGTAGCGGGTGAACACCGGCACGCCGGGCCGCCGTTCGTCGGCGGTGCGGGCGGCGGCGGACGCCTCCTCGTACCGGCCCAGCTCGACGAGCGCGTCGATACGGGAGCACAGGGCGCGTTCGTTGTAGGGGTTCTGCTTCAGGGCCCGGTCGGCGTGGGCGAGCGCGTCGCCGAACTCGTGGCGGGCCGCGGCGAGCGCGGCCCGGCCGGCGAGGGCCTGGTCGTTGTCCGGGCGCAGGGCGACGGAGCGGTCGAGGGCCTGCTCGGCCTGCGGGTAGCGGGAGGGGTCGCCCTGGGTGCGGGCCTGCTCGACGTAGGCGAGGCCGAGGGTGGCCCAGCCGCCGAAGTCGCGGGGCTGGTCGCGCAGATGGGCCTGGAGCGAGGCGACGCCGGTGTTCAGGTCGGCTCCCGCGAGCAGTCCGGGGGAGAGGGCGGCGGCCGCGGCGACCGGTGTCGCCCCGCCGTCCCGCACCGCGCCGAGCGCGATCGCCCCGGCGGTCAGGCCGACGGCCAGCATCGCGGCGCAGGCCCCGAGCTGCACGGACCGCCAGCGGCGGCCCGCGGCGGCGACCCGGCGGACGGCGGCGACCCGGTCGGCGTCGGCGTCGGCGGCGGATTCCGGGGTCTCCCCGGTTTCCCCGGCCGGCCCGGCCGCCCTGCTGCCCTCGGTGTCCGAGGCGTCCGCGGTCTCCGCGGCTTCCCCGGGAGTTGCCCCGGACGCTTCTCCGGACGCCGTTTCCGTCACCGGGGCGTTGGTTCCGGTCAGGGAGGCCGGCCGTTCACGCTCCGGTTCGCCGTCGTTCGTACGCGGGGCCATGCCCTCTCCTCGGTCGCCTGGGTCTGATCGTCCTGCGCAAGTGCGTGGGGGGTGGCGCGGCCCGCG
>NZ_MUBA01000352.1 GCF_002154575.1 Streptomyces bobili
AGGGCGAACAGCGCCGGATTCCACGGCGGATGCCCGTCGCGGCTGACGGGCGGATGCTCCGCGTGCCGGAACGCCAGGGAACTCGCCGCCCACAGCACCGCCATCCACACCGCCGCCCGGCCNNCCAGAGCTTCGCGGCCGGCGGCAGTGTCTCGCGGCGTCTGCGCTGCTTGGCGAGCAGCACCTCGCGGGCGTCCTCGTCCTCCCCGCCGGCCCGCAGCACCGCCGCCAGCCGCTCGTACGGCTCCGGGTTGTACTCGGCGGTCGCCGCGGCCACCCAGCCCAGCCGCTCGGCCAGCGGGAACGGGCCCTGCGGCACCAGGTTCTCGTACGCGAAACCGCCCATGTGCAGGTTCCCGGGGCCCGGCCACGCCTCCGCGCGGTCCACCAGGTTGACCACCCGCGCCCCGGACAGCACCACCTTGCCGCGCTGCGGCCGCTCCCCGAGGAAGCGCAGCTCGGGTGTCTGCACCCGGCGCAGCGACAGTTCCTGCTCGTCCGTGAAGGTGAACCGGGCCCGCTCCAGGTCGACGGCGTCCCCGAACCGCCCGTCGTCCAGGCGGACCCCGCCCCGGCACTCGAAGCGCTGGACGCGGGTCCCGTGCGCGGGAGTCGTGCCGCTCAGCGACTGGCCGCCGAGGCCGGCCGGGGTCATGTACAGGGAGCGTTCCACGGTCAGCTGGGGCGCGTTCAGCGCGAACCGGGTGTACGGGTTGGTGAGCCGGGCCCCGCGCAGGCTCAGCGAGACCCCGATCTTGGCGCTGCGCAGCCGCAGCTCGCCGTGCGACTCCAGCATCTCGGCCTGGAGGTCCTGGCCGACGGTCAGGCCGTCCGCGGCGATCGAGCGGCCGGTGCGGTCGCGGTAGACGATCGCCATGTTGAGCATCAGGTCGGTGCCGATGTGCGCGTCGGTGAGCCGGACGCCGTTGTGGAAGCGGCAGCGGGGCAGGTGCAGATCGCCCTCGGTCTGGAGCCGGGCCGCCTCCAGCCGCGGCACCGAGCAGTCCACCATGCGCAGCGTCGTCACCCGCGCCTCGGGCAGCAGCACGTCCCGCTCGAAGCGGCAGCGCTTCATCTCGACGTACGGCTCGACGGTGCCGCCCGCCAGGTCGAGGCTGCCGCTGAGCTGCACGCCGACCAGTTTGAGCGAGGACACCCGGCCGGCCAGCGCGGGCGGCCCGTCCAGCAGCAGCCAGGCCACGATCCGGGCACGTACCGTGCGGGCCTCGCCCCAGGGATGCCCGCCGTGCGGGTCGTCGACGACGGTGTCCCCGCTGCTGAGGTCGTACACGCTGCCGTTGCGGAAGGCCTGCCACATGCCGGCCTCGGCGGCGGTCAGGTCGTCCGGCAGGTCCCCGGCCTGGATGCCGGCCCCTTCCGTCACGCTGTTTCGGTCCCTTCGCTCGCGCACATGTTTCGCACACCCGTTCATGCCCGGTGAGTGACGCCCCGAACGCTAGCCGTGAGCGGGATCTTCCGTTTCCGGCCACGTTCTGTATCAGCCATTGATACGCGCGGACGGCCTCCGATTCCGGTCTGAGAGAATTGACCACGTGCTGCAAAATCTCTCGCTGGCCCGAATCGATCTGCGCGGCGACGCCCTCCCCGAAGGCCCCGCCCTGCGCGACCTGCTGCCCCGAGCCGACTTCGACGTCTCGGCCGCACTGGAGAAGGTGCGCCCGATCTGCGAGGCCGTGCATCATCGGGGCGACGCGGCACTGATCGACTTCGCCGAGAAGTTCGACGGCGTCCGGCTCGACCGGGTCCGGGTCCCGGCCGAGGCCCTCAGCCGCGCCCTCGCGGAACTCGACCCGGCCGTGCGCGCGGCCCTGGAGGAGTCCATCCGCCGCGCCCGTCTCGTCCACCGCGCGCAGCGCCGCACGCATCACACGACACAGGTCGTGCCCGGCGGATCCGTGACCGAGAAGTGGGTTCCGGTCGACCGGGTCGGGCTGTACGCGCCCGGCGGACGGTCCGTCTACCCGTCCTCCGTGATCATGAACGTGGTGCCGGCCCAGGAGGCCGGTGTCGAGTCGATCGCGCTCGCCTCCCCGGCCCAGGCCGACTTCGGCGGACTGCCGCACCCGACGATCCTCGCCGCGTGCGCCCTGCTCGGCATCGACGAGGTGTACGCGGCCGGCGGCGCCACCGCCGTCGCGATGTTCGCCTACGGCACCGAGTCCTGCCCGCCCGCCAACATGGTCACCGGGCCCGGCAACATCTGGGTCGCCGCCGCCAAGCGCTACTTCACCGGCAAGATCGGCATCGACGCCGAGGCGGGCCCGACCGAGATCGCCGTCCTGGCCGACTCCACCGCCGACCCCGTCCACGTCGCCGCCGACCTGATCAGCCAGGCCGAGCACGACCCGCTGGCCGCCGCCGTCCTGGTCACCGACTCCGCCGAACTGGCGGACGCGGTCGAGAAGGAGCTGCGGCCGCAGGTCGCGGCCACCAAGCACATCGACGACCGGATCGTCCCTGCGCTGGGCGGCAGGCAGTCCGCGATCGTCCTCGTCGACGGCATCGACGAAGGCCTGCGCGTGGTCGACGCCTACGGCGCCGAGCACCTGGAGATCCAGACCGCCGACGCCGCCGCGGTCGCCGACCGGGTGCGCAACGCGGGCGCGGTCTTCGTCGGACCGTGGGCGCCCGTCTCGCTCGGCGACTACGCCGCCGGGTCCAACCACGTCCTGCCCACCGGCGGCTGCGCCTGCCACTCCTCCGGCCTGTCCGTCCAGTCCTTCCTGCGCGGCATCCACATCGTCGACTACACGCGGGACGCGCTGGCCGACGTCGCGCACCACGTGGTCACGCTGGCGGAGGCGGAGGACCTGCCCGCGCACGGCGCGGCGATCAAGGCACGGTTCGACTGGAAGGTTCCGGAGAGCAAGTGACAGGCATCGACGATCTCCCCGTGCGGGACGAGCTGCGAGGCAAGTCCCCCTACGGCGCGCCCCAGCTGGACGTGCCGGTACGGCTGAACACCAACGAGAACCCCTACCCGCTGCCCGAGGCGCTGGTCGAGCGGATCACCGAGCGCGTCCGCGAGGCCGCCCGCAACCTCAACCGCTACCCCGACCGCGACGCCGTCGAGCTGCGCACCCGGCTGGCCGCGTACCTGACGGACACCTCCGGGTACGAGGTGGGCCTGGCGAACGTGTGGGCCGCCAACGGCTCCAACGAGGTCATCCAGCAGCTGCTGCAGACCTTCGGCGGACCGGGCCGTACGGCCATCGGCTTCGAGCCGTCGTACTCGATGCACGGGCTCATCGCGCGCGGCACCGGCACCGGATGGATCTCCGGGCCGCGCCACGAGGACTTCACCATCGACCTCCCGGCCGCCGAGAAGGCCGTCGCGGAGCACCGGCCGGACGTCGTCTTCATCACCACCCCCAACAACCCCACCGGCAGCGCCGTCCCGGCCGAGACCGTCCTCGCGCTGTACGAGGCCGCGCAGGCCGCGAAGCCGTCCATGGTGATCGTGGACGAGGCGTACATCGAGTTCAGTCACGGCGCCTCGCTGCTGCCACTGCTCGAAGGTCGGCCGAATCTCGTCGTCTCGCGGACGATGTCGAAGGCCTTCGGCGCGGCCGGGCTGCGCCTCGGCTACCTCGCCGCCCACCCGGCGGTCGTGGACGCCGTCCAGCTGGTCCGGCTGCCCTACCACCTGTCGGCCGTCACCCAGGCGACCGCCCTGGCCGCCCTGGAACACACCGGCACCCTGCTCGGTTACGTCGAGCAGCTCAAGACGGAACGGGACCGGCTGGTGAGCGAACTGCTGGCGGCCGGCTACGAGGTGACCGCCTCCGACGCCAACTTCGTCCAGTTCGGCCGGTTCGAGGACGCGCACGCCATGTGGCGCGAGATCCTCGACCGGGGCGTCCTGGTCCGCGACAACGGCGTACCGGGGTGGCTGCGCGTCACCGCCGGGACCCCCGAAGAGAACGACGCGTTCCTCGACGCGGTCCGTGAGATCAAGAAGGAGCAGGGTTCATGAGCCGTGTCGGACGCGTGGAGCGCACGACCAAGGAGACGTCCGTCCTGGTCGAGATCAATCTCGACGGTACCGGCAAGGTCGACGTGGCGACCGGTGTCGGCTTCTACGACCACATGCTCGACCAGCTCGGCCGGCACGGTCTGTTCGACCTGACCGTGAAGACCGACGGGGACCTGCACATCGACTCCCACCACACCATCGAGGACACCGCCCTCGCGCTGGGCGCCGCCTTCAAGCAGGCCCTCGGCGACAAGGTGGGCATCTACCGCTTCGGCAACTGCACGGTCCCGCTGGACGAATCCCTCGCCCAGGTCACCGTCGACCTGTCCGGCCGCCCCTACCTCGTGCACACCGAGCCCGAGAAGATGGCGCCGATGATCGGCGAGTACGACACCACGATGACCCGGCACATCCTGGAGTCCTTCGTCGCCCAGGCCCAGATCGCGCTGCACGTGCACGTGCCCTACGGGCGCAACGCGCACCACATCGTGGAGTGCCAGTTCAAGGCGCTGGCCCGAGCCCTGCGCTACGCCTCCGAGCGCGACCCGCGCGCGGCCGGCATCCTCCCCTCCACGAAGGGCGCGCTGTGACCGGCCTGTCCACCATCCTGATCGTCGTCGGCCTCTTCCTGGCCGGCGGCATCTACTCCTTCGTCAAGCAGGACATGCCGAGGAGCCTCGTGGTGCTCCTCTCCATAGCTGCCGCGATGTGTCTGGTCGCGGGTGTGATGAGGCTGGAGGTGTGGAATTGACCGCCGCATCGAAGAAGGTCGTGGTCTTCGACTACGGCTTCGGCAATGTCCGCTCCGCCGAGCGCGCCCTCGCGCGCACCGGGGCCGACGTCGAGATAACGCGCGACTTCGACAGGGCGATGAACGCCGACGGGCTGCTGGTGCCGGGCGTCGGCGCCTTCGCCGCCTGCATGAAGGGCCTGCGGGAGGCGCGCGGGGACTGGATCATCGACCGCCGACTGTCCGGAGGCCGCCCGGTGATGGGGATCTGCGTCGGCATGCAGATCCTGTTCGCCCGCGGCATCGAACACGGCGTGGAGACCGCGGGACTCGACGAGTGGCCCGGCGCGGTCGAGCCGCTCCAGGCCGACATCGTGCCCCACATGGGCTGGAACACCGTGGAGGCCCCGGCCGGCTCCCGGCTGTTCGCCGGCCTGGAACCGGACGCGCGCTTCTACTTCGTGCACTCCTACGCCGTCCAGGACTGGTCCTTCGACGTACAGAACCCCGCGATGCAGCCCCCCACGGTGACCTGGTCGACGCACGGCAAGCCGTTCGTGGCCGCCGTCGAGAACGGCCCGCTGTGGGCCACCCAGTTCCACCCCGAGAAGTCCGGCGACGCCGGAGCCCAGCTCCTCACCAACTGGATCGGAACCCTGTGAGCAAGCTCGAACTCCTCCCCGCCGTCGACGTCCGCGACGGCCAGGCCGTCCGGCTCGTGCACGGTGAGTCGGGGACGGAAACTTCTTACGGTTCGCCCCTGGAGGCGGCCCTCGCCTGGCAGCGCTCGGGCGCCGAGTGGCTGCACCTGGTCGACCTCGACGCCGCGTTCGGCACCGGCGACAACCGCGCGCTGATCGCCGAGGTCGCGGGCGCCATGGACATCAAGGTCGAGCTGTCCGGTGGCATCCGCGACGACGACACCCTCGCCGCCGCCCTCGCCACCGGCTGCACCCGCGTCAACCTGGGCACGGCCGCCCTGGAGACCCCCGAGTGGGTCGCCAGGGTCATCGCCGAGCACGGCGACAAGATCGCCGTCGGTCTCGACGTGCGCGGCACCACCCTGCGCGGGCGCGGCTGGACCCGCGACGGCGGCGACCTCTACGAGACGCTGGAGCGCCTGAACAAGGAGGGCTGCGCGCGGTACGTCGTCACCGACATCGCCAAGGACGGCACCCTCCAGGGCCCGAACCTGGAGCTGCTGCGCAACGTGTGCGCCGCGACGGACCGCCCGGTCGTGGCCTCGGGCGGCGTGTCCTCCCTCGACGACCTGCGCGCCATCGCCGAACTGGTGCCCCTCGGTGTCGAGGGCTCCATCGTCGGGAAGGCGCTGTACGCGAAGGCGTTCACCCTGGAAGAGGCCCTGGAGGCTGTGGCGTCATGACGTCCGAAGCCGTACGGCGCGCGCAGAGCGGAAGTCCCTGGGAAGAGACGTTCGGCTTCGCGCGTGCCGTCGCGGCAGGTGACCTGGTGCTGGTGGCGGGCACGACGTCCTTCAGGGGCAGCGTGCTGTACGGGGAGGGCGACCCCTACGAACAGGCCAAGGTGGCCTTCACCAGCGCCCTGGAGGCGATCGCCGGGTTCGGGCTGGGCCCCGGCTCGGTGATCAGGACCCGGATGTATCTGGCGCACACACGGGACGTCGACGAGGTGGGCCGGGCCCACAAGGAACTCTTCGACGCCGTGCGCCCCGTCTCGACCCTGCTGGTCGTGGAGGGGTTCGTCGATCCGCGGGTCCTGGTCTCCGTGGAACTCGAAGCATTCAGTGGACATACGTCCGAAGGACATAGAGGAGCCGTGGATTCATGACCCTGGCGGTCCGAGTCATCCCCTGCCTGGACGTGGACAACGGCCGGGTCGTCAAGGGCGTCAACTTCCAGAACCTGCGCGACGCGGGCGACCCCGTCGAGATGGCCAAGGTGTACGACGCCGAGGGTGCCGACGAGCTGACGTTCCTGGACATCACCGCATCCTCGGGCAACCGTGAGACCACGTACGACGTGGTGCGCCGCACGGCCGAGCAGGTGTTCATCCCGCTCACCGTCGGCGGCGGGGTGCGCGCCCCCGAGGACGTGGACAAGCTGCTGCGGGCCGGCGCCGACAAGGTCGGGGTCAACACCGCCGCGATCGCCCGTCCGGAACTGATCAAGGAGATCGCCGAGCGGTTCGGCAGCCAGGTGCTGGTCCTGTCGGTGGACGCCCGCAGGACCGAGTCCGGCTCCTTCGAGGTCACCACCCACGGCGGCCGTCGCGGCACCGGCATCGACGCCGTCGAGTGGGCCCACCGGGCCGCCGAGCTGGGCGCGGGCGAGATCCTGCTCAACTCGATGGACGCGGACGGCACCAAGGACGGCTACGACCTGGAGATGATCGCCGCCGTTCGCAAGCACGTGTCGGTCCCGGTGATCGCCTCGGGCGGCGCCGGCAGGCTGGCCGACTTCGCCCCGGCCGTCGAGTCGGGCGCGGACGCGGTCCTGGCCGCCTCGGTGTTCCACTTCGGTGACCTGCGCATCGGCGAGGTCAAGAACGCCCTCCGAGAGGCCGGCCACCCGGTGCGCTGACCCTTTCGGCGTCCATGGGTAAGCCCCGCTCACCAGGTGACCGGGGCTTACCCATGGACGCTCGGAGCTGACCTACCCCTTCATCTGGGTCAGCTGGACCCAGTTGCCCACCGTGTCGTCCAGGATGGCCAGGTACATCGGGCCCTGTTTCTGGGGCTTCTGGGCGAAGTGGACGCCGAGGGCACTCAGGCGCTCGTACTCCGCCCGGAGGTCGGTCACGGAGAACACGATGCAGGGCAGGCCGGCCATCCGCAGGGCCGCCCGGTAGGGCTCGGCGATCGGGCCGTGGCCGGGCTCCAGCAGGAGCTGGAGGTCCGGCTGGGCGCCCTCGGCCGCGCCCACGGTGACGAACAGCGTGCCGCCGCCCACGTTCATGTGCATGCGGGTCTCGAAGCCGAGGACGTCGGTGTAGAAGGCGTGGGCCTTGGCGACGTCGTCGACGTACACGCTGGTCATCGCGACCTTGATCACTGGGCGTCCTCTCAGAGGCCGAGCTGCTTGCCGCCGCGCAGGGTGGTGATGGCCTCCTCCTCGCCGGCCAGATCCACCTTGGCGGCGCCGCCCCGGCCGTACAGGAGGAGCAGCAGCTCGGACGGTTCACCCGTCGCCGTGACGACCGGCGTACCGCGGTTGGCGACCGCCGTACGGCCGTCGGGGCGCCGCAGCACCAGTCCGGTCGGCGTACCGCGGCCGGTCAGCCGGGCCGTGCGCTCCAGACGCGACCACAGGGCGTCCTGGAAGACGGGGTCCAGCTCGCGGGGCGTCCAGTCGGGCTGTGCCCGCCGGACGTCCTCGCCGTGGACGTAGAACTCGATGATGTTCGACGCCTCGTCGAGCTGCTTGAGCTGGAAGGGCGAGAACCGTGGCGGGCCGGTACGGATGAGCTGGATCAGCTCCTCGTACGGCTTGGCGGCGAACTCCTCCATCGCCTTGTCCAGCCGCGACGCGAGCTGCTTGACGAGCAGGCCCCCGGCCGCGTCGGGCCGGCGCTCGCGCACCACCACGTGCGCGGCGAGGTCGCGGGTCCGCCAGCCCTCGCAGAGGGTCGGCGCCTCGGGGCCCGCCGTTTCCAACAGGTCGGCGAGAAGGAGCCGTTCACGCTTGGCGAAAGTCGACATGCGGCCAGCCTACGACCGCCCGGCGGGTCCGCACAGTGGACGCAGGGCCGGGAGTGTCACCGCCGCGCGGCACAATGAACCCATGACCAGCATGCCCCCGCCCAGCAGCCTCGACCCGGAGCTCGCCGCGCGCCTCAAGCGCAGCCCCGACGGCCTCCTGCCCGCCATCGCCCAGCAGTACGACACCGGCGAGGTGCTCATGCTCGGCTGGATGGACGACGAGGCGCTGCACCGCACCCTGACGACCGGCCGGTGCACCTACTGGTCGCGCAGCCGCCGCGAGTACTGGGTCAAGGGAGACACTTCCGGCCACTTCCAGTGGGTCAGGTCGGTCGCCCTGGACTGCGACGCCGACACCGTGCTGGTCAAGGTGGACCAGGTCGGCGCCGCCTGCCACACCGGCGCCCGGACCTGCTTCGACGTCGACGTGCTCCTCGAGGACGCCGATTCCGGCGTACCCGCCTCGGATCAGTAAGGTCAGCCGCCATGGACCTCGACACGTTCCGCAAGCTGGCCACCGACCGCCGCGTCATTCCGGTCACCCGCAAGCTCCTCGCAGACGGCGACACCCCGGTCGGGCTCTACCGCAAACTCGCGGCCGAGCGTCCCGGCACGTTCCTGCTGGAGTCAGCGGAGAACGGCCGTTCCTGGTCCCGGTACTCCTTCGTCGGCGTCCGCTCCGCCGCCACCCTCACCGCACGCGACGGACAGGCCCACTGGCTCGGCACCCCGCCCGTCGGCGTGCCCGCCGAGGGTGACCCGCTGGCCGCCCTGCGCGCCACCATCGAGGCCCTGCACACCCCCCACCAGGAGGGCATGCCGCCCTTCACCGGCGGCATGGTCGGCTACCTCGGCTACGACATCGTCCGCCGCCTGGAGAAGATCGGCCCCGGCGAGCGCGACGACCTGAAGCTGCCCGAGCTGACCATGCTCCTCACCAGCGACCTCGCCGTGATGGACCACTGGGAGGGCTCGGTCCTCCTGATCGCCAACGCGATCAACCACAACGACCTCGACACGGGCGTGGACGAGGCCCACGCGGACGCCGTCGCCCGTCTGGACGCCATGGAGGCGGACCTCTCGCGCGCGGTGGCCCAGCCGCCCGCCGTCCTGCCCCCCTCCGAACTCCCCGCGTACACGGCCCTGTGGGGCGGCCCCGACTTCCAGCGGGCCGTCGAGGACGTCAAGGAGCGCATCCGCGCCGGGGAGGCCTTCCAGGTCGTCCCCTCCCAGCGGTTCGAGACGCCCTGCACGGCCAGCGCGCTGGACGTCTACCGGGTCCTGCGGGCCACCAATCCCTCGCCGTACATGTACCTCTTCCGCTTCGACGGCTTCGACGTCGTGGGCTCCTCCCCGGAGGCCCTGGTCAAGGTCGAGGACGGGCGGGCCATGGTGCACCCCATCGCCGGCACCCGGCACCGCGGGGCCACCCCGCAGGAGGACCAGGCCCTCGCCGACGAGCTGCTCGCCGACCCCAAGGAGCGCGCCGAGCACCTGATGCTCGTCGACCTGGGGCGCAACGACCTGGGGCGGGTCTGCGAGCCCGGCTCCGTCGAGGTCGTCGACTTCATGTCCGTCGAGCGGTACTCCCACGTCATGCACATCGTCTCGACGGTCACGGGCCGGGTCGCGCCGGGCCGCACCGCCTTCGACGTCCTCACCGCCTGCTTCCCGGCCGGCACCCTCTCCGGCGCCCCCAAGCCCCGCGCCATGCAGATCATCGACGAGCTGGAGCCCTCCCGCCGCGGCCTGTACGGCGGCTGCGTCGGCTACCTGGACTTCGCCGGCGACTCCGACACGGCCATCGCCATCCGCACCGCCCTGCTGCGCGACGGCACCGCCTACGTCCAGGCTGGCGCCGGCATCGTCGCGGACTCCGACCCGGCCGCCGAGGACCAGGAGTGCCGCAACAAGGCGGCGGCCGTGCTCCGCGCGGTCCACACGGCCAACCGGCTGGCCGAGTAGGGGCGCGTCACGCGCGGTAGGAGCGGCGCGCGAGTCGAGCCGGAGCGGAACAGGAGCGCAGTAGGACAAGTGTCACGTGCGCCCCGGGTGCCGGTTCGCCCGGGGTTCAGGCGATAGTGGAGTACGTGACTGCTGTTCCTCCTCCCCGTTCCGAAGCCGCCGCTCCCGCCCGGTCCGGGCGCCGGAGCCTCGCGCTCGCCCTGATGTTCGGCGCGCTGGGCGCGGCACTGGTCCTGCTCGCGACCCGGCAGCGCTGGTCGGAGGGCACGGCCACGGTGGCCGGCGGCGCCTTCCCCCTGACCGCCAAGGGCAGTGACGTCACGGGCGTCCCCGCGGCGCTCGCCATAGTGGGCCTCGCCGCGCTCGTCGCCGTCTTCGCCGTCCGCAGGGCGGGCCGCTTCGCGGTCTCCGCCCTCCTCGCGCTCTCCGGCGCCGGTATCGTCGCCGCCTCGCTGTTCGGCGCCTCCGACAGCTCCGCGCTCGACGACGAGGCCGCCAAGGTCTCCGGTGACACCTCCGCGGCCGTCGCCTCCCTCACGCACACGGCCTGGCCCTACGCCGCCGCGGCAGGCGGCGCCCTGATCCTCCTGGCCGGGCTGCTCGCCCTGCGCTACGGCCCGCTGTGGCCGGCCATGTCGGGCCGCTACGAGCGCGACGGCGCCCCCCGCCCCCGGCGCAGGGCCGCGGTCGTCGACCCCGACCGTCCCGAGGACATCTGGAAGGCCCTGGACCGCGGTGAGGACCCCACGGGGACGGGCCCGGCCTGACACCCGCGCGCGGGTCCGGTTTCCCGATGTGGTGAACCAGACTCGAACGGAAGCGACCCCCGCACCTGGCACCCGTACGCGTACGGGACAATGGACGGCGAGCCTCCGGCTCTCACACGTACGACCCGTACGCCACATAGACAGCAACGAGGAGCAAGTCATGGCGGGCAGCAGCCACGGACACACCCCGGCCGCCTGGACCGGTGTCATCATCGCCTTCATCGGTTTCTGCGTCGCGGGCGCGTTCATGGTGATGGCCGAGCCGCTCGGCTTCTGGGCCGGCATGGCGATCGTCGTCCTCGGCGGCGTCGTCGGCGCCGGCATGCGTGCCATGGGCCTCGGCATGCCGAGGGACACCCACCCGGTGCACCAGGTCACGGCGGCGCGCGAGCCGGCCGTCGCCGAGCACTGAACCCCGCGAACGACCCCGCGTGAGGGGCGGCCGGTCACGGACCGGCCGCCCCTCACGCGCGCGTGAGGCCGACGCGGGGCACAATGCGAGGCGTGAACGCCGACAGTCACAGCGTGACGCCGCCCGCTCCCGCTCCCGCTCCCGCGACCCTCCTGGCCCGGCTCGCGGTCCCCGCCGGGGTGCTCTCGGCCGTCGTCGGCGCCTTCACGTACGTGGCCGCCGTCGACCCCAACGAGCCCGGTCACTACCCGGTCTGCCCCCTGCTGAGGGTCACCGGCCTCTACTGTCCCGGCTGCGGCGGCCTGCGCAGCGCCCACGCCTTCGCGCAGGGCGACCTGGTGACCGCCCTGCACGCCAACGCGATGGCGGTCGCGGGCTACGCGGTCTTCGCCGTGCTGTGGACCGTCTGGGTGGTCCGCGCGGCGCGTGGCCGCCCGGTCCGCCTCGATCCCGGCCCCGTCCAGCTGTGGACGCTGGGCGCGTTGCTGCTGGTCTTCACGGTTGTCCGGAACCTGCCGTACGGCGGCTGGTTGCGCCCTTGATCACTTGGTGAAAGTCCAGGTACTGGGACCGCCCGCCGCCGGATGTGAGGCGATGGCCCTCCTGCGGATACCATCGCAGTGACCATCGATTTCTCTGGTCGCTGGAACTGTCAACCGTCTGGAAGGGGGCCGCTCGCGTGAGTGTGCTCGACGAGATCATCGACGGAGTCCGTGCCGACCTCGCGGAGCGGCAGGCGCGCGTCAGCCTCGACGAGCTCAAGGAGCGCGCGGCCAAGGCCCCCGCCGCCAAGGACGGGGTCGCCGCGCTCAGGGGCGACGGCGTCAAGGTCATCTGCGAGGTCAAGCGCTCCAGCCCGTCCAAGGGCGCGCTGGCCGCGATCGCCGACCCCGCCGCCCTGGCCGCCGACTACGAGGCGGGCGGCGCGGCCGTCATCTCCGTCCTCACCGAACAGCGCCGCTTCGGCGGCTCGCTCGCCGACCTCGAAGCGGTCCGCGCGCGTGTCGACATCCCGGTGCTGCGCAAGGACTTCATCGTCACGTCGTACCAGCTGTGGGAGGCCCGCGCGTACGGCGCCGACCTCGCGCTGCTGATCGTCGCCGCCCTCGACCAGCCGGCCCTGGAGTCACTGATCGAGCGGGCCGTCTCCATCGGACTCACCCCGCTCGTCGAGGTGCACGACGAGGACGAGGTCGAGCGCGCGGTGGACGCGGGCGCCAAGGTGATCGGCGTCAACGCGCGCAACCTCAAGACCCTCGAGGTCGACCGGGGCACGTTCGAGCGGGTCGCCCCCGAGATCCCGGACCACCTCGTCAAGATCGCCGAGTCCGGCGTCCGTGGCCCGCACGACCTCATCGCCTACGCCAATGCCGGCGCCGACGCGGTCCTGGTCGGCGAGTCCCTCGTCACCGGCCGCGACCCCAGGACGGCGGTGGCCGACCTGGTGGCGGCGGGCGAACATCCCGCGCTGCGGCACGGCCGCGGCTGACCGCCCGCTAGGCTGGCACCGATGACGCTCCCGATCACCCTCACGGCCACGGACCGGTACGCCCGCCTCGCGCGCGGCTGCCGCCCCCGTGGCTGCCGCGCGCCCGCCCGCAGGGTGCACGGCCGCAGGGTGCGGTACGTCATCGGAGCCGAGCCCGGACAGGTCAACGGGCGTCGATGGCAGCGCGCCCCTCGGGGGCGCGGGGCACTGCCTGACCATGCGGTTCCACCGCATGGGCGCGACCGGCCGCACACGGCCTGAGGTCGTCCGACAAGCTCCGCCCCCACGGCGAACCGTGTTCTCCACAAACTCACCGTGAGGTTTCCGCATGCCCAGCGAGTTCTTCATTCCCGACCCGGACGGTCACGTCCCCAGCGCCGAAGGCTACTTCGGCGCCTTCGGCGGCAAGTTCATCCCGGAGGCCCTCGTCGCCGCCGTGGACGAGGTCGCCGTCGAGTACGACAAGGCGAGGCACGACCCCGAGTTCGCCCGCGAACTCGACGACCTGCTCGTGCACTACACCGGCCGGCCCAGCTCCCTCACCGAGGTGCCGCGGTTCGCCGAACACGCCGGTGGCGCCCGGGTGTTCCTCAAGCGTGAGGACCTCAACCACACCGGCTCGCACAAGATCAACAACGTGCTCGGCCAGGCCCTGCTCACCAAGCGCATGGGCAAGACGCGGGTCATCGCGGAGACCGGCGCCGGTCAGCACGGCGTCGCCACCGCCACCGCCTGCGCGCTGTTCGGCCTCGAATGCACCATCTACATGGGTGAGATCGACACCCAGCGCCAGGCACTCAACGTGGCCCGGATGCGCATGCTCGGCGCCGAGGTCGTCGCCGTGAAGTCCGGCAGCCGCACGCTGAAGGACGCCATCAACGAGGCCTTCCGCGACTGGGTCGCCAACGTCGACCGCACCCACTACCTGTTCGGCACCGTCGCCGGTCCGCACCCCTTCCCGGCGATGGTCCGCGACTTCCACCGCGTCATCGGCGTCGAGGCCCGCCGCCAGATCCTGGAGCGCGCCGGACGCCTGCCCGACGCGGCCGTCGCCTGCGTCGGCGGCGGCTCCAACGCCATCGGCCTCTTCCACGCCTTCATCCCGGACGCCGGCGTACGCCTCATCGGCTGCGAGCCGGCCGGTCACGGCATCGAGACCGGCGAGCACGCCGCGACCCTCACGGCCGGCGAACCCGGCATCCTGCACGGCTCCCGCTCCTACGTCCTCCAGGACGACGAGGGCCAGATCACCGAGCCGTACTCCATCTCGGCCGGTCTGGACTACCCGGGCATCGGCCCCGAGCACTCCTACCTCAAGGACACCGGCCGCGCCGAGTACCGCGCGGTCACCGACGACGCCGCCATGCAGGCGCTGCGCCTGCTGTCGCGCACCGAGGGCATCATCCCGGCCATCGAGAGCGCGCACGCGCTGGCCGGAGCCCTGGAGGTCGGCAAGGAGCTGGGCAAGGACGGACTGATCGTCATCAACCTGTCCGGCCGCGGCGACAAGGACATGGACACGGCCGCCCGCTACTTCGGCCTGTACGACACCGACGCCGAGGTCGCGGCCGACGCGACCGCCACCGCCGAGATCGAGGGGGACGCCAAGTGAGCGGCAACATCCACCTGCTGACGGACACCCTCGCCACCGCCAAGGCCGAGGGCCGTGCCGCCCTCATCGCCTACCTCCCGGCCGGGTTCCCGACCGTCGACGGCGGCATCGAGGCGATCAAGGCCGTTCTGGACGGCGGCGCCGACATCGTCGAGGTGGGCCTGCCGCACAGCGACCCCGTCCTCGACGGCCCGGTCATCCAGACCGCCGACGACATCGCCCTGCGCGGCGGCGTACGCATCGCGGACGTCATGCGCACGGTCCGAGAGTCGTGCGAGGCCACCGGGAAGCCGGTCCTCGTCATGACGTACTGGAACCCCATCGACCGCTACGGCGTCGAGCGCTTCACCGCCGAGCTGGCCGAGGCGGGCGGGGCGGGCTGCATCCTGCCCGACCTGCCCGTGCAGGAGTCGGCGCAGTGGAGGGAGCACGCCGAGAAGCACGGCCTCGCGACGGTCTTCGTCGTGGCGCCGAGCAGCCAGGAGGCACGGCTCGCCACGATCACCGAGGCGGGCAGCGGATTCGTGTACGCCGCCTCGCTGATGGGGGTCACCGGCACCCGCGAGTCGGTGGGCGCGCAGGCCCAGGACCTGGTCGAGCGCACCCGCGCGACCGGCACCGGACTGCCCGTCTGCGTCGGCCTCGGCGTGTCCGACGCCCGGCAGGCCGCCGAGGTCGCCGGCTTCGCCGACGGAGTGATCGTCGGCTCGGCCTTCGTCAAGCGCATGCTCGACGCCCCGGACGACGCGGCCGGTGTCGAGGCCGTGCGCGCGCTCGCGGGCGAGCTGGCGAAGGGCGTCCGCGGACAGGCGTAGCGGCCGGCGCGGAAAGAATCGGTCACTCGAACGGGTGGACATGGGACCGGGGAGGCGCTGGGCGCCTCCCCGGTTCGTTTCCGGGGTGTGAGCGAGAAGAATCGTGACAGGAAGCGCACCGCCCGGGAGCGGCTGGCGGTCGAGCGTGAGAAGCAGAAGGCCGCGGAGCGGCGGCGTCGGACACTGATCGTCGCCGCGAGCGTCGTCTGCGTACTGGGCCTGGCCGCGGTCATCGGCATCGTCGCGGCGAACGCCGGCAAGGACGACGGCGGTGACAGCGCCGGCCCGGTCGTGGCGCCGTCGGGCGCGCAGGGCAAGGACGCCCTGGCGATCCCCGTCGGCAAGGAGAGCGCCCCCTCCACGCTCACCGTGTGGGAGGACTTCCGCTGCCCGGCCTGCAAGTCCTTCGAGGACACCTACCGCTCGACGATCCATGAGCTGACCGACGCCGGAAAGCTCAAGGTGGAGTACCACCTGGCCACCATCATCGACGGCAACATGGGCGGCAGCGGCTCCCGTACGGCGGCCAACGCCGCGGCCTGCGCCCAGGACGCCGGGAAGTTCCCCGCCTACCACGACGTGCTGTTCGAGAACCAGCCGCAGGAGACCGACGACGCCTACGCCGACCGCGACAGGCTCTTCGACCTCGCCGGCAAGGTCGACGGCCTCGTCACGCCCGCCTTCCGCACCTGTGTGGACGAGGGCACCCACGACAGCTGGGTCGACAAGTCCAACCAGGCCTTCCGCAGTGGCGGCTTCACCGGCACCCCGACCGTCCTGTTCAACGGCAAGAACATCTACCAGGACCAGTCGATGACGCCGGCCAAGCTGAAGAAGATGGTGGAGGAGGCCGACCAGGGCTGAGCCCCGCTCAGCGGCCCGTTATGGAGCCGTAGCCGGGCTGCCCGCCGTGGGCCCGGCCCGGCACGGTAGCGTCGACCCTGCCATGGAACTTGCCTACATTCCCAGCCCGTCGCGCGGAGTGATCCACCTCGGCCCCATTCCGCTGCGCGGCTATGCGTTCTGCATCATCATCGGTGTCTTCGTCGCCGTCTGGCTCGGCAACAAGCGCTGGCTGGCCCGGGGCGGGAGGGCCGGCACGGTGGCGGACATCTCCGTCTGGGCCGTGCCCTTCGGCCTGGTCGGCGGCCGGCTCTACCACGTGATCACGGACTACGAGCTGTACTTCAGCGAGGGCCGCAACTGGGTGGACGCCTTCAAGATCTGGGAGGGCGGCCTCGGTATCTGGGGCGCGATCGCCCTCGGCGCCGTGGGCGCGTGGATCGGCTGCCGCCGCCGGGGCATCCCGCTGCCCGCCTACGCCGACGCCATCGCACCCGGTATCGCCCTCGCGCAGGCGATCGGCCGCTGGGGCAACTGGTTCAACCAGGAGCTGTACGGCAAGGAGACCGACCTGCCGTGGGCCGTGCGCATCACGTCCTCCCTGGACGGCCGGGTGCCGGGCGACTACCACCCCACGTTCCTGTACGAGTCGCTGTGGTGCGTCGGTGTCGCCCTTCTCGTCATCTGGGCCGACCGCCGCTTCCAGCTGGGCCACGGCCGGGCGTTCGCGCTGTACGTCGCCGCCTACTGCGCCGGCCGCTTCTGGATCGAGTACCTGCGCGTCGACGACGCCCACCACATCCTCGGCCTGCGCCTGAACAACTGGACCGCGCTGATCGTGTTCGTGCTGGCCGTGGTGTACCTCGTGGTCTCGGCGAAGAAGCGGCCGGGGCGGGAGACCGTGGTGGAACCCGGGGCGGACGACTCCGCCACGGACGGGGCCGAAGCCGATGCGGATGCCAAGGCTGACAAGTCCACGGAGACCTCCGCGGAAGACGCCAAGGACGACAAGGACGAGGCCGAGGCCGAGGACAAGGATCCCGCCGAGTCCGAGTCCGAGTCCGAGTCCGAGTCCGAGTCCGGGGCCGAGTCCACATCCCAGTCCGCGTCCGCTTCCGAATCGGCGGGCAAGAAGAGCTGACGGCAGGTTCTACGACGACGAGGGCGCCCGGGGTCTCCGGGCGCCCTCGTCGTGTGTGACCGTCAGGTCCGGCGGGCCAGCGACAGCGTCCGCTGGGCCGTCGCCACGACCGCGGCGTCGATGAAGCGGCCGTCCGGCAGGGCCTGGGCGCCCGGCTCGGCCGCCGCGGCCTTGACGATCGTCTCCGCCTCCTCGACCTCCCGCTGGGTGGGCAGATAGGCCCGTTCGATGATCGGGAGCTGGCGGGGGTGGATCGCCGACCGGCCCAGGAAGCCCAGGCTGCGGCCGTGCGCGCAGGAGGACGCCAGGCCTTCGAGGTCGCGGATGTCGGGGTGGACCGACTGCGGCGGCGGGGCCAGCCCGGCCGCCCGCGCGGCGACGACCACCCGGGAGCGGGACCAGTCGAGGCCGGCGTCCGCGCGCAGGCCGAGGTCGGCCCGCAGATCGGACTCGCCGAGGGAGATGCCGCGCAGATCGGGGTGAGCGGCGGCGATGGCGTAGGCGTGTTCGACGCCGAGGGCCGTTTCGAGGAGGGCGTAGAGCGGGCGTGGGCCGTGCTGCGCGATGCGGGCGGCGATCCGGGTGATCTGGACGGGTGACGTCACCTTGGGGAGGCGGAGACCGTGGACGCCGGGAAGGGCGGCCACGGCCCGGAGGTCGGCGTCGGCGAGGGGGCCGTCCAGGGCGTTGACCCGGACGTGGACCGGCACCGGCTGTTCCTCGCGGAGCAGCTCGGCGGTGGCCGCGCGGGCGTACTCCTTGCGGTCGGGGGCGACCGCGTCCTCCAGGTCGATCACGACGACGTCCGCCCCGCAGCCCAGGGCCTTGGTGACGATGTGCGGGCGGTCGCCGGGGACGTACAGCCAGGTGAGCGGGAAGGTCACAGGGCGCCCTCCGTGCGCAGGGCTGCCAGGTCGGCCGGGGTGAGGCCGAGTTCGGTGAGGACCGTGTCGGTGTCCGCGCCGTGCGGGCGGCCGGCCCAGCGGATCGCGCCGGGGGTGGCGGAGAGGCGGAACAGGACGTTCTGCATGCGGATCGGACCCAGTTCCGGGTCGTCGACCGTGGTGACGGTGTCGAGGGCCTGGTACTGGGGGTCGGTCAGCACGTCCCGTACGTCCTGGACGGGGGCGATGGCCGCTTCCGCCTTCTCGAATGCGGCGAGGACGTCGGTGCGGGTGCGGGCGGCGATCCAGGTGCCGACCGCCGTGTCGAGGACGTCGGCGTGGGCGGCCCGTCCGGCGCCCGTCGCGAACCACGGCTCGTCGATCAGCTCGGGGCGGCCGACCAGCCGCATCACGCGCTCCGCCACCGACTGGGCCGAGGTCGACACCGCGACCCAGGTGCCGTCGGCCGTGCGGTAGGTGTTGCGCGGGGCGTTGTTCGCGGAGCGGTTCCCGGTGCGCTCCTGGACGTATCCGAGCTGGTCGTACCAGAGGGGCTGCGGGCCGAGGACGGTCAGGATCGGTTCGATGATCGCCATGTCGACGACCTGGCCCTCGCCGGTGCGGTCGCGGGCGGCGAGGGCGGTCATGACGGCGTACGCCGTGGCCAGGGCCGCGATCGAGTCGGCGAGGCCGAACGGCGGCAGGGTCGGGGGCGCGTCGGGTTCGCCGGTGATGGAGGCGAAGCCGCTCATCGCCTCGGCGAGGGTGCCGAAGCCCGGACGGTGGGCGTACGGGCCGAACTGGCCGAAGCCGGTGACACGGGTGAGGACCAGCCGGGGGTTGGCCGCCGACAGTTCCTCCCAGCCGAGGTCCCACTTCTCCAGGGTGCCGGGACGGAAGTTCTCGATGATCACGTCGGCCGTGGCGGCGAGGCGCAGCAGGGTGGCGCGCCCGCCGGGCCTCGACAGGTTCAGGGTGATCGCGCGCTTGTTGCGGCCGAGGAGCTTCCACCACAGCCCGACGCCGTTCTTGGAGGGGCCGTGGCCTCGGGACGGGTCGGGTTTCGACGGGTGCTCGATCTTGATGACCTCGGCGCCGAAGTCACCGAGCATGGTGGCGGCGAGGGGGCCGGCGAAGAGGGTGGCCAGGTCGAGGACGCGCAGGCCGGTGAGGGGCGCGCCGGGGGTGGGGGTGCCGTTCGTCTCGGTCATGACGCGGTGCCGGAGGGGGACTCGACCGTGCCGAAGCGGGCGGTGTTCACTCCGCGCTGCGGGGCCTTCTCGACGCAGGTGACGAGGTCCATGTGCGTGCTGCCGAGCACGACGATGTCGGTCATGGGCGTGCAGCCTCCCGGTGGGTGAGGTGGGCGAGGGTGTCGAAGCCGGTGCCGTCGAAGTCGGCGACGGTGCTGGCGAGGCGGTTCTTGAGCGGGGTCGTCCAGCGGTCGGGGAGGGCGGCCGGGGTGCCGGCCAGGAGTGCGGCGACGCTGCCCGCGGTGGCGCCGTTGGAGTCGGTGTCCCAACCCCCGGACACGGCACGGCAGATGGAGCCGGAGAAGTCGCCGTCGGCGTGGGTGAGGGCGGCGGCGATCAGGGCAGTGTTGGGGACGGCGTGGACCCAGTGGTGGGTGGCGCCGTGCGTGGCGTGGAGCCGGTCCACGACCGTGTCGAAGCCGGCGTGTTCGCGGGCGAGTCCGATCGCGTGGGTGACGGCTCGGAACAGGCGGGAGCGGGGTGGGACGACGGTGAGGCCCGTGCGCAGACAGGCGTGGATGTCGTGGTCGCCGGTCGCCGCGGCGGCGATGGTGGCCGCCGTGAACATCGCCGCGTAGACGCCGTTCGCGGTGTGGGTCAGGGTGGCGTCCCGGTGCGCCTGCCCGGCCGCGGCGGCCGGGTCGCCGGGGTTGGTCCAGCCGTGGACGTCGGCGCGGATGAGGGCGCCGATCCACTCGCGGAAGGGGTTGCGGTGGCGGGCGGTGTGCGGGGGTTCGATGCCGTGGAGGAGGTTGCGGTAGGCGAGGCGTTCGGCGGTGAAGGTGCGGCCGGCGGGGAGTTCGTCGAGCCAGAGCTGTGCCACGTCGGCGGTGGTGAAGGTTCTGCCGTGCCGCCGGAGCAGGAGCAGGTTGAGCAGGGGGTAGTTGAGGTCGTCGTCCTCGGGCATTCCGTCGATGTTCTCGGCGAGGGAGTTTCCCGCCGAGCGGCGGTTCCAGGGGTGGGCCTCCAACAGGGCCGCCGGGACGCCACGCGCGGTGAAGTAGGCGGCGAGGGGCCAGTTGCCGGTCGCGGCGGCCAGGGCGCGGATGGCGGCGAGGGGGAGTTTCTCCACCGGCTTGCCCAGGAGACAGCCGGCTGCCCGGCCCAGCCAGGCGGCTTCCAGGGCGGCCGGGGTGAGCGCCCCGGCCCGGCCGCCGGCGGGCTCGGCGGGCCATGCCGGGCAGGCGGCCCTGATCCTCGGCAGGTCCGTCGGCTCGTCCTCCGCCAAGGCGCTCGGCAGGTCCGCCAGTTCGTCGAGCAGGTCCTCCGCCAGGAGTCGCAGATAGGGCGACGCGCGCCGGGGCGATGCGCCGGCCCGTACCGGGGCCTCCCGGCCGCCCGCAGCACGCCAGCGGGCGGCGACCGCCGACGGTTCGCGGCCGTCCTGGGCCGCCTGCCGGAGTTCGTGGCCGACGAGGTCCTCCGGCTGCACCCAGGTCAGGCGGAGCATCACCGGCCCCCGAGGCCGGCGAACGCCCGCTCGTGCGCCCTGCGGCGGTGGACGTCCTTCTCGAAGATCTCCCGTGCGACCTCGGTGAGGGCCGTCGCCGGTGACCACAGGTCCAGGCGGCTGGCCTCCGCGACCCGCTTGGACCACTCCTCCGGCACGGGGGAGCCGAGGGCGCCGGTCACCGCGCCGGCCATCGTCGCGATCGAGTCGCAGTCACGGCCGTAGTTCACCGCGCCCAGCACCGAGTGCCGGTAGTCGCCGCCGGCCGTCACCACCATGCCCAGGGCGACGGGGAGTTCCTCGATGGCGTGCAGCCGGGAGGGGCGGCGGGCGGCAAGCGAGGGCTGCCGGTAGTCGGGGCCGACGGTGTCGTAGGGGGTCACCGCCTCCCGGATCGGGGTCAGCGCCGACTCGAAGTCCCGGTGCCGGGCGGCCACTTCGCAGACCTGCTCGATCGCCGCGCGGGTGCCGTCCTTGGCCAGCGACAGGCAGGCCGCCACCACCGAGTCGGGCGTCGCGCCGGGTGCGCAGGCCGCGGCCACCGCCGCCGCGAAGACGCCCGCCGCCTCACGGCCGTACGAGGACTGGTGGGCGCCCGCCAGGTCGATCGCCTCGGCGTAGGCCGCCGCCGGATCGGCCGCGTTGACCAGGCCGACCGGTGCCATGTACATCGCGGCACCGCAGTTGACGATGTTGCCGACGCCTGCCTCGCGCGGGTCGACATGGCCGTAGTGGATCCTCGTGACCAGCCATTTCTCCGCGAGGAAGAGGCGCTGGAGGGGGAGCGCCTCGGCCTCCAGCTCCGGGATCCAGCGCGGGTTCGTCATCAGGTCCGGGACCAGGTGGTCGGCGAGCGCGTACGCGTCCAGGTGGTCGCGGACCGTGGCGTAGACCCTGATCAGTGCGTGGGTCATCAAGGTGTCGTCGGTGACGTGCCCGTCGCCCTTGTGGTACGGCGCGATGGGGCGGGCGGTGCGCCAGTCGTCACCGTTCCAGGGGCCGACGACGCCGTGTACGCGCCCGCCGTGACGCTGGAGGATCTGGTCGGGGGAGTAGCCCTCGACCGGCCCGCCGAGGGCGTCGCCGACGGCCGCGCCGACGAGGGCGCCGGTGACGCGTTCCTCCAGGGTCGGGCCCACCGGGGTTCCGCTCTCCCGAGTGCCCCCGGATCCTCCGTCGCTTTCTTCTGTTTTGGGTGTCATGATCCGAATCATCCTCCTGCCGTGGCCGGTTGTGTGGCTTCCAGCAGTTCGGCGAGTTCCACCAGGTCGGTGCCGGTGAGGCGGGGCAGGGCGCAGCCGGAGAGCGTGCGGCAGGCGTCGCGCCAGCTCGCCGGGATCGACGCGGCGCCGCCCAGTGCGCCGGTCAGCGCGCCCGCGAGCGCGGGGGCGGAGTCCGCGACCCGCGACAGACAGGCCGCCGCCGGTACGGCCTGCGCGATCCGTCCGCCCGACGCGGTGGCCAGCGCGAGGGCGACCGGGACGGTCTCGGCGGCGGCGATGCCGTAGCTGTAGACGTGGTCGACGATCTGATGCTCCAGCAGGGGGACCAGGGCGAAGGCGCTCTCCGCGGTCCGGGCCAGGGCGAGCGCGTGGCGGGCGTTACGGGCGATCTCCGTTCCCTCGGGGAGTTCGGCGAGCGCCGCGGTCACGCAGGTCCCGGTGTCCGCGCCGACCAGCGCGAGCGAGAGGGCCGCGGCCATCGCCCGAGCGCCGTGCACGCCGTCGCCGTCCTGCGTGTAGCGGGCGTCGAACTCGGCCAGTTCGGCGGCGAGTCGGGGGTCGCCGGGGTGGGCCACCGCGAGCACGCAGGCGCGGACGCAGGCGGCGTCGTCGAAGAAGTGCGGGTTGTCGTGGCCGGTGGCGGGCGGGCGCAGGCCGTTGGCCAGGTTGCCGAGGCCGGCCCGGACGGAGATCCGGGCGCGCAGGGGAAGCACGGCCGACTCCACCTCGGGGGCGCGGTCCGCCGCCGCGGCGACCTCGGCGGCGAGGGCGTTCCAGGTCAGGTCGATGGCGGCGCGCATACGGCGTCGGCGGCTGAGGTCGCCGAGGACCGTGTCGTCGCCCGCCCGCAGGACCGCCTCCGCGGCGAAGGCCGCCCATTCGGCGTCGTCGGACGGGCCCAGGCGCAGGGGTTCGGGGGGTTGGTTGAGGGC
>NZ_MUBA01000353.1 GCF_002154575.1 Streptomyces bobili
GAGGTGTGGCGCACGCGCGCGTACGGCGATTTCTGGCCGTACATGATGGTGGCCGAGGGCTCGGTCGACCTCTGTGCCGAACCCGAGCTGTCGCTCTGGGACATGGCGGCCACCGCGATCGTCGTGACGGAGGCCGGCGGCACCTTCACCGGCCTGGACGGCCGTCCGGGGCCGCACAGCGGAAACGCTGCCGCGTCGAACGGTCTGCTCCACGACGAGCTGCTGGGCTACCTCAACGAGCGCAACTGACCGACCTCACAAGTGAGCGCGCGCGCCCTCAATTGGACGCGCGCGCCCTCTTGTTGACCCTCGCTTTGCCTGCCACGCTGACAGCACCCCCACTTGTGCATTTGTGAATCCTTGAACTAACGGATTCGTAGGAGGTGCTCAGCCCATGCTCGTCCGCGACGCCATGAGCACGGTGGTCCTGACCATCGGCCCCGCACACACCCTCCGGCAGGCCGCCGCCCTGATGTCCGCACGCCGCGTCGGTGCGGCCCTGGTCCTGGACCCGGACGCCGGCGGCATCGGCATCCTCACCGAGCGCGACATCCTCAACTCCGTGGCCCTGGGCCAGGACCCGGACACGGAACGCACCCACGCCCACACCACCAACGACGTCGTCTTCGCCGCCCCGGCCTGGACCCTGGAGGAGGCGGCCTCCGCCATGGCGCACGGCGGCTTCCGGCATCTCGTCGTCCTGGAGGGCGAGGAGGCCGTCGGCATCGTCTCCGTCCGCGACATCATCCGCTGCTGGGCACCCCTACGGCAGCCCGCGCCCGCCCTGTGAGCACAGGACGGGCCGTACTCCCCGAGGGAAGTCCGGCCCGTCCTGCCCACGACAAGCGGTCCAGTGCTGGAGTATCAGCCGCGCAGGGCCTGTACCGCGACCTCCAGCCGCTTGCCAAAACCAGTCCCGATCCTACAATGGACATTGTCCAAGTCAAGTGAGGCTCCAAAGTCACACCTGTTCGGGACTCGACCGGCCCTGCTGTTAGGCTGATGCTCATGAGTGACCTTCTGGAACGGCTGCGCGGACGCGGATGGCGGATGACCGCGCAGAGGCGCGTCGTGGCCGAGGTGCTCGACGGCGAACACGTCCACCTGACAGCCGACGAGGTCCACGCACGGGCCGTCGCCAAGCTGCCCGAGATCTCCCGGGCGACCGTCTACAACACGCTCGGTGAACTGGTCTCCCTCGGCGAGGTGCTCGAGGTCGCCACCGACAAGCGCGCCAAGCGGTACGACCCGAACGCGCACCGCCCCCACCACCACCTGGTCTGCGCCCAGTGCGGGGCGATCCGCGACGTCCATCCGAGCGGCAACCCGCTGGCCGACCTCCCGGACACGGAGCGTTTCGGCTTCACGGTCTCGGGCGTCGAGGTGACGTACCGCGGCGTCTGCCCGAACTGCGCGGCGGCATAACCCACGCGACACCGAAGCCCCGGCATCCGCCCTGGACGCCGGGGCTTCGCGCTGTCCGGAGCCTTGGGCCGTCTGGAGCCTCGGTCCGTCTGGAGCCTTTGGCCGCACTGTCCGGAAATGAGTCGAGGGCCGGAACCCTTTCGGATTCCGACCCTCGACCTTCAGTAGCGGGGACAGGATTTGAACCTGCGACCTCTGGGTTATGAGCCCAGCGAGCTACCGAGCTGCTCCACCCCGCGCCGTTGAATGCAACATTACGTCACGGGGAAGGGAAGAAGCAAATCAATAGCCGCTCCCCAGTTGTCGCAGGTCAGGCCGCACTCACTCAGCCCGTCCGGCGTTTGA
>NZ_MUBA01000354.1 GCF_002154575.1 Streptomyces bobili
GTGAGCACGGGCGACGAGGAGATGCTCCTCGTCGCCCGTGCTCACCAGGGTCGTGCGCATCATGCGGTCCCTCGGATCGAGGGGCCGGGTGAGGATCCTTGTCACCTCCGCCGTACTCTCCTGCGGCCCGGTCCGTACGGTGTCCAGCGGCCCCGGCGCATCCCGCAGTGCCTGTCCGGGCCAGGTGGCCGACGGGTCCGGCTCGATGTCCGCGGCGAGGTGCAGGCGCAGGGCCTCGTGGCGGGTGGCGATCTCGGCCAGCGTGTCGCGCAGCGCTCCCGTGTCGAGCGGGCCCCGGAACAGGAGCGTCTCGGACGACTCGATCGGCGGGGAGTCTCCGGTGTAGCTGCGGGTCCACTCCCAGCACCAGTCCTGGCGGGAGAACAGGGGCAGCGGGGTGGGATCGGCCGGTGGGTGGTGGGTCACGGGAGGGTGCTCTCTTCGAGGATGCGTACGGTCTCGACGTACCTGCGGGTGTTGCCCGAGGGGCCGAGCAGTTCCGGCAGGGCGCGTACGGCGGGCACGGGGTGCTTCTGGGTGAACCGGGTGAGGTTCACGGTGTGCTGTTCCCAGCGGTCGGCGCGTTCATGGGTGAGGTGCACGCCCGGCGCGGCGGGCGCGAGGCGCATCCCGGCCCCCGACGACCAGAGCCGCAGTCCGAGTTCGAGGTCCTCGCACCCCCATGTCGTACCGAAGGTCTCGTCGTAGCCACCGGATCGCTCCCACAGCCCGTACGGCATGGACGTGTTGGCTCCGATGCAGGTCAACCATGGTGCCACCGGCTCCAGTTCGCCTTCGGCCATGCGGGTCACCAGGGTTTCCAGGGCGTTCGCCACCGTGCGCCCGAACCGGCCGCTCATCGCCGCCGCGTGGGGATCGGGGAGGAGTTCGTGCGGTTCGGTCGCCAACAGGCGTCGCGCGCCGGGGAGTTCCCGGACGGGGCCGTGGACGCAGGCGGGCTCTCCGGCGCCGTGCTCGGTGACATGGGCCGCCAGGGCTGTCGGCGGGAGCAGGATGTCGTCGTCCAGGAAGAGCAGCAGGCCGCCGCGGGCCGCGGCGGCACCCGCGTTGCGTGCGGCGGCGCGGCCCGCCCGCGGACCCTGCACCGTGCGCACGGGCAGCCGTTCGGCGGCGGCCTCCACGACGTCGGCGGTGGTATCGGTGCTGCCGTCGTCGACGACCACGATCTCGTGGGACCGCGGGCCCACCTGCCGGGCCAGGCAGGTCAGGACGAGCCGCAGACTGTCCGCCTTGTCACGGGTGGGGATGACCACGCTGGCCGCCGGCCCGCTCATGTCGCGCTCCTCTCGTGGAACAGGTCCGCCCCGCCGAGCAGGCTCGGGCCCCGGGCGGCGAGCAGGGCGGCGCCGGCGAGGGAGGAGTGGGGACCGTGGACGGCCGGCCCGACCTCGGGGAGCGGCCGACCCGGGCGGGCCGACTGCGCCAGCCGCCGCGCGACCCGGCCGGGCAGGGGCGCGAGCGCGGCTCCGAGGCCGCCGCCGATGGTCACGCGCGCGGGCTGGACCAGCTCCACGAGGACCCGCAACGCGCGGGCGATCCGTTCGGCCGCGTGGTCGAGCGTGTGCTCCGCCCAGGGTTCGGTCCGCTCCACGCCAGCCACCAACTCGGCGGTGGTCGTGGGCAGTCCACGGGCCGCGCCGGCGTGGGCGGCGAGCGCCTCGGCCGAGACCACGGCCTGGAGGCAGCCGCGCGTGCCGCACCGGCACCGCGGGCCCCGCGGGTCGACCACCAGGTGGCCCAGTTCGCCCGCCGTGCCCCAGGCGCCGGTCAGCAGTCGGCCGCCGCTGACCAGACCGCCGCCGACGCCCGTGCCGATGCCCAGGTGGACCAGGTCCCGACTGCCCGTGGCGCGGGCCTCGGCCAGCCCGGCGAGCGTCGCGTCGTCGCCGAACAGGACCTCGGCGCCGCTGCCCGCGAAGGGCGCGCGCAACGAACGCCCCACCCAGTCGGGCCGGTTGGGCCAGCTCACGACGTACCCGTCGGCATCGACGTTGGGCGCCGCCGCCACGCCGAGGCGGACAGGGGCTCCCCCCAGCGCGGCGACCGCGTCGGCCACGGACGCCTCCAGGAGATCCGACTGGCTTGCCGCGTCACCGTCGGCGGGCCACCGGACGGTGCGTTCGTGGACGGTCACCCCGGCGGCCATCGCGCGCAGGGCGACCTTGGTGCCGCCGATGTCCACGGCCAGCAGGCGAGACGCCACACCGGTATCCGTGGAGGGGTACGTGCCGGTCACGACGTCTTCCGGGCGGTCAGGATCGTGTACGGCGCCTGCTCGGCAGCACGGATCTCCTCCACCCGCAGGCCCACCGCCTCCAGCCCCGCCCGCAGTTCCTGCGCGGTCCACCAGTGCAGGTGCCCGTCGACGAGCCAGCGGACGACGGTCGTACGGCTGGTCTCGTCGGTGAGGGTGAGTGGGTCGGACACGAAGGTGTCGGCCACCACGAGCAGGCCCTTCGGCTTCAGCAGTGCGGCCAGTGAGCCGAGCCGGGCCGCGGGGCCGTGGACGCCGCCGACGACCACGCAGGCGCCGTACTCCGTGTCGGCCGACCGCGGAACACCGCCGTCGCCGATCTCCAGCGGCGTACCGTCGACGGCGGCCTCGGCGAGCAACCCCGCGACGGCCGCGCGCAGGCCCGCGTCCGGTGGCGGAGGTCCGGCCGGAGCGGCCGGCGGTCGCGGCCCTTCGTCCGCCGCGTCCTCCCGCACCCTGGCCGCCAGTGCCCGGCCGGCCAGGACGACGTCCGGGGGGTACACCCCGGCGTCGGGCGGGCCCGCGGAGTCGGAATCGGTGGCCAGTAGCCCGAGCGCACAGGCGGTGTCCAGCACGGGCGACAGCACGTCCGCGCGCAGTCCCGCCGTCCGGGCCAGGTCGGCTGCGGCGGCGCCGCCGGCCAGGAGCGGCGGCAGGCCGAGTTCGGCGAGGGCCGCCGCCAGGACCTGCTCGGCCGGGGTGTCCGGCCGGGCGGCTGCGAGGCGGTACACGGGGGCCGCCTGCGCCTTGCCGACGGCGGACCGGCGCAGCCGGTAGCGGGGCTGGAAGCTGTCGGGCACCTTGTAGGCGGCCAGTTCGGCGCGGGCGTACGCATGCAGCCGTCGTGGGGCGGCCAGTTCGGGGTCGGCGGGCACGTATTCGACGGTGAGGCCCTGGTCGTCGGAGTCGTCCGGGCCGGTCGCGGTGACCGAGAGGTCGGCGACGCCCGGGGCCGTCCGCAGTACCGACTCCACCTCCATCGTGGAGACCCAGCGGGCTCCGCGCCGGACCACTCCGCGACGGGCTCGGCCCAGGATGCGGTGGACGCCGTGCTCGTCGCGGTCGGCGAGGTCGTGCAGGCGGTGGGTGGAGCCGTCCTCCAGGACGACGGCGAGTTCTCCCTGGGCCGCGCCCGAGCCGGGCAGGGGCCTGCCCTCGGGGTCCAGCAGGTCGACCCGGACGCCCGGCATCGGCCGGCCGACGGCTCCCGACGGCAGCCCCGGCTCTCCCCACAGCACGGCGCCCGTCTCGCTGGAGCCGAAGTTGCGGGAGACGCCCACGCCGAGGGCGCGGGTCCACAGCGCGTCCAGTTCGGCGTCCACGTATCCGGCGCCGGCCATCACCCGGCGCAGCGCGGGGAAGGGCGCGTCGTCGGCGAGGGCTCTGCGGCGCGCCAGGACACGGGCCAGGCCGGGCACGGTGACCAGGACCGTGGCCCGCTCCCGAAGCCGCGCGTGGACGGCGCCGACGGCACGCGGCGGCACCGGGTCCACGTGCGCCCCGGCCACCAGCGCGCCGGCCAGCCAGCCGAGCGCGTAGGCGTGGCTCAGCGGCAGCGGCACCAGTACGCGGTCGTCGGGCCGGGCCAGGCCCGCGCGGTGGTAGCGGACGCCCTCGTCGAGGACGGAACGCGGCGACCGCGCGACGACCTTGGGTGTCCCGGTCGATCCGGAGGAGGCGAGCAGCAGTGTGCCGGGGGCGTGGGCGGGCGGCTCGGAGCCCGTCTCGCCGCCTGCGAGTCCCCTGTCGGCTCCCTCGCTCTCCCCCGTCAGCACCGCCCAGTCCGCCCCGTCGGGGTCCACGACGAGGGTCCGGCGGGCGCCGGCGGTCCGCAGGAGCCTGTGGGTCTCCGCCGGTGGCGAGTCGGCCGGCAGCAGCAGGGGGCAGGCGTCCGCCGCAATGAGCGCGAGCAGGCCGAGCACCCATTCGGGCCGGTTGGGCCCCTGGAGTCCGACGGGCTGCGCGGGCCGTACGCCCTGGGCGCGCAGTCGCCGCGCCAGTTCCGTCACCCGGTCGACGGCCGTACGGCGGGTCAGGTCGCCGAGCGCGAGGGCGTCCGGGTCCCGGTCCGCCCGGGAGAACGCCTGCCACAGGTCCCGGGCTGTCACTTCCCCGTGCCCTCCGCCGCCGGCTCCAGGCGCCGCAGCAGTGCCTCCGCGGCAAGTTCGTACCCGTGCGTGCCGAAGCCGGCGATGACGCCCACGGCGAGGGGGGAGACGACGGAGTTGTGCCGGAAGGACTCGCGGGCCCACACGTTGGAGATGTGCACCTCGGCCCAGGGCGCCGGGTAGTCGGCGAGGGCGTCGCGCAGGCTCCAGCCGGCGATCATGAGAGCACCGGGGTTGACGATCGCGGCGACGGTGTCCCGGTGCTTGTGCAGCGCGCGGATCAACTCGCCCTCGCCGTCGTGCTGTTCGCTGCGCAGTCCGTACCCGGCGCGGGACAGCCGCAGGGCCACCGCCTTCTCCACCTCGGCGAGGGTGGTGGTGCCGTAGACCCCGGGTTCGCGCGTGCCCAGCGTGCCCAGGTTGGGGCCGTTGAGCAGCAGGAGGTCACGGGAGGTGGGGGCAGTGCTCACGCGGGGATCCCTTCGGGGCGGTGCAGGAGGGCGGCGAGCTCGGCGCACGAGCCGGCCACCAGATCGGGCTGGTGGGCGAGGAGTTCCGTGCGGTCGCCCTGGCCCCAGAGGCCGGCGGCGGTCCGGGTGCCGGCCGCGCGGCCGGCCCGCAGGTCCAGCGCGGAGTCGCCGACCATGACGGCTCCCTCGGCGGCGGCGCCGATCTTCTCCAGGGCGAGCAGGACGATGTCCGGAGCCGGTTTGCCGTGCGCCACCTCGTCGCTGCCGCACACCGCGTCCACCAGGTCCAGCAGGCCGGTCGCGGCCAGGGCCTCGACGGCTCGGCCGTGGGTCTTGCCGGTGGCGACGGCGGTCGGTACGCCCGCCGCACGCAGTCCGGTGAGCAGTTCGGCGGCGCCGGGGCACGGCTCGATCTCGTGGACCAGTTTGCGGCTCTCGACGACGAACGGCTCGTACATCCCGGCGGGCAGGCCCATGATCGCGAGGGTGTCGGGCATGTGACGTCCGAGGTGGGTCAGGTACTCCTCGAAGGGTGCCTCGCCGTCGCCGACGGTGAGGTCGTAGGCGCGCTGGAACGCCCTGCGCATCACGTGGATGCTGTCGATGAGTACGCCGTCGAGGTCCAGGACGACGGCGCGCGGCCGGAGTTCACTCACCGTTTGCTCCCTTTCGGGCGGCGTCGGCCGCCGTCCGCAGGCTCGCCACCAGATGGGCGACGTCGTCGTCGGTCATGGTCGCGCCGAGTCCGACGGTCACGGAGCGGCCCAGGACGGCCTCGCTGGCGCGCAGGCGGGCGGTGGCGTCCCAGGCGATGCCCCACGGCGTGCGGCCGGCCCGGACGGCGGGGTTCTGCTGGACGAGGCGGCCCGAGTAGAGCGTGGCCGCGGGGATGCCGGCGGCGGTGAGCGCGGTGACGAACCGGCGGGCGGCCATGCGGTTGTCGAGCAGGACCGTGAGGTCGCCGCCGCTGCCCTCCTCGTCGGGCAGCCGCCGCCATTGGAGTTCCAGGTCGGCGAGGTCCTCGCGGACGGTGCGGGCGATGTCGCGCAGTCGCCGCAGCATCGGCGTGAGCCGTTCCAGCTGTACGGAGAGCAGGGCGCCGGAGATCTCGGTCATCCGCAGGTTGGTGCCGAGGAACGCCTCGCCCGCGGTGCCGCGCTCGCCGCTGCGCGAGGTGGTGAACTGTCCGCCCTGGTCCTGGTAGCGCACCACACGGTCGTGGACGTCGGGGTCTGTCGTGACGACAGCGCCGCCCTCACCGGCGGTGATGTTCTTCTCCGCCTGGAAGCTGAAGGCGCCCGCGTCGCCGATCGAGCCGACCGGGCGCCCCCGGTAGCTGACACCGCAGGCCTGGGCGGCGTCCTCCAGTACCCGGATGCCGTGCTTGCGGGCGACGGCCAGGATGGGGTCCATGTCGGCGGCGGCGTTGTTCAGGTGGACGGGCATGACCGCGAAGGTCCGCTCGGTGACGAGTTGTTCCCAGGCGGTGGGGTCGAGGGTGAGCGACTCGTCGATCTCGGCGAAGACGGGGATGCCGCGTGCGGCCACGACGGCGTTGACGCAGCCGATGAAGGTGGCCGACGGCACGATGACCTCGGCGCCCTCGGGGATGCCCAGGCCGATGAGGGCGCAGGTCAGGGCGGCGGTCCCGGAGGACACGCCGACCGCGTGGGGTGCCTGGTGGAGGGCGGCGAACCGCTCCTCGAACCGCTCGACGCGGCGCTGGAGCGCGGGACCGTAGTAGCGGAAGAGGGAGCGGCTCTCCAGCACGTCCAGTGCGGCGGCCTTCTCCTCCTCGCCCCACAGGGCCAGGCCGCGCAGCGGCTCGTAGCGCAGCGCCGTGGGCTCGGACAGGGATGCAGTCATGAGTTCGTCTCCGGTGCTGTCCAGTCGGCGGACGTGGCGCGGTAGCAGGCCTCGACCACGGCCAGGGCTTCGCGGGCCTCGCGCAGGGCCCGGCCGGTGGCGTCGGTGCGGGCCAGTTCGGCGGGCAGCGCGTCGAGTTGCAGGTCGTACTCGTCACCGACGCCGGCCGGGGGCAGCGGCACCCGGCGCTCGGTGCCTTCCTGGCGCAGCGTGAGCGTGGCTTCGGGGACGCGCCGGGGGCTGAATCCGAACGTCGTGGTCAGCTCGGCGGTGCCCGCGGTGCCGTGCAGCACCAGCCGGGTGCGGTCGACCGTCTCGTGCGACGCCCAGGCGAAGCGCAGGTACATGCCGTATCGCTCGGTGGCGACCAGCGCGGTGAGCTGGTCCTCGACGTCGGCGGTGCCGAGGGTGGCGGCGCCGGGGTGCCAGTCGGCGCCCCAGCCGTCGCGGGTGAGGAAGTCGCTGCCGGGCAGGGCGGTGGCGTGGCGGACGCCGGAGGCGCCCCACAGGTGGTGCAGGGCGTCGATGACGTGCCAGCCCAGGTCGACCAGGACGCCGCCGCCGGCCGTCTCGCGGCGGGCGAACCAGTCGCTGCCGGGAATGCCCCGGGAGCGGACCCAGCTCAGCTCGGCGAGCCGGGGTGTGCCGAGCGCCCCGTCGGCGACGAGGCGGGCCAGCTCCCCGACGTCCGCGCGGTGGCGGGCGGCGGTGGACAGCAGCAGCCGGCCCCCGCCGTCGCGGGCGGCCTCTTCGAGGTGCCGCAGGTGGGCGAAGTCGGTGCCGGTCGGTTTCTCCAGGAAGACGGCGAGGCCCTGGCGCAGGAAGTGGCCGGCGAGCGCGCCGTGGGTGTGGTTCGGGGTCAGGACGAACACGAGGTCGGCCTCACCGCGCCCCAGCTCCTCGTGTCCGCCGTACACCCGCGCGCCGGCCACCAGGGCGCCGACCCGCTCGACGGCCTCGGGCCGCGGGTCCACCACGGCGACGACCTCGAAGTCCGGGTGCTTGACCAGGCGCGGCAGCCACACCTCGCGGGCCACCCAGCCCAGCCCGACGACGGCGACCCTCATCAAGCGGAACGCTTCTTCCCCGCCAGTTCGGACAGCACCTTCGCCACGGCCTCGGCGACGTCGGCGCAGTCGGCGTCCGTGCCGAGCAGCACCCGGTGGTGCAGCCAGAAGCCGTGTGCGCCCAGGTGCTCGCTGACCGGGTTGCGCTCGGCCAGTTCGGCGGTGTCGGGCAGTCCGTTGCCACGCAGCGCCTCATGTGCCTTGGTGCGGTACACCGGCGGATAGTTGACGAAGGCGGGGATGCCCTCGGCGACCAGCGCCCTGACCACCAGGTCGCGGTCGGTCCCGGGGTGGGCGCTGGGGTCGAGGGCGGCCATGGCCATGTAGTGCGGGTTGAGTTCGCAGCGGGGGTCGCGACCCTGCGGGAGCACGCCGGGTATCTCGCGCAGGGCGGCGGACAGCGTCTTCCAGCGGCTCTCGCGGCGCGCGTTCTGTTCGGCGAGCCGGCCGAGTTGGGCGCGCAGGACCGCGCCGGCGAACTCCGTCATGCGGTAGTTGGACGACGGGGTGAGGTGTTCGTAGCTCGTGTCACCGATGGGCCGGCCGCAGCTGTGCCGGGCGAACGCCTCGTCGAAGCGTTCCGCCGACGGCAGCAGCAGCGCTCCGCCCTCGCCCGCCGTCATCAGCTTGCCGTTCTGGAAGCTGAAGGCGGCGAGCGTGCCGAAGTCGCCGATGCGCCGGCCGGACCAGACGGCGCCGTGCGCGTGCGCGGCGTCCTGGAAGACGACGATGTCGTGCCGGGCCGCCCAGGTGCCGATGGCGTCCATGTCGGCGACGTGCCCGGCCATGTGCACGGGGATGACGACGCGGGTGCGCGAGGTGCGGACGGCGTCCAGGGCCTGCGGGTCGAGGCAGTACGTCACGGGGTCCACGTCGACCGGGACGGGGACGCCGCCCGCCCGCTGTACGGCGATGGAGGTGGAGATGAAGGTGAAGGCGGGGACGATCACCTCGTCGCCCGGTTGCAGTCCCAGCAGTTCCAGGCCGAGTTCCAGGGCGTGGGTGCCGTTGGTGACGGCGAGCGTCGTGCCGCCGTGGTACTCGCCGAACTCCGCCTCGAAGGAGGTGATCTCGGAGCCGCCGACTCGCCACCACTGGCCCTGGTCGACCGCGCGGATCAGTGCCGCGCGCTCGGTGTCGTCATGGTACGGCCAGGCCGGAAAGTCGTGGCGGCGGACCGGATGCCCACCGTCGAGTGCCAGAGCCACTGTGCGTCCCTCTCAGTCGGTGTCAGTCGGTGGCGGGGCTGCCGGTCGCCGTCGATCCGGACGTCGCCAACGCGTCCAGGTCGTCGGCCGAGTGCGCCACCACGTAGTCTTCCATGATCATCCAGTCCAGCCGGCTGCCTCCGTAGAACTCGAGGGCCTGCTGCGGTGTCTCCACGATCGGCTGACCGTTGTCGTTGAACGACGTGTTGAGCACGACCGGAACTCCGGTCAACTGGTGGAAGTGCGAGATCAGTTCGTGGTAGGCGCCGTTGTCCTTCGCCGTCACGGTCTGCACGCGCGCGGTCCCGTCGACGTGCACGATGGCCGGGACCTCACCCTGCTTCTCGGGCCGGACGGGGGCCACGATGAGCATGTACGGCGACTCGATGTCGAGGTCGAAGTAGTCGGCGGCGTGCTCGCGCAGCACGGCCGGGGCGAAGGGCCGGAAGGGCTCGCGGTGCTTGACCCGGGCGTTGATGATGTCCTTCGTCTCGGCGCGCCGCGGGTCGGCCAGGATGCTGCGGTGGCCCAGGGCGCGCGGCCCGAACTCCGACCCGCCGGTGAACCATCCCAGGAGCTTGCCCTGCGCGAGCAGTTCGGCGCCGATCCGGGACGGCTCGTCCACCTTGCGGTAGGGCAGTCCGCTGGCGTCGAGGGCGGCCCGCACCTCGGAGTCCCCGTAGGTGCGGCCGAGGTAGGCGTGGCGTTGGGCGGTGCGGGCGGGCGCCTCGCGGGGTTGTCCGGCGATGACGTGGTAGCCGTAGTAGGCGTTGCCGACGGCGCAGCCGCCGTCGCCCGCGGCGGGCTGCACGAAGATGTTCTCGAAGGGGGTCTCGCGCAGCAGGCGGCCGTTGGCCACGCAGTTGAGCGCGACGCCTCCGGCCAGGCACAGGTCGGTGAGCCCGGTGTCGGCGTGGAGCCGTCGGGCCACGTGCAGGAGGGTCTCCTCCAGCGTGTCCTGGGCGGCGTAGGCCAGGTCTGCGGCGCGGGCGAAGCGTTCTTCGCCCGTGTAGCCGTCGAGGGCGTGTTCGATGAAGTCGAGCAGTCCGCCGTTCTTGAGGTGCAGTTCGTAGCCGCCGTCGGGGAGCAGCGTGAGGTACTCGCGGAATTCCTTGCAGTAGCGGGGGGTGCCGTAGGGCGCGAGGCCCATCGTCTTGCCGTCCTCGGACAGGTACCAGTGCCGGCCCTCGTACTCGTTCTCGTACAGGACGAAGCCGATGGCCTTGCTCACGGCCTTGTACATGTAGCCGAGGGAGTGGTCGCTGTCGCCGGCCTGGTACACGCGCAGGGAGCTGAGGCCGTCGGTGGACCAGTCGGTGCCGAGCACCTTGGACAGCTCGGTGATGGTGGTGCCCTCGCCGACGGCGGTGGTGAGGGTCTCCACGCCCTGGTCGTCGATCAGGCTGCCCGCTCCGTCGACCACGAGGATGGCGGCCCGCTCGAAGGGCGAGGGGAAGAAGGTGCTGGCCGCGTGCGCCATGTGATGGCGGATCAGGTGGATGCGCTTGCGGAAGGGGAAGTACGCGGGTGCCAGGAGGGTGTCGTCGGCGACGATGACGTCGACGTCGGCGAGGCGCGCCTGTGCCATGTCGAGGCAGTACCGCCACGACTGGTTGAACAGCGAGTTGACTCCGACCGAGTACTTGACCCGGCGGACCCGCTCCTCCTCGATGCCGGCGGCTATGACGCCGTCGGAGACGAGGCAGGCGGCGAAGTCGTGGTTGGACCCGCCCAGGCCGAGCGTCAGCATCTCCGTGTTTCCCCTCTTCGAGTGCGCAGGATCTGGTGGTGTCACGGCCGCACGGCGTGGATCAGGTGGTTCAGGGTGTCCTCGCCGTCCGCCATCGGCGGCTTGAGGACACTGGGCTCCAGCCCCATCTCCCGCAGGTACCGGCAGAGTTCGTCGACCCGGCCGTGCACGTCCTGGACGTCGATGACGACGTTGCGCAGCAGGGGGCGCAGGTCCGCGTCGACACCCCGCAGGATCTCCAGTTCGGAGCCCACCGCGTCGATCTTGAGCAGGTCGACGGGGCGGTCGGTCCCGATGTGGCGGGAGAGCCGGTCGACGGTGACGGTGATCTCGCGCCCCTGGAACATCCGCTCCACGACCCGCGGCGGGAAGCTCCTGGCCAGGAGCTCCCTCAACTGCCCCTGATCCTGCGGGTACAGGGTCGAACTGCTGGGGAGCAGGGGGTAGTAGCGGAAGGACACGCCGGCCGCCTCCTCGCCCCCCAGCGCCGTCTCGTGCACGGACACGTCATGCAGGCCGAATTCCGCCACGTTGGCGTGCAGGGCCGCGACGAGTTCGGGCAGCGGCTCGAAGGCCACGATCCGCGCCTTGGGCCGTCGCCGCTTCACGAAGAGCGTGAAGAGCCCGATGTTCGCCCCGACGTCGATGACGAACGGTTCGTCGGGAAGGGAGATACCCCCGTACGTCCCGCCTTCGAACATCTCGCGGTACAGAAAGCGCGCGTCGAGCGCGCTCACGGCGTGCACGGAGAATCCCTCGGCGACTTCCGTCAGCTTGGGGGGTGTCATGTGGCGAGTCCCCCGGGACTCAGCCGAGACGTTCGACGACGTAGTCGGCGAGGCGGTCCTCGGACGTGAGCGTGTCCTCGGTGAGGTCCTCGTCCTCGAACGTCACACCGAAGCGCTCCTCGAGGAGAAGCAGGAACTCCAGGGCGTCCAGGGAGGTGAATCCATAGGCTTCGAGGAAGTTGCTGCTGTTCTCATTCACCGTACGACCACTGGAGGCGGCAAACTCCTTGGCGATTTGGTGGATCTCCTGGAGCACTTCGTCGCGGTTCACAGACAGCCTTTCATTCGTTCGGACGAGTGACAATCTAGTCGGTGGGTCAGAGGCTGTCCATCCTGACCAGGCCTCAAAATGCCTTGCCATCAGGGTTATTGGCGTCTGCAAGCAGGTCGTCGAGCCAGTGATGGTGATGCTGCAACGCCAACTCGTTGCGTCCGAAGACAAAGTGCGTATTCGCCCCCGAGGACAAAGCCGCCTGTACGTCGAATCCGGTGCGATAGTCCTCGTCCGCGACGCCTCTTTCGACGAGTTCGCTGAACTCCGCCGTGTAGCGCCGGTCCTCTTCGGTGGCCGGTGGCACGCGGGTCAGGACGGTCTGCACGGTACGGCTGCGGTCCACGCCCGGTCCGGGCATGATCTGGGAGACCACGCCGTGTCCCTCCCAGGCGCCGGCGATCGACACGTTGGGGAAGACGGTGTACACCGTGCCGCAGTGCGCGGCGGGGTCCCAGTCCTCGACCGGGATGTCCCGCAGCGTCTTCAGCGACTTCACCGGATACAGGATCCGCTGGTGCGGCCCGAAGGAGTCCACCACCATCAGGTTCGAGGTCGACGTCGGGGCGAACGTCGTACGGTGCAGCGCCTGGATGTGGTAACTCTCCAGATAGCCGTCGAAGGCCACCTTCCAGCCGGGTCCCGCCAGTTCACGCTGCTCGTAGAGGTGCCACTTGTCGAGTTCGAGCCGCTCCAGCTCGCGCGCGTAGTCGCCGAGCCAGGATTCCAGGTCGATCGTGGCACCGGGGGTGAGGCACACCCACACGAAGCCGAGGCTCTCCGTGACGGGCAGTGGCCGCAGTCCCAGTTCGTCGGTGTCGACGTCCCCGAAGGTGGCGGGCTTGTGCACGGCTACGAGTCCGCCCCGGTCGTCGTACACCCAGGCGTGGTAGGGACAGCGGAACCGGTGCCGGGTGCCGGTTCCGGCCGGGCACAACTGGGCGCCGCGATGACGGCAGACATTGAGGAACGCCCGTACGACGCCGTCCTGTCCGCGGGTGAGGAGGACCGGGGTGCCGAGGGCGTCCAGGGCCTTGTAGGAGCCGGCGCCCGGGAGTTCGACGGACAGGGCGAGGGCGAGCGGGACCCGTTTGAAGACGAGGTCGATCTCGCGCTGCCACCGGTCGGGGTCGAGGTATTCCGTGACGGGGACCCGCAGCACGTCCTCGGCCTGGTCCGTCGTGCCGGCCTCCAGGTGCGCCAGGGCGCGCTGCGCGAGGGCCACGGCCTGCGCGTGGTCGATCACGGCTCCCACCTCCCGTTTCGTTCCGGTGCGTGCAGTGCGAAGAACTCCTCGTAGAGGAGGACCTGGCTGTCGAGCATGTGGCGGCCGTGGACCACGGGCCGTCCGCCGTCCCGGGCGGCCCTGAGCAGGGCGGTCTCGGCCGGCTTCATGATGATGTCGGCGACCACGCAGGTGGGCGGCAGGCGTGCGGGGTCGAAGGGGAGCTGGTCGCCGGGGCTCATCCCCAGCGGGGTCGCGTTCACCGCGATGTCGACGCGGTCGCCCGCGTCGCCGAGGTCGCCCTCCACGCCGGCCCGTACGCGCCCCGGCCAGCGGGCGTCCAGCCGGGCGAGTACGTCCGTGCGGCGGGCGGAGTCGGGGTCGTACAGCCACAGTCGGGCGGCGCCGGCGCTCAGCAGGGCCGCGGCGACGGCGCGTCCGGCGCCGCCGGCCCCGGCCAGGGCGACGGTCGTGCCCGAGGGGTCGTGGCCGTTGGCGCGCAGGCCGTGGACGAAGCCGGCCCCGTCGAAGTTGTCTGCGAGCCAGGTGCCGTCGGGGTTCCTGCGCAGGGCGTTGGCGCTGCCGGCCACGTCCGCGGCGGGGCCCAGCCGGTCGGCGTACCGGCACACCTCGATCTTGTGCGGCACGGTGACGAGGATGCCGTCGAGGTTGCGCATGCGGCGCAGTCCGCGCATGACCTCGCCCAGGCCGTCGGGGTCGACATGCAGGGGAACCAGCACGGCGTCCCGCGCTGTGCGCGCGAACAGGTCGTTGAGCAGGCCGGGGGCGCGTACCTGGGCCACCGGGTCGCCCAGGACCACGTAGAGCCGTGTCGTGCCCGATATCGCGCTCCGGGCGGGCAGGGCGTCGGGCATGGCGCTCCTCAGTCCGAGGCGGGGGCGGGGCCCGCGGGCATGTCCGCCAGGACGGAGGAGACCATGTGTTCGTGGACGCGGGGCACCAGCTCGACTCCGGCCGGGCCGTCCAGGACGAACGTCAGCGTGGGGTCGGTGTCCGGTCCCTTCTTCTTGTCCCGGCGCATCAGCTCCACCAGGGTCGTCACCGGCACGCCGGACGGCAGCCAGGTGGGCAGCCCGAAGCTCTCCACCATCTCCCGGTGCTCGCTCACCCGGTGCGCGTCGATGCGCCCCAGCCGGCCCGCGAGCAGCCCCGCGAACACGGTGCCGACCGCGACCGCCTCGCCGTGCCGCCAGGCGTAGTCGGTGGCGCGCTCGATCGCGTGGCCGAGGGTGTGGCCGTAGTTGAGGATGTGGCGCGGGCCCTGGTCGCGTTCGTCACGGGCGACGACCGACGCCTTGAGGGTGATGCTGGCGACGATCTGCCCGGTCAGGTCGAGTCCACGCAGATCGCCCGCGCCGATGAACGCGCAGCGGGCTATCTCCCCGTAGCCGCTGAGGAGTTCGCGCCGGGGCAGGGTGTGCAGGAAGTCCGTGTCGCACAGCACGGCGCTGGGCTGCCAGTAGGCGCCGACCAGGTTCTTGCCTTCGGGCAGGTTGACAGCGGTCTTGCCGCCGACACTCGCGTCGACCTGGGCGAGCAGCGTGGTCGGCAGGTGCACGACCTTGATCCCGCGATGGTAGAGGGCGGCGGCCAGGCCCACGGTGTCCGTCGTCGTGCCGCCCCCGCAGGCGATCACGGCGTCGGACCGGGTCAGTCCCGCCTCGACGAAGGCGCGGCAGTAGGTCTCCACCGACGCGAGCGTCTTGTGCCGCTCGCCGTCGAGCGCCGGCACCACCGTGAACGGCACACCGGGATCAGGCAGTTCGGGCTCGCGCGCGCTGCTCACGACGGCGACACGGCCGACGCCCAGCTCGTCCAGGACGGCGGGCAGCAGTCGGCGGGCGCCGGATCCCACATGCACGGCGTACTCGTGGTCCTTCAGCCTGACGTCGACACGGCGGGCACGGGTTTCCGTCCCCCCGTTCGCCGCCCGGATGCGGATTACGCTCATGTCTTTGGTGCCCCCGCGACCAGTCCGACCTTGACCGACGGCATGCTACGCACAGGTGCGGATCAAGGTCCACCCCTGATGTGTGCGGACCGTCAGCTCCCGGCCTGTGCAGGGCATTTCGGGATAGTCCGGCAACAAGTAAGCGCTATGGCCGTGGGGTTGACGAGCGGTTAGTGTTGACCGGTCGAGCGAACCAGAACCGCACAATCCCAAGTCGACCGCAAATCGGGGACTTTCATGCGCCTTAAGGAAAAGTTTCGTGCCGCCCTTACCGCCTCGGCGGGCGAGGGCGGGCGACTCCCGTTCCTGATGAACGACATGGTCATCGAGGAACAGCTTTGCCAAATGCGCTGCTCCTACTGCCTCACCGAGGAGTACAACCTCCTCATGAACGTGCCCGACGCACGACTGCGCCTGACCACCGATCGCCGTCAGGACTGGCACGAGATACTCGACATGTATCACGAGCACGTGGACGCGCCGATTCTGCGGCTCTCCGGCGGTGAGTTCTTCTGGCTCAAGGGCTCCACCGAGTTCGTCCAGGAGGCCAGCCGCCGCTACGAGACCGTGCAGGTCATCACCAACGGCGTCTTCCTCAACGAGCGACGCATCGAGGCCCTCGCCGCGATGGGCAACGTCCAGTTGAACATCTCCCTGGACGGGCACACGCTGGAGCTGAACCGGCACCGGCTGCCCCCGAAGCAGGCCAAGCTGCACGATGTCATCATGCGCAGCCTGCACGCGGCGGCCGAGGCCGGGCTGCGCATCGACATCCAGTCGGTGCTCACCGACGCCAACTACACGGGCCAGCTGGAGTTCGCCCGGTATCTGCGCGACGAGGTGGCGGGCAGCACCACGCTGTACTTCTTCCCCGTGCGCGGCGACACCGCCGAGCGCATGGGCCCGCCGCCCGGCGACCATCTGATGCCGCTGGTGGAGCACTACGACGAGTTCGCGGACGTCCTGCCGCCGCGCGCCTACGTCGAGCACATGGCCGAGCAGCTCAAGACGAACGTGCGCACCCTCGGCTGTTTCGTCACGGCGACGATGGCCCAGCTCTTCGGTCAGGGCGATGTCTCCGCGTGCCCGCACGCCTGGGTCAAACCGATGGGCAACCTGGCGCAGGACCGCAAGCTGCTGCTCGACCAGTACGGCTCGCACCAGCACTACGACCTGTTCATGCACGACCGGCCGCGGTTCAGCTTCTGCAAGACGTGCGCCACGCCGTCCGACGTCATCAACCTGTTCTTCCTGGACCGGATCACGGAGGAGGAGATCGGCGGCACGCACCTGTACTCGGGCGAGCGTTCACGCGCCAGGCTGCGGGAGTTGAAGGAGACGTTCCGGCCGGTCGTCTCCGGTGCGGGGGCGCCGGTCGAGCCCGGCACCCCCGCGAGCGGACAGGGTGCCGCTCAGAGCGTCAGTTCCTGATCGCACGTGGCGTCGGCGTACAGCGCCGCGATGAGTTCCTGCACCTCCAGCGCCTGAGCCGGGGCCACCGTACGGCCCCGGGTCCGGCCCGCCACCGTGTCGAGGAAGCCGCGGATCGCCGCCAGCTCGGGCCGCCGGTCCTCGGCCGTGACCGTGCCCGCGGCGCTGCGGACCTCGCCGCGGCGCAGGTCCAGCACGGCGCTCGCACCGTCGGCCGCGGTGGCCTCCAGGGTGAGGCCCATGACCCGGCTGCGGCGGTCGATGCGCAGCGTCGCGGGGCCGGCCGGGAACTCCAGGCCGGCGATCACCCGCTCCTCCACGCCCTTCGCGTCGACCCGGCAGGAGAGCGGACGGGGCCGCCCGAAGACGGTGATCAGCAGGTCCAGGGCGTGCGCGCCCAGGTCGACCAGGGCGCCACCGCCGGCCCGCGCCGCATCGCCGTACCAGTTCGTCACCGGCCGCCACAGCCGCTGGCCGGCCGTGGTGAAGGTCAGGGTGATCTCGCAGGGGCCCTCGGGCAGCGCCTTGAGGAAGGCCGGCACCAACTCGTGGAAGCGGTACGGCAGGTTGACCGCGAGCCGGTCGGCGCCCACCGCCCCGGCCAGCCGGCGCGCCTGGGACAGGTCGGCGGCCAACGGCTTCTCGCACAGGACGTGCGCGCCGGCCGCGAGTGCCGCCAGCACGGGCTCGGTGTGAGCGTCGTTGGGGGTGCACACGGCGACCACGTCCGGCCGGCCGACCGTGAGGAACTCCTCCAGGCTGGTGGTGACCAGGACACCGTCGGCCGCCGCACCGAGCACCGAGCGCGCGCTGTCGGCGTCGGTGTCGCAGGCGGCGACGAGGGTGTAGTCCTCGTGGTCGGTGACGACGGGCAGGTGGTAACGCTGGAAGACGCGGCCGCAGCCCACCACTCCGTACCGCAGGGTCATCGGCCCACTCCCGCCGCGACGAGGGCCTCGGCACCGCAGATGCGCTCGACCCGCTCGCCGAAGTCCTCGAAGGACTCGCCGAGGTGCTCGGCGTCGTAGTCGGCCACCAGCTCCCGCAGGTCGGCGGTGAGCCGCGTGAGAAGGTCCGGCGGGTCCGTCTCGGCGAGGACGAGGCCGTAGTTGATGAAGGCGAGGAACAGCTCGGGCAGCCCGTTTCGCCAGGCCCGCAGGCGGCTGAGGAAGGCGCGCGGGTTGTGCTCCGTGCCGCGCAGCCGGCGAGCGCCCAGGGCAATCTTCTGGGCGACGAACGGCAGGACGTTCTCCTTGCGGTCGCTGATCTCCTCGCCGACCTCGCTCCAGGCGCTCCACAGTGCTTCTACGCGGGGGTCCGGCACCCGGTAGTCGCGGCGCGCGGTACGCAGGATCTCGTAGGCGGCGCCCTCCATGCCCTCGATGTCGGCGAGCGGCAGCGGATCGTCGATCTTGTCGTACATCTCGGTGCCGCGCAGGGCGATCGCGCGGTTGATGAGGAAGAACGGGTTGTCGGCCTCGTGGATCCGTGCGGCCACGATGAACTCGAGGTTCTCCCACAGTTCGTCGATGGTGGTCCTCGGCTCGATCATGATCCAGCCGGGGTCGAGGCCGAGGCCCTTGCGTTTGAACATGCGGGCCGCGTCAAGGTTGTAGGCCACCGTGGTGCCCTTCTTGAACCGCCGCAGCATGCCGGGCGACCCGGACTCGATGCCCAGCAGCGCGGACGAGAGTCCCGCCCGGTGCAGCAGGTCGAGGGCCTCGTGGTCGATCAGCCCGGAGTCGACTCGGAACTCGCAGTGGAACTGGAACTTCAGACCACGGCTGAGGACGGTCTCGGCGAACTCGACGGCGTGCGCGAAGCCGTCACCGAACGCGCCGCCGAAGTTGTCGTCGTTGAACCAGATGAAACGGGTCCCGAACTCCCTTTGCAGGTACTCGATCTCGTCGACGACGTCGCCGGGGGGCCGCATCCGCCAGAAGCCGTCGACGACTCCGGGCTGGCGGGGCGCGTAGCAGAAGGTGCACTTGGCGTGGCAGCCACGGCTGGTGAACGTGGAGGCCACGGGCGTCGCGATGCCCGCCGCCCGGTGGTACTCCAGCACGTCACGGGCCGGCCAGACGAGGTGGCCGAGGTCGGGAAGCACGGGCATGCCGCTGCTGCGCACCCGGTCGCCGTCGCGGTAGAACAGCCCCGGCGTCTTCCGCCAGTCGGCGCCGGAGGTCAGCCGGTCCATGATGCCCACGACCGTCAACTCGCCCTCGCCGAAGGTGACACAGTCGGCCTCGGGCACCTGCTCGGCGATGAGTTTCGCGTTGTACGTGCAGAAGGCGCCGCCGATGGCGATGAAGACGTCCGGGTCGGCGATCCGCGCGCACCGGATGAGCCGGATGGCGTCGATGATGTGCAGGTCGTACATGATGCTGATGCCGACGAAGCGCGGGCGCTCCCGGCGGATGAGGTCGATGATGGCCTCGTCGCTGGGCGTCCGGCCGTGCAGATTCAACGAGGTGACGGTGTATCCGGCATTGCGCAGGTATCCGGTGATGCAGGCCAGACCCAGGTTCTCCCGGACCTTCTCGTAGAAGATCCGCAGTGCCGGGTCGAGTTTCACGTACTCCTCGTCGGTGACGGTCACGTTCTGGTTGTTCAGGCTGAGTGCTCCGGTGGCTATCTCACGCGGAGTCAACAGCACGACGTCCGACATCTGGCCCTAACCCTTCCCCGTGGTCGTAAAGGAGTCGATACAAAGAAGCGGAATCACCGCCACGCCCGGAGGATCGCCGAGGTGTCGTGCCGCAAAAGTGTCACTTCGGTTGTTCCCGTCACCGTGACTGACGCGGGGTGCGTCGTGCCGACCACCGTATCCGCCATGCGCACTTCATGGCAGGCATCGATCTGGGCTGGCCAACTCAGCACGGCCGGTGGCAGCTTGGGGTCCGACACCCGCAGCCGGCGCAGCGGAACGCGCAGACCGACGCCGATCGCCTTGAGCACGGATTCCTTGCGCGTCCAGTAACGCAGGAACGCCGCATGCCGTTCGCCGGGCGGGCGCGCGCGCAGGGCGGCGAGTTCCGTGTCGCCGAGGACACGGGGTGCCACCCTCGCGACATCGGTGCCGGCGCCGTCCTCCACGTCGAGCCCGACCTCCGCGCCACGGCAGACGGCGACCCCTATCACGTCACCGCTGTGCGACACGGAGAACCGTACGTCCGCGTGGGCGCTCCCGGCCGGTACGTCGAGCGTGACCTTGCCGTGCGGACCCGCGCAACGCGGACACACCCGCCGCAGGGGTACGTCGGCGGGCGGCAGGCCGATCAGTTCGCCGAGCACCAGTCGGCTGATGGCACAACCCGCCAGGAAACGGAGCCTGTTGGCGGGGTCGGCCGTCGCCTCGTAGCGGCCGAGTTCCACGGGATCGAGCAGTCCCACCAGCCCTGGGCGCACGTCGGGCAGACGGGCCCAGCACAGCTGCACGGGGCGCGGCGCGCTGTCCGACGCTGTCACTCGCAGGGGGCGCGGCGCACGGTCCGCCCCCGTCACGCGGTGGCCCGCAGCCGCACTTCCCCGACGAGCCGGAAACCCATGTGCGGCACCTTGAGAATCTGGGCGCCCGAGCCGACCTCCCGGAACCGGGCCCGCAGCGCCTCGATGACACCCCGCGGGTCCTCGCCCGTCAGCCGCAGCAGATCGGGCCGGGGGACGATGACGGCCCGCCGGTCGGCGAGCGCGCGCAGCGCCTTGGCCTCGGCCTCGGACAGCCGCACGGACGCGGACGGCGTGCTGAGTACGCCGGCCTCGTCCAGGTCGATAACCTGGGCGGACGCGGGGGCGGCGACGTCCCGCAGGTAGGTCAGGAACGGCACCAGGCGTTCGACGTCGAGCGGCGCGGCCATGACGAAGCCGGCACCCGAACGGACCGCCGCCAGCGTGCCCTTGGCGGTCGGCGCCGCCTGCACGAGAACGACGTAGGCCCCTTCACGGGTGATCTCGCCCAGTGCGAACGGAGCCGAGCCGTCCGCCTCTGCGGCCACGAAGGCGACGAGGAGATCGTCGGCGACGTGCGCGGCCAATCCCTGCGGGTCCTGCGCCGCGGGCTCCTTCAGCGGCAGTGCGGTGCGCTCACAGGCCTCCCGCAATCGGGCCGTCTCCGGCGCACCAAGTCCCCCGGTGAGTACGTACATTGCTGTTCGAGCCTCTCGTCGCGGTGCGGATCACAGACCTGTCGTGTGCTCTTCCAGTCGTTCCCTTCCCATAGTTCCATGATCGACCCTTGGTCTACACTCCTGCGCATGCCAGAGCGCCCCTCCCCCGCCCCCTCGGTCAGGCGCACCTCGCACGCACTCGTGGCGGACGACCGCCCGATTCGCCTGCCGCACACCGAGTTCGACGGCGCCGAGGTGCGGTTCCTCGGCGAGCCGGTCGCTCCCGACCTCTTTCCCGCATCGGCCGCATCCCTGTGGCATGCCTGCGACGGAACCCGGCCGTACCGCTCCTGGCCGCCCGAGGAACGGGAGTTGATCGCCGGCTGGCACGCGGCGGGCCTGGTGGTGGCCGCTCCGCCGCCGCGCCCGTACCCGTCACGTGCCCTGATCTGCCTCTCTCCCCACCCCGATGATGCCCAACTGGCCCTGGGTGGGCTCCTCGCCCGGTTCGGCGGCCGGGTGGTGGACGTGTTCTCGCAGGAGACCTGGACGCGCCGCTCCCACTATCGGAGCCGTCCCGCGCTGGCCTCCCGGCTGCTGCTGGAGGAGGAGCGGGTGGCGTGCGCGGTGCTCGGCGCGGAGCTGACCGTGCTCGGTCAGGTGGACGCCGCCGACCGGTCCGCCTGGCAGGAGGGGTACTTCCTCGAACCGCACGAGGTGGACGCGGCCCGCGCGACGGAGCCGGAGTTGTTCGAGCGGGTGACGGCCGGTCTGGCGGCCGAGGTGGCGGGCGGCTCCCTGGTGCTCGTGCCGCTGGCCGTGGGCGGGCATGTCGACCACGTCCTGACCCGGCAGGCCGCGCTGGAACTGATCGCCCGAAAGGTGCTCGAGCCCGAACGAGTCGCCTTCTACGAGGACATGCCGTACTCGCTGTTCGCGAACGCCGAGGCGGAGGCCGGCCGGATCCTGGTCGGCCCGGGACCGAGCCCGCTGGCCCCGCTGCTGATCCCGGGGTCGGAGGCGGCGGCACGCGTCAAGCAGGAGGCGCTGTGGCCGTACCGGCTGCAAGTGCTGGAGGCGGTCACGCGACGAATCGTCCGCCACGGCCGGCAGCTCGGCACCCCAGGATGGGCGGAACGCCTCTGGGTACCGCCGGAGTCCGCCGACGCCTTCGCAGAACTGGCAGCCACGGCGGCCGACGAACCCGCCGACGCCCTCGGAGAGCCGGCGTCCACGGTGGCGGACGACACCGCCGACGCCCTGGGGAAGTCGGCGTCCACGGTGGCGGACGATGCCGCCGCGGCCGGGTGAGGGTGGCCGCCGCATGCGACTGCACACCCGTGAGTGGGGCACCGGCGACCGGGTCGCCGTCCTCGTCCACGGTCTCATGGCCGACCACCGCACCTGGCAGGAGCTGGTCCCGGTCCTGACCGGGCGGGGCTACCGGGTGGTCGCCGTCGACCTGCGCGGCCACGGCGGCAGTGCCCGGGGCGCCTACGCGCCGCACCTGTTCGCGGAGGACCTGCTGGAGACGCTGCCCCATGGCCCGGAACTGGCGCTGGGCCATTCGCTCGGCGCCCTGGCCCTGGCACTCGCGGTGCCGGAACTACGACCGCAGCGCGCCGTGTACTCGGAGCCGGCCTGGCGGCTCGGCGGCCCGGACGGCACCCTCGACCCGGCCGCGTTCACTCTCTTCAAACGCGCGCCTCGGCTGCTGATCAGGAGCCTGCGCCCGGAGTGGGGAGAGCGGCAGGTCGCGGCCGAGCTGGCAGCGCTGCACGCCTGGGACGAGAGGTCCGCGCTCGCCCTCTCCGCGTACCGTGCCACCGATCACACACCGGAGCGGGCGGTCGTCCGCTCCCTCGTCCAGGCGGCGGAGCCGAGCACACTGGTGAGCGGTGAGATGCGGGCGGAGCTGACCCGGCGCGGATTCGAGGTGCGGACCGTGCCGGACGCCACGCACGCGATCCACCGGGACAGCTTCGACGCGTTCCTCACGTCGCTGTCGGGGTGGTTGTGAACGGTGTGGGTCGGTGGGCGGGTCAGGTCAGTGCACCGCGCGCAGCATGCGCGTCACGTTGATCCTCGTGGGCGAGAGGCCCAATTCCACGCTCTGCATCATCCGTTCGCCGTTCAGACGGCCGTAGGCGAGCAGGTCGATGTTGGCGAGGCTGAATTCCGGCCAGGTGTGAATACTCAGGTGCGAGGCAGAAAGCAGGAGAATAGCGGTGACGGCACCGTTCGGGAAGATGTGCGACGCCTCACCGAGCACGGTGGCGTTTCCCTTTTCCGCGGCCGTGCGCAGCACCTTGAGGAGGCGCTGCTCGTCGGTGAGGATGCTGTGGTCGCTCACCCACACGTCGACGGCGTACGAGCACAGTTCGTCGACGTTGATTTCCTCGGCGGAGGGACTACTGGAATCAGTCATGGGGAACCGGGGGTCGCGCATCGCTCGCCCCGTCTCCTTTCACCTAGATCTGTGCTGGTCTACGCGGTCGAAGCGGGAAGGCCGGCGAGGCCAAGTGAGGCCACCTCACGGGCGCTTGGTGGGCCGCAGCGTAACATCCGGGGTGCCCTGGGGATCGCGGTCACCATGCGTCAGGGGGTCACGCAAGGCGCAGGGGAAGGCATAGGGATTGGCCGGAGCACTACGGACGGCGAGATGGACGGCGAAGGAGCGAAGTTCTTGCTGCAGGGGGGTTCAATGGACGCGGATTTTTCGGCACTTGACTGCATCTCAGCGACGTTCGGCATCACGGCGGCCTGGCTCGGCCACGATCCGAGCGTCCTGGGAGACCACTGGGGATATCACCGCAGGACGGACGCAGTCGATTCCGAATGGCCCGTGGAACATCTCGGAATCCACCGACGGACGCCCGAGGAGATCCTGCACGAATGGTGTGGCCTGACCGCCGACCACGTTCACCACGCCGACTCCCGACGAGCCGAGCAATACATTGACGCTCACCTCCTGGACGGCCATCCGGTGATCGCCTGGGTGGACACCTTCCATGTCCCCCACAGCTCCTTCCACCTCCAGCAGCACCATTCACACCGCATCGTGATCCGCCCCGAGGACGGCAACGACAAGGGAGACTACGGTTCCGTCCGGATCGTCGACCGCTACCAGGGCTCCCTCTACGACGGCCTCATGGAAAGGAGCACCCTGCTCAGCGCCATGGCGTCGGACGCGCTGGGAGAAGCCCGCAGAGGCGACCCCGACTGGCGCAACCGCACAGTGGTCGTGAACGCCGGCACGCCCGGCTTCGGGGAGAGTCAGGCAGCGCAGCAGGAGCGGTTCCGCTCCGCCCTCGCCCGGAACGCGCGCTCCTTTGCCGACGTGGACCTGGTGACGGCCTGCGCCGACGAACTGCGCGCCGCCCCGGACGACTTCACCTCGCTCAGCCCCGTGGGATCGATCGAGGTCAGCGCCTGGTTCGGTGAGCTGGCCAGCCAACGCGCTCTGAACGCGCGCTTTCTACGGGCGGCCGCCGAAGCCTGTGCGCTTCCCTCCCTGCACGATCGGGCCTCCGACGCGGAAGCCCTCTCCCGGCGCTGGGAGATGACCCGGAACTACTTCTTCCTGCGCCTCCGAAAGGGAGCCGTCGCAGTACGGCGCATCGCCGACCTCATCACCGAGACGGCAACCCTGGAGAGGGAGTGGAACGAGAAGCTGCTGAAGTCTCTCGACGGGACTGAATCCCCCGCACCCTCTTGATCGTGTACGGACTACCCTGCCCCGTGCGGGGGCACGCCGTCCCCCGCACGGGGCAGGGTAG
>NZ_MUBA01000355.1 GCF_002154575.1 Streptomyces bobili
GCTCACCCTCCCCCACCAGTTCCGTCGCCATCCGCGGGCCCTCCGCGAGGTCGACGACGGCGGCGACGTACGGCGTCCGCTCGCCGAAGGGGGGCAGGTCGTTACGGTGGACGACCGACCAGGTGTAGAGGCTCGCCCGGCCGCTCGCCTCCTCCCAGCGCACGTCCTCGCTCCAGCAGCGCGGGCAGAACTCCCTCGGGTAGTGATGGGCCCGCCCGCACGCCCCGCAACGCCGGATCAGGAGCCGCCCCTCGGCCGCCGCCTCCCAGTACGTGCGCGTGAAGGCATCGGTCTCCGGGAGGTCGTACCGCGAGGTCACCGGAGGCACCCCAGCAGAGCCACCGCGTCAGAACGCCTCATCCGAACCACCCCAGCGCGCCGTCCAGCGACCAGCTCTGCCAGGCCATCCCGAACAGCGCGACCACCGAGACCAGCGCCATCATCGCGTTCTGCCCCTGCTCGGCCCAGTCGTGGATCATGAGGGTGAAGTAGAGGAGGTTCAGCAGCAGGCCGCCCACCAGGGCGATCGGCGTGAGGAACCCGATCACGAGGCCCAGCCCGAGGGCCAGTTCCGCGTACACGACCACGTACGCCATCGCGCGCGGCCTGGGTGCCACCACCGCGTCGAAGCCGGACCGTACGGCGCTCCAGCGGTGCTTGGCCGCGATGTCCGCCGCCCACGCGATGCCGGAACCGCGCTCGAACCAGCCCTTCCTGTCCTTGTGCCGCCAGCTCTCCAGCCACCACAGGCCGAGCCCGATCCGTAGCACGGCCAGCCATTGCGCGCCGGTGAGCCAGATCGTGTCCATAGAACTGACGGTACGTCAGATTCAGTGGGGCGGGAAGACCGCGCCCCGGCGTCGCGGCCGGTCCACGACCGCATCCAGGTCCACGACCGGGTCCACTCCCGCGACCGAGTCCCGCCCCTTCCTGTCCACAACCAGGTGACCTACGTCACCGACCGCACACACCACTCGTACAGGCGTGATCGATCCGCAACCAATTCCGGTCTTGACCGAGACCCATCAATGCCCCGCATGATTACGCTCGCGCTCATGGAAGACTCCGCACCGACGCCCCACCCCTCCTCGATCACCGCCGCGAACGCGGCCGACCGGCCGGTCTACGTCATCGGCGGCGGCCCCGGCGGCCTCGCCACCGCGTACGCGCTGCGC
>NZ_MUBA01000356.1 GCF_002154575.1 Streptomyces bobili
AGCCGATCGGCTCTCAGGTGGGCACCACCACCGTGGGCGGGCGCAGCTGGCAGGTGTGGACGGGCAGCAACGGGACCAACGACGTGATCTCGTTCGTGGCCCCGTCGGCGATCCCCAGCTGGAGCTTCGATGTCATGGACTTCGTGCGGGAGACCGTCCGCCGTGGCATGGCGCAGAACAGCTGGTACCTGACGAGCGTGCAGGCGGGGTTCGAGCCCTGGCAGAACGGTGCCGGGCTCGCGGTGAACTCCTTCTCCTCGGCCGTGAACCTCGGTGATCCGGGCGACCCCGGGAACCCGGGCGATCCGGCGACGGCCTGCAAGGTGACGTACGCGACGAACGTCTGGAGCGGTGGCTTCACCGCGGACGTCACCGTCACCAATACGGGTTCGGCTCCGGTCGATCCCTGGAAGCTGGCGTTCACTCTGCCCTCGGGGCAGCGGATCACCAACGCCTGGAACGCCGGCGTCACGCCGTCCACCGGGGCGGTGACGGCGACCCCTCTCGCGCACAACGCGCGGATCGCGCCCGGCTCCGGACAGACCTTCGGCTTCCAGGGCACCTACAGCGGCTCGTTCAGCCGGCCGGCCGGGTTCAGTCTCAACGGCACCGCCTGCTCGTGAGGCGACGCGACCCAGGTCCGCGCGCTCTCGTGATCTGAGCCGCGTCCGCGTCCGACCGTTCTCCTGGTCCGATCCCACCCGGCGCCCCGCCCGTTCAGGGTCCCGCCCCTCGTCCTCCCATGGTGACGGGGCGGGCCCCAGGACGACCCACCGTGCTCCTCCGCTCCTCCGGCCGCACCCGGAAAGGCCCACGCCATGAGCCAGAGCCTCGCCCCCGCTCCCCGCCGCCCCGCGATAGTCGCCGCGCTGTGCGCCGCCGCCCTCACCGTCATCGGCCTGACCGGTGCCGCGCCGCCCGCCGAACCCGCCCTGGCCGCCGCGGCGTTGCCGTATCAGGACCCGACGCTGCCGGTCGCGGACCGGGTCGGCGACCTGCTGTCCCGGATGTCGCTCGACGACAAGCTCGGGCAGATGACGCAGATCGAGAAGGACTCCCTCCTCCCGCAGTCCGACCTCGCCGCCTACCGCATCGGCTCGGTGCTCTCCGGCGGCGACTCCACCGTCAGCCCCAACAACGCCCAGACCTGGGCGGACACCTACGACTCCCTGCAGCGCACCGCCCTCGGTACCCCGCTCGGCATCCCCCTCATCTACGGCATCGACGCCGTGCACGGGCACAACGCGGTGCGCGGCGCCACGATCTTCCCGCACAACATCGGCCTCGGCGCCACTCAGGACCCCGCACTGGTCCAGCGCATCGGCCGGGCGGTCGCCGAGGAGATGGCCGGCACCGGCATCGACTGGGACTTCGCACCCTGTCTGTGCGTGGCCCGCGACGACCGGTGGGGCCGCACCTACGAGTCGTTCGGCGAGAAGCCAGAACTGCCCACCTCCATGGCCACGTTCGTCACCGGTCTGCAGGGCGCCACTCTCGGGGCCGACCCGGCCTCGGTGCTGGCCACCGCCAAGCACTACATCGGCGACGGCGGCACCACCGGCGGCGTCGACCAGGGCAACACCCAGCTGACCGAAGCGGAGTTGCGCGCCGTGCACCTGCCGCCCTTCCAGGAGGCGGTGCGGCGCGGTGTGGGCTCGGTGATGCTGTCGTACAGCAGCTGGAACGGCGTACGCTCGCACGCCCACAAGTACCTGGTCACCGATGTGCTGAAGGGCGAGCTGGGCTTCACCGGGTTCGTCGTCTCCGACTGGGCCGCGGTCGACCAGCTCGACGGGCAGTCCGGCTTCACCGGGGCCGAGATCACCACGGCTGTCAACGCGGGCGTCGACATGGTGATGGTCCCGTACGACTACAAGAAGTTCCTGACGCTGTTGCGCGGCGAGGTGAGTTCGGGGCGGATCTCCCAGGCCCGGGTGGACGACGCCAACCGGCGCATCCTCACCAAGAAGTTCCAACTGGGCTTGTTCGAGCGACCGTTGACCGATCG
>NZ_MUBA01000357.1 GCF_002154575.1 Streptomyces bobili
CCGCCCCTCCCCGGACCCGAGCTGGAGCAGTTCGGGGCCGTCGAGGGGAGTCTCGGGTCCGGGGAGGGGCGGCAGGAGGGCGGACATGAACTCAGCGTAAAGCACCGGGAATGAAACTGGACCGCGGTCCGGTTAAGGTGCTAGAACAGTGAAGCGGACCCCGGTCCGGTTCCTTACGACAATGTTCCAGCCTTTTGGGAGTGACCCATGTCTGTCCGCATCCTCGCGCTCGTCGGCAGCCTCCGCGCCGGTTCCACCAACCGTCAGCTCGCCGAGGCGGCCGTCAAGGTCGCTCCCGAGGGCTCTGAGGTCGCTCTGTTCGAAGGCCTTGCCGACATCCCGTTCTACAACGAGGACCTCGACGTCGAGGGCAGCGTGCCGGCCGCCGCCGCCAAGCTGCGTGAGGCCGCCCAGGCCGCCGACGCCTTCCTGCTCTTCTCCCCCGAGTACAACGGCACCATCCCCGCCGTCCTGAAGAACGCCATCGACTGGCTGTCCCGCCCGTACGGCGCCGGCGCCTTCGCCGGAAAGCCGGCCGCCGTGGTCGGCACCGCGTTCGGCCAGTTCGGCGGCGTGTGGGCGCAGGACGAGGCCCGCAAGGCCGTGGGCATCGCCGGCGCCAAGGTGATCGAGGACCTCAAGCTGTCCATCCCCGGCTCCCTGACCCGCTTCGCCGAGACCCACCCGGCGGACGACGCCGAGGTCGCCGCCCAGCTGACCGAGGTCGTGGCCCGTCTGCACGGCCACGCGGGCGAGACCGTCGCCGCCTGATCGCCCAGGCGACAGAGCGGCACAGCTGGAGCGAGAAGGGGCCCGGAGTGTTCTCCGGGCCCCTTCCGCCGCGGACTCAGTCCAGTTCCGCCAGCCGCTTCACCGCAGGTCCGACGAACCGCTCCAGCCATCCGGACGTCTCCCCCAGGCTCGGGGCGAGGATCACCGTGTCCACGCCGAGCTCCGTGTAGCCGGACACGTCCCGCAGGAAGGCGTCCAGATTCCCCTCGGTGGCCGCGTCGCCGGTGTAGGTGAGCGTCTTGAGGATCGTGCCGAAGTCGCGGTCCTCCGCGTCGCAGTGGCCGCGCAGGACCTCCAGCTTGTGGCGGACCTCCTCGGGCGAGGAGGCGAACAGGTTGCAGGCGTCGCCGTAGCGGGCGACCAGCCGCAGCGTCTTGCGCTCGCCCCCGCCGCCGATGAGGATCTCCGGGTGCGGCGTGCTGACCGGCGCCGGGACGCACAGGGTCTCGGCCAGCCGGTAGTGCTTGCCCTCGAAGGGCCCGTCCTCGGCCGGGTCCCACATCTGGCGGCAGATCCGCAGGGTCTCCTCCAGTCGCTCGAACCGCTCGGCGACCAGCGGGAACGGCACGCCCAGGCCCTCGTGCTCACGGTCGTACCAGGCCGCCCCGACACCCAGCCAGGCCCGGCCGCCGGACACCACGTCCAGCGTCGTGGCGATCTTGGCGAGCAGGCCGGGGTGCCGGTACGTCACCCCGGTCACCAGCGCGCCGAGACGGACCGTGGAAGTGTGCGCGGCGAGGAACGCCAGCGTGGTGTACGCCTCCAGCATGGGCTCCCCGGCGCCGCCGTTGAACTCCATCTGGAAGTAGTGGTCCATCACCGACAGCCGGCTCACCCCGGCCGCCTCGGCGGCGGCCCCGGCCGCGGCGAGTTCGGCGCCGAGCGCGGGCCCGCCCCCGGAGGTGCCGAACTGGTTGATGTGCACACCGACACGCATGTCCGTCTCCGTTCACCGGCCGTCCTCAGGAACCGTGACGACGCTAGGTGCTGGAGCGCTCTCGAAGTCAAGAAAAGACCCCGGAACACGCCGCATGTAAGAAGGCGGTTAACCCCGGCGACGAATGTCGTTCAACGGGGCGACCGCACCCCGCCATGTCTGATAGGGCTGACGGGATGCAGACTCTTTATCGACGACTCCTGCGGCTGATGCCCCGCATCGGCGTCCAGGTGACCGACATCGCCCCGGGGACGGCGCTGGTGTCCCGTTCCGCCGCCCCCCTGTCGGTCACCGGCGCCGGCAAGGGCACCTGGATCGTCCGGCGGAACAAGGGCGGCGCGGCCCCGGACCCGGGCGCCACCAGCGCCGTCCGGCTCGGCGAGACCGGTGCGGTGCTCCTCCTGGACACGACGGCCGGACAGGACGAACGCAAGCTGCAGCTCGCGGCGGCCGAATACCTGTGCACCCAGCACGTCGCCGCCATGCTCGCCCTGTACGAGGCGAACTGTGTCTTCGACGTCGGGGCCAACAGCGGCCAGTACGCCCGGCGGCTGCGCCGGCTCGGCTACGCAGGGCGGATCGTGTCGTTCGAGCCGACCTCGGAGACGTTCGCCAAGCTGGAGAAGGCCGCGGAGCGGGACCCCGACTGGCACGTGTACCGGTGCGGGCTGGGCCGGGAGGAGACGACCGCCGAGATCCACACCGGCTGGAAGACCATGAACTCGCTGCTGGGGCCCAGTGACTACGGCAAGGACCGCTACAGCCGGTTCCACACCTCCGATACCGAGGAGATCCGCATCCGCCGGCTCGACGAGGTCATGGACGAGGCGCTGGACGGCCTCGCCGATCCCCGCCCGTACCTGAAGATGGACACCCAGGGCTACGACCTGGAGGTGTTCGCCGGGGCCGGGAAGCGGGTCGAGGAGTTCGTCGGCATGCAGTCCGAGGTCGCCGTGCTGCGGCTGTACGAGGGCAGCCCGGGGATGGGCGAGGCCGTCGCGACGTACGAGGCGGCCGGGTTCGGCATCACCGGCATGTACCCGGTGACGCGCGAGGCGACCACCGGCCGGGTGATCGAGTTCGACTGCGTGCTGATGCGCGCGGACGCGGCGCCCACGCCGTAGCGGGCCGGGCCTGCGGCGGTACCCGCCGGACGGCGGGCAGGTTCCGCCGTCCGGCGGGGCTCCGCCCGGCGCGGGGGCGCCGAGGATGGCGGGACGAGCCGCCGCGTTCCCGCGTGAGGAGACACCATGACGACCGTCCCGCCGCCCTTCGACCCCGAACTCGCCGCCGCCCTGGAACTGATCAAGGACATGATCACTCCCGGTATGAGCGTGGAGGACATCGAGACCGTCCGGCGGTCCCCGGGCATCGCGCTGCTGGCCCAGGTGGACCTGACGGCCGGCGGCGCGTTCGAGGTCGAGGACCGGACCGTGCCCGGCGCCGAGGGCTCCCCCGAGATCTCGCTGCTGATCTGCCGGCCCACCGCCCCGGCCCCCGACCGGCCGTCAGGTC
>NZ_MUBA01000358.1 GCF_002154575.1 Streptomyces bobili
CGGACGCCGCGTGCTCGGGTGCGTCCGGCGGCAGCATCGCCGCCAGTCCGCCCGCCCGCTGCACGAGCCGCGGATACCCGGCCGGCAGGAGCGTCGCGTCCAGCTCCCACACCCCCCAGCGCGCCCCGGCCTCCAGGTACGTACTGACGCCGATCAGTGGCCTGTCGCCCGTCGCGTTCGCCATGCCCGCCTCCACCGCTCCCCGCCCACCCGAATGGACTCGACCCGAACCATTGAACACGCCCGCAGGTCAGGCGAGGAAGCCCCGCAGCAGCGCGGCCGTCCCCGCGCAGTGCTCGCGCATCATCTCCCGCGCGCCGTCCGCGTCCCCGTCGAGCACCGCCTCCACCAGCGCCGTGTGCTGGCGCTGCGAGTGCTCCAGGTTGCGCACGAGCAGCGGGATGCAGTCCAGCAGGTCGTTCACCGTGGCCCGGACCGCCGCGTACCGCGCCGTGAGCGACGGCGAACCGCACAGCTCGGCGAGGGTGAGGTGCAGCATCGTGTCGAGGCGGCGGTACTCGGTGAGCGGGGCGTCCTCGGTGCGGGCGAGCGCCTCCCTGAGCCGCCCCGCCCGCTCCTCGCTCAGGCCGTGCGCCGCGCACAGGCCCGCCGCGCCGACCTCCAGCACCTCCCGGAACCGGAGCACGTCCTCTATGTCGACCTCGGCGATCCGCCGCCGCAGCTCCTCCTCGCCGACCGCGTCGGTGCGGGGCAGCACGAACGTCCCTCCGTACCGGCCGCGCCGGGACTCCACGAGCCCCTGGTCCTGGAGAACCTTGAGCACCTCGCGCAGCGTCACCCGGCTGATCCCGAGCCGTTCCGCCAGGTCCCGCTCGGCCGGGAGCCGCTCCCCGCCGGGCACCAGGCCCAGCCGTACCACCTGAAGGATCTGCTCCAGGGCCTCCTCGAAGCCGTTCCCGGCCCGCACCGGCCGCAGTACCGGCGTGAGCCGGTCCGCCGGTTCCTCCGCAGCGTCCACCGGCATCCGGTCGCGCCCCCTTCCCAAGCAAAGGTTTTCGGCAATACCTTATGGCTCCCGGCCGTCCCGGCACAGCCGTAGCAGCAGAGGAAGCCTGAGGAGGCCCTCCCGTGGCAGACCGCACACCCCCGCTCGGCGTCGACGAACTGCACGCCCTCGTCGCCGGCGGTGAGATCGACACTGTCGTCCTCGCCTTCCCCGACATGCAAGGGCGCCTCCAGGGCAAGCGCTTCGCCGCCCGCTTCTTTCTCGACGAGGTCCTCGAACACGGCACCGAGGGCTGCAACTACCTCCTCGCCGTCGACACCGAGATGAACACGGTGGACGGTTACGAGATGTCCTCCTGGGAGCGCGGCTACGGCGACTTCGCCATGCGCCCCGACCTGAGCACCCTGCGCCGCCTGCCCTGGCACCCCGGGACCGCGATGCTCATCGCCGACCTCGCCTGGGAGGACGGCTCACCCGTCGTCGCCGCACCCCGGCAGATCCTGCGCCGCCAGCTGGAGCGCCTCGCCGAACTGGGCTACACCGCCCAGGTCGGCACCGAGCTGGAGTTCATCGTCTTCAAGGACACCTACGAGCAGGCCTGGGACGCCCACTACCGGGGACTCACCCCGGCCAACCAGTACAACGTCGACTACTCGATCCTCGGCACCGGCCGCGTCGAGCCCCTGCTGCGCCGCCTGCGCAACGACATGGCCGGCGCCGGCCTCACCGTCGAGTCCGCCAAGGGCGAGTGCAACCCGGGACAGCACGAGATCGCCTTCCGGTACGACGAGGCCCTGGTCACCTGCGACCAGCACGCCATCTACAAGACCGGTGCCAAGGAAATCGCCTCCCAGGAAGGCGTTTCCCTCACCTTCATGGCCAAGTACAACGAGCGCGAGGGCAACTCCTGCCACATCCACCTCTCCCTCGCGGACGCCGACGGCGCCAACGCGATGGCGGGACCGGACGGGATGTCGCAGGTCATGCGGTACTTCCTCGCCGGGCAGCTCGCCGCGCTGCGCGACTTCTCCCTGCTCTACGCCCCGCACATCAACTCCTACAAGCGGTTCCAGCCGGGTTCCTTCGCCCCGACCGCCGTCGCCTGGGGCCACGACAACCGCACCTGCTCCCTGCGCGTCGTCGGCCACGGCCGCTCCCTGCGCTTCGAGAACCGGCTGCCCGGCGGCGACGTCAACCCGCACCTCGCGGTCGCCGGACTCGTGGCCGCCGGCCTTTACGGCATCGAGCAGGAGCTGGACCTGCCCGAGCCCTGCGCCGGCAACGCCTACACCGCCGACTTCGCCCACGTCCCCACCACCCTGCGCGAAGCCGCCGAACTCTGGGAGAACAGCCCCATCGCGCGGGCCGCCTTCGGCGACGAGGTCGTCGCGCACTACCGCAACATGGCCCGCGTCGAGCTGGAGGCCTTCGACGCGGCGGTCACCGACTGGGAGCTGCGCCGCTCCTTCGAACGCATGTGAGGCCCTTCGTGTCCGACCAGCTCACCTCCGACCCGTCCACATCCGACGGGCACACGGCCGATCGGCTCCAGGTGCTCGACCCGGCCACCGAAGAGATCGTCGCCACCGTCCCGGCCGCCACCGAGGCAGACGTCGACGCGGCTGTCGTACGCGCCACCCGCGCCCAGGTCCGGTGGGCCGCCCTCGCGCCGGGCGACCGCGCCCGCCTGCTACGCCGCTTCGCCGTCCAGGTCGACGAACACCTCGAAGAACTCGCGCACCTGGAGGTTCGCGAGGCCGGCCACACCATCGGCAACGCCCGTTGGGAGGCGGGCAACGTCCGCGACCTGCTCGACTACGCGGCCGGGGGAGTGGAGCGGCTCACCGGGCGCCAGATCCCGGTCGCGGGCGGCCTCGACCTCACGATCCTCGAACCGCTGGGCGTCGTCGGGGTCATCGCGCCCTGGAACTTCCCGATGCCGATCGCCGCCTGGGGCACCGCCCCGGCGCTCGCCGCCGGCAACGCGGTGATCCTCAAGCCCGCCGAGACGACCCCGCTGACCGCCCTGCGGCTGGCCGAACTCGCCCTGGCGGCCGGCCTGCCGGAGGGACTCCTCCAGGTGCTGCCCGGCCGCGGTCCCGTCGCGGGCAACGCGCTGGTCGAGCACCCGGGCGTGGCGAAGATCGTCTTCACCGGATCGACAGCCGTGGGCAAACGCGTGTTGGCGAAGGGATCCGAGCTGCTGAAGCGCGTCACCCTCGAACTCGGCGGCAAGAGCCCCAACATCATCTTCGCCGACGCCGACATCGAGGCCGCCGCCGCGGCGGCCCCCATGTCCTTCCTCGACAACTCGGGCCAGGACTGCTGCGCCCGCACCCGCATCCTCGTCCAGCGCTCCGTCCACGACCGCTTCCTGGACCTCCTCGCCCCCGCGATCGAATCGGTCGTCGTCGGCGACCCGGCGGACGAGAACACGGCCATGGGACCGCTCATCTCCAAGTCCCAGCTGGACCGCGTGCGTTCGTACGTGACGGACGACCTGGCCGGTATCCGAGGCAAGGCCCCCGAGGGCCCCGGCTTCTGGTTCCCGCCCACCGTCCTGACCGGCGTCGGCCCCGGCGCGCGCGTCGCGGTCGAGGAGGTCTTCGGCCCGGTCGCCGTCGTCCTGCCCTTCGAGGACGAGGCGGAGGCGATCGAACTCGCCAACGCCACCGACTACGGCCTCGCCGGCTCCATCTGGACCCGCGACGTCGGCCGCGCCCTGCGCGTCTCGCAGGCCGTCCGCGCGGGCAACCTGTCCGTCAACTCCCACTCCAGCGTCCGCTACTGGACCCCGTTCGGCGGCTTCAAGCAGTCCGGCATCGGCCGCGAACTCGGCCCCGACGCCCTGACCGCCTTCACCGAGACCAAGAACGTCTTCATCAGCACGGAGGGCCCCGCACAGTGACCAAAGAGATCATCTGCCGCCGGCTCGTCGGCCGCACCGCCGTCATCACCGGGGCCGGCAGCGGCATCGGCCTCGCCACCGCCCGCCGCCTCGCCTCCGAGGGCGCGCACGTCGTCTGCGGCGACATCGACGAACCCCGCGGCAAGGCCGCCGCCGAGGAGGCCGGCGGCCTCTTCGTGAAGGTCGACGTCACCGACCCCGACCAGGTCGAGGCGCTGTTCAAGGCGGCGTACGACACCTACGGCAGCGTCGACATCGCCTTCAACAACGCCGGTATCTCACCCCCCGACGACGACTCCATCCTCGACACCGGCCTGGAGGCATGGAAGCGCGTCCAGGAGGTCAACCTCACCTCCGTCTACCTGTGCTGCAAGGCCGCCATCCCGTACATGCGGCGCCAGGGCAGGGGCTCCATCATCAACACGGCGTCCTTCGTGGCGAGGATGGGCGCCGCCACCTCCCAGATCTCCTACACGGCGTCCAAGGGCGGCGTCCTCGCCATGTCCCGTGAACTGGGCGTCCAGTTCGCGCGGGAGGGCATCCGCGTCAACGCGCTCTGCCCCGGACCGGTCAACACCCCGCTCCTGCGGGAACTGTTCGCCAAGGACCCCGAGCGGGCGGCCCGCCGCCTCGTCCACATCCCGGTCGGGCGGTTCGCCGAGGCCGAGGAGATCGCCGCCGCCGTCGCCTTCCTGGCCAGCGACGACTCCTCCTTCGTCAACGCCAGCGACTTCCTGGTCGACGGCGGCATCTCGGGGGCGTACGTCACGCCGCTGTAAGCCGCGTCCTAGAGTGCCGGGATGAGCATGACGCCCCCGCCCGGCTGGTACGCCGACCCGACGGCCCCCCACCAGGAACGCTGGTGGGACGGCACGGTCTGGACCGACCACAGGCGCACGCCGGCTGCGGCGGGGGCGGGGTCTCCGGCGTCGCCGGAGCAGGGCTTCGGACCGCCGGTACCGCCCGTGACACCGGTTCCCGGGGGTTTCGGGCCGCCCGCGGGTACCGGCCCCTCCTCATCAGGTGGCGGTGGCGGCGGCCGGTACCGGGCCATCGCCCTCGTGGTCGTCGCGGCCGTCCTCGTCGCGGCCGTCGTGACCGGAGCCGTC
>NZ_MUBA01000359.1 GCF_002154575.1 Streptomyces bobili
CGCGCCGTTCCCCGCGCCCCTAAGGGGCGCGTTCCAGCTCGTGGCGTAGATCGTCCAGCTCGTTTCCGCCTGCCATCTGGCGTGTCAGCTCGTCCAGGGTGATGGAGTCCCGTGTGTGACTGCCCACCATCGTGCCCCTCTTCAGGAGGACGAATCTGTCGCCGACCAGGTAGGCGTGGTGGGGGTTGTGGGTGATGAGCACCACGCCCAGACCCTGGTCGCGGGCGGCGGCCACGTACTTGAGGACCACGCCGGACTGCTTGACGCCCAGCGCGGCCGTCGGCTCGTCGAGGACCAGGACCTTGGCGCCGAAGTGCACCGCGCGCGCGATGGCCACGCACTGGCGTTCGCCGCCGGAGAGGGTGCCGATGGGCTGGTCGACGTCGCGCAGGTCGATGCCCATGCGCAGGAGTTCGGCGTGGGTGGTGCGGCGCATGAGGTCGACGTCCATGCGCTTGAAGGGGCCGGTGCCCTTGCGGGGTTCCGAGCCGAGGAAGAAGTTGCGCCAGACCGGCATCAGCGGGACGACCGCCAGATCCTGGTAGACGGTGGCGATGCCGCGGTCCAGGGCCTCGCGCGGGGAGGCCAGCCGGGTCTCCTCGCCGTCGAGGCTGAGGGTGCCGGCGTCGTGGCCGTGCAGCCCCGCGATGATCTTGATGAGGGTGGACTTGCCCGCGCCGTTGTCGCCGAGGACGCAGGTGATTTCGCCCGCATCGACCTCCAGGGAGACCCCTTCGAGGGCGCGGACGTTGCCGTAGTGCTTGCTGACGCCGGACAGCTCCACGAGCGGTGTACGGCTGTCGGCCGGGGTCGTCTCCGGTGTCATGTGGTGGCCTCCGCGCGCTTGCGGACCCAGGCGTTGAGCAGGGTCGCGAGGAGCAGCATCGCTCCGAGGAAGAACTTGAACCAGTCGGGGTTCCATTCGGCGAAGACGATGCCCTTGCTCGTCATGCCGAAGATGAGCGCGCCGACCGCCGATCCGGCCGCGCTGCCGTAGCCGCCGGTGATCAGGCAGCCGCCGATGACGGCCGCGATGATGTAGATCAGCTCGTTGCCGACGCCCTCGCCGGACTGGACGACGTCGTAGGAGAACAGCAGGTGCTGGCCGGAGATCCAGGCGCCGAACGCGACGCCCATGTAGAGGCCGATCTTGGTCCTGTCGACGGGGACGCCGACCGCGCGGGCCGCGTCCTGATTGCCGCCGACGGCGAAGATCCAGTTGCCGGCGCGGGTGCGCAGCAGGATCCAGGAGGCGACCGCGACCAGCGCGAACCACCACAGGATCGTGATCTTGAAGTTGACGTCGCCGATCGTCAGGGTGGACGCGAAGACGTCCCTCGCGGTGGGGAAGCCCTCCATGTCGGCGATGCTCTTCGTCGAGACGGTGCCGTCGATCAGCTTGGTGAAGCCGAGGTTCATGCCGGTCAGCATCAGGAACGTGCCGAGCGTGATGATGAAGCTGGGCAGCTTGGTGCGGGTGAGCATGAAGCCGTTGAAGGCGCCGATGGCCAGGGTGACCAGGAGCGAGACGCCGACGCCGACCCAGACGTTCGCCGTCATCTGGTAGCTGAACATCGACGACACCAGCGCCGAGGACGTGACCATCACACCGGCCGAGAGGTCGAACTCGCCGCCGATCATCAGCAGCGCGACCGGGACGGCCATGATGCCGATCGTCGAGGAGGCGTACAGGACGGTGCTGAGGCTGCCCGCGCGCAGGAAGCTGTCGGCGGCGAGGGCGAAGAAGACGAACACCGCGAGGGCGCCGACGACGGAGCCCAGTTCGGGGCGGCCGAGGAGCCTGCGCAGCGGGGAGACCCGCAGCAGCCGTTCGTCCGAGGTGAGCGTGGTCATCGGGTGCCCCGCTCGGTGTACTCGGCCAGTTCGTCCGCCTGGTCCTCGGTGATGATCTGCGGGCCGGTCAGGACGGGCCTGCCGCCGCCGAGGACGTCGCCGTTGTACTTGTACAGCCAGAGCAGGTCGACGGCCTGGTAGCCCTGGAGGTACGGCTGCTGGTCGACGGCGAAGCCGAGGGAGTCGTCCGCCAGGCCGGCGGCGACCTTGGCGTTGAGGTCGAAGGTGTCGATCTCGGCCTTGCTGCCGGCGCCCTGCCGCGCCTTCACTGCGGTGTCGGCGAAGGGCGCGCCGAGGGTGACGACCGCGTCGATGGACGGGTCGGCCTGGAGCTTGGCCTCGATCGCGGACTGCACGTCGGGCATGCTGGTGCCGGTGACGTAGAGGTCGGAAACGGTGCCGGTGAAGGTCTTCGCGACGCCGTCGCAGCGCTGCTCGTGGCCGACGTTGCCCTGCTCGTGCAGGACGCAGACCGCCTTCTTCTTCCCGCGCCGGTTCAGTTCCTCGCCGACGGCCTCGCCGGCGATCGTCTCGTCCTGGCCGATGTGGGTGAGCGCGCCGAACGCCTTGGACTCGGCGGAGCCGGAGTTCACCGTGATGACGGGGATGCCGGCCTTGCGGGCGCGGGCCAGTGCGGCCTTCATCGCGTCGGGCTTGGCGAGGGTGACGATGATGCCGTCGACCCGCTTGTCGATCGCCGCGTCGACGAGCTGCGCCTGCTGCTGGGCCTCGTCGTCGTGGGAGTACAGGAAGTTGATGTTGTCCTTGACGGCGGCCTGCTTCGCGCCGCTCTGGACGATGTCCCAGAAGGTGTCGCCATCGCCCGAGTGGGTGATCATCGCGAAGGTCCAGCGAGGGGTGTTCACCGCCGCCCTGCCCTGCGCGGCCGCCTCACGGGCGTCCTCGGCACGCTTTCCCCCGGTACTGCTGCACCCCGCGAGGGAGAGGCAGAGCACCCCCGCCAACGCGATTCCTGTCCAGGTCCCAGAACGTGCCACGAGGCCGTGCCCTTCTTGCCGTGTTCCGACGTACGCGCGCGTCCGGCGTTCTCTCACCGGACGCAAACGCCCCAGTATCGAACACAGGGATCATGCGTCTCGTGACCGGGGACCGCGAGTCGGTCGCATTGTCCGGACATTGCGACCAGGGCGGTACTCCGGGAGGGTGCGCGCCGCGGCGGACGAGCGTGCGCGCACGGCGTCGCGCGGCAGACGGGAATGGGTCACGCGGCAGACGGGAATGGTCGGACAGGCCCTAGGGCCGTACGAGCAGCTGGAACTCGAAGGAGTAGCGGGCCGGGCGGTAGATGTGGTCGCCGAACTCGACCGCACGGCCCGTGTCGTCGAACGTGGTGCGCTGCATGGTGAGCAGCGGGGCTCCCTCCGGCTCGGCCAGGCGCTCGGCCTCGGCGGCGGTCGCGGCGCGGGCGCCGATGGACTGGCGGGCGCTGTGCAGGGTGATCCCCGCCGACCGCATCATCCGGTACAGGCCCGTGGCCTCCAACTGGGCGGTGTCCAGGTCCAGGAGGCCGGACGGCAGGTGGTTGGACAGGTACGCCATCGGCTCCCCGTGCGCGAGCCGCAGCCGCTCCACGCGGTGCACCTCGCTGCCCTCGGCGACCGCGAGCGCGGCGGCGACCTCGGCGGACGCGGGGACGACGGTGTTGACCAGGACCGTCGTCGCGGGGCGCTGGCCCGCCGCCTCCAAGTCGTCGTAGAGGCTGCTCAGTTCCAGGGGGCGCTTGACCTGGCTGTGCACGACCTGGGTGCCGACGCCCCGGCGGCGGACCAGCAGGCCCTTGTCCACGAGGGACTGGATCGCCTGGCGGACGGTGGGGCGGGACAGGCCGAGCCGGGCCGCCAGCTCGATCTCGTTGCCCAGCAGGCTGCCGGGGGTGAGCACGCCGTGCTCGATCGCCGCCTCCAGTTGCTGGGACAGCTGGAAGTACAACGGCACCGGAGAGCTTCGGTCCACACGGAGTTCGAGCTGCACGGTCGGGTCCACCTCTGGTTTCGGCACGGGCCGAGCGTAGCTCCGTGGCCGGTTGACGGGAAGTCGTGTAGTCCGATTGTCCGGACAAACGCATTGACAGGGTGCGGCCTGCGAGGTCACCTTGATTCCATGCGCATCGGGGTCATCGGGACGGGCCGCATCGGCACCATTCATGCGAACACACTCAGCCGTCACCGCGAGGTCGGATCCCTCATCCTGACGGACGCGGAGCCCGCGCGGGCCACGGAGCTGGCGCTGCGGCTGGGCGAGACGGCCGCTCCCGGGGTCGAGGAGATCTTCCGGTGGGGCGTGGACGCGGTGGTGATCACCACCGC
>NZ_MUBA01000036.1 GCF_002154575.1 Streptomyces bobili
GTGACCCGCAGGCCCCGCCCCGACCGCGCGGCGACCATGCGCGGTACGACGGCCATGCCGAGCCCCGCCCGCACGAACCCCAGCACCGCGTCCATCTCCCCGCCCTCCACCGCGAAGTCGGGCTCGAACCCGGCGGAGCGGCACGCGGCGACCGTCAGCTCGCGCAGGTCGTAGCCGTGCCGGAACATCACCAGGCGTTCGCCCTCCAGGTCGGCGATCCGCACGGTCCGCCGGCCGTGTCCGGGTTTGGGCGACTCCGGCGAGGACACCACCACCAGGTCCTCCCGCAACAGCTCAACCGTGGTCAGGGCGGGGGAGGGCGTGGGCAGCGGCAGCACCACCAGGGCGAGGTCGAGCGCGCCGCGGGCCAGCTCCCGCACCAGGTCGTGCGAGCCGCCCTCCTCGATCAGCAGCCGGATGCCGGGGTAGCGGTCGTGGAAGGCCCGCAGCACGTCCGGCAGCAGGCCGGTGCACAGACTCGGCGTCGCGCCCAGCCGGACCCGCCCGCCGCGCAGCTGCGCCAGCTCCTGCACCTCGTACCGGGCCGTCTCCGTGTCCGCGAGGATCCGGCGGGCCAGCGGCAGCAGTGCCTCGCCGGCGTCGGTGAGGGTGATGTTGCCCCGTGCCCGCTGGAACAGGTCGGCCCCCAACTCCCGCTCCAGCGCCTTGATCTGCTGGGAAAGCGAGGGCTGGGCGACATGCACCAGCTCGGCGGCCCGGGTGAAGTGCCGCGTCTCGGCGACCGCCACGAAGTACTGGAGCTGCTGGAACTGCATCCAGCCATGATAGGCGTTCCCTATGGAAACGAGCCGGACCATGTCTTGGACTGATGAGGCCGTTCGGCCCTAGCGTCCCTTCCATGGCTCTGGCAACGCGGACGGACCGACGGACGTCCATGGCGCGCACGGTGTGGGACTCCTCCGTCGGCAAGAAGACAGTGATGGCCGTCAGCGGTCTGATCATGCTGCTGTACCTGGTCGCCCACATGATCGGCAATCTGAAGATCTTCTTCGGGCCGGGCGAGTTCAACCACTACGCGCACTGGCTGCGCACGGTCGGCGAGCCGTTCATGCACTACGAGTGGACGCTGTGGCTGATCCGCGTCGTGCTGGTCGTCGCGGTGGTCGCGCACGCCGTGTCCGCCTACCAGCTCAGCCGCCGCGGCATCAAGGCCCGTCCCGGAAAGTACGTCCACAAGAAGGCGCGGACCAGCTATGCGACGCGCACCATGCGCTGGGGCGGGATCATCCTCGGCCTGTTCATCGTGTGGCACATCCTGGACCTGACGACCGGCACCGTGCACTCCGGAGGCTTCCAGGAGGGCCGGCCCTACCAGAACGTCGTGGACACCTTCTCCACCTGGTACGGCAACGTCATCTACATCGTCGCGATGCTCGCCGTCGGCCTGCACGTCCGGCACGGCTTCTGGAGCGCCGCCCAGACCCTGGGCGCCGGCAGCCGCACCCGCGACCGCGCCCTCAAGATCGTCGCCGACGTCCTCGCGCTGCTGCTCACGGCCGGCTTCATCGCCGTACCCGTGGGCGTCATGACCAAAGTGGTGAGCTGAACATGACTTCCTACGCGGACTACACGACCGGTGAACCCGTCGCCGACGCCAAGGCCCCCGCCGGACCGATCGCCGAGCGCTGGGACACGCGCCGCTTCGAGGCGAAGCTGGTCAACCCGGCCAACCGGCGCAAGCACACCGTCATCGTCGTCGGCACGGGCCTCGCGGGCGGCTCCGCCGGCGCCACCCTCGCCGAACAGGGCTACCACGTCGTCCAGTTCTGCTACCAGGACTCCCCGCGCCGCGCCCACTCGATCGCCGCGCAGGGCGGCATCAACGCGGCGAAGAACTACCGCAACGACGGCGACTCCGTCCACCGGCTGTTCTACGACACCGTCAAGGGCGGCGACTTCCGGGCGCGGGAGTCCAACGTCCACCGCCTCGCGCAGATCTCCGTCGAGATCATCGACCAGTGCGTGGCGCAGGGCGTCCCCTTCGCCCGGGAGTACGGCGGCCTCCTCGACACGCGCTCCTTCGGCGGCGTCCAGGTGTCGCGCACCTTCTACGCCCGCGGCCAGACGGGGCAGCAACTGCTGCTCGGCGCCTACCAGGCACTCAGCAGGCAGATCGCCGCCGGGAACATCGAGATGCACCCGCGCACGGAGATGCTCGACCTGATCGTCGTCGACGGGAAGGCGCGCGGGATCGTCGCGCGGGACCTGATCACCGGCCGGATCGACACCTACTTCGCGGACGCCGTCGTACTCGCCAGCGGCGGTTACGGAAACGTCTTCTACCTGTCGACGAACGCCATGAACTCCAACGCGACCGCGATCTGGCGGGCGCACCGGCGTGGCGCCTACTTCGCGAACCCGTGTTTCACACAGATCCATCCGACCTGCATCCCACGCACCGGCGACCACCAGTCCAAGCTGACGCTGATGAGCGAGTCGCTGCGCAACGACGGCCGGATCTGGGTACCGAAGGCCAAGGGCGACGACCGGCCGCCGAACCGGATCCCCGAGGACGAGCGCGACTACTACCTGGAGCGGGTCTACCCGGCCTTCGGCAACCTCGTCCCGCGGGACATCGCCTCCCGCGCCGCGAAGAACGTCTGCGACGAGGGCAGGGGTGTCGGACCCGGCGGGCAGGGCGTCTACCTCGACTTCGCGGACGCGATCGAGCGGATGGGCCGTAAGGCCGTCGAGGCCAAGTACGGCAACCTCTTCGACATGTACCAGCGGATCACCGACGAGGATCCGTACCGGGTGCCGATGCGGATCTACCCGGCCGTGCACTACACGATGGGCGGCCTGTGGGTCGACTACGACCTCCAGACCACCGTGCCCGGCCTGTTCGCGATCGGCGAGGCCAACTTCTCCGACCACGGCGCCAACCGGCTCGGCGCGTCCGCGCTGATGCAGGGGCTGGCCGACGGCTACTTCGTGCTCCCCGCGACCATCAACGACTACCTCGCCCGCAACCCGCACCAGAGCCGGATCGACGACCGACACCCCGTCGTCCAGGAGGTGTTGGCGGAGAACCAGGACCGCCTCAACCTGCTCCTGTCCGTCGACGGCGACCGCACGCCCGACTCCTTCCACCGCGAGGTCGGCGAACTGATGTGGGAGTTCTGCGGCATGGCCCGCACCGACTCAGGGCTGCGCAAGGCGCTGGAGCGCATACCGCAGATCCGCGAGGAGTTCTGGCGGCGCATCAAGGTCCCCGGCACCGGCGAGGAGTTCAACCAGTCGCTGGAGAAGGCGAACCGCGTCGTCGACTACCTGGAACTGGCCGAGCTGATGTGCCTCGACGCGCTGCACCGCGCCGAGTCCTGCGGCGGCCACTTCCGGGAGGAGAGCCAGACCCCGGACGGCGAGGCCGCCCGCCGGGACGAGGAGTTCGCCTACGCCGCCGCATGGGAGTTCCCCGGCACCGGCGATGCCCCGGTCCTGCACAAGGAAGACCTGGCCTTCGAGTACGTCCACCCCACCCAGCGGAGCTACGCATGAAGCTCACCCTGCGCGTCTGGCGGCAGCAGAACGCCGACGCTGACGGCGCCATGTCCACGTACGAGGTGGACGGGATCTCCTCCGACATGTCCTTCCTGGAGATGCTCGACACCCTCAACGAGGAACTCATCCTCAAGGGCGAGGACCCGGTCGCCTTCGACCACGACTGCCGCGAGGGCATCTGCGGCGCGTGCTCCCTCGTCATCAACGGCGACGCGCACGGGCCGGAACGCACCACCACCTGCCAACTGCACATGAGGTCCTTCCAGGACGGCGACACGATCGACGTCGAGCCGTGGCGGGCATCCGCCTTCCCCGTGATCAAGGACCTGGTGGTGGACCGCACGGCGTTCGACCGGATCATCCAGGCCGGCGGTTACATCACCGCGCCCACGGGTGCCGCCCCCGAGGCCCACGCCACCGCCGTGCCCAAGCCGGACGCCGACTTCGCGTTCGAGCACGCCGAGTGCATCGGCTGCGGCGCCTGCGTGGCCGCCTGCCCCAACGGCGCCGCGATGCTGTTCACCTCCGCCAAGGTCAACCACCTGAACGTCCTGCCGCAGGGCGCGCCCGAGCGGGAGACCCGGGTGCTGGACATGGTGGCCCAGATGGACGAGGAGGGCTTCGGCGGCTGCACCCTGGCCGGCGAGTGCGCCACCGCCTGCCCGAAGGGCATCCCCCTGGTGTCCATCACCGCGATGAACAAGGAGTGGCTGCGCGCCACCCGCAAGGTGGCCAAGCGCTGAGCGCGGACCACGCAGCAAGAAGACGTTCGCCGAAACGCGCGGACGGGCGGGGCCGGGAGTGGTGCTCATCCCCGGCCCCGTCTGGCTTCGGCGGCAACCGGGGAGCGCCAGGCATTCAGCATCCCCACACCCGCACTCCTGGCACACGTCACGTACACGCCAACCGGCATCGGAAGAAACAGGGGGTACCGCTCCGTCCCCACCTCGTGCGTGTCCAGGAGAGAGCCATGACCGGCGTTTCCACCCTCGCTCGTCCCGTGCAGTCCACGGCCCCCGTCCGCTACACCGTCACCCTGGCCCGCGACGAGGCGGACGTGCGGGCCGCGCAGCGGCTGCGCCACGACGTCTTCGCCGGGGAGATGGGCGCCCTGCTCACCTCCGCCGAGCCCGGCCTCGACGCCGACCCCTTCGACGCCTACTGCGACCACCTGCTGGTGCGCGACACCGACACCGGCCAGGTCGTCGGCACCTACCGGCTGCTGCCGCCGGAGCGCGCCGCGGTCGCCGGACGGCTGTACTCCGAGAGCGAGTTCGACCTGACGCCGCTGGACGGGATCCGCCCCGGCCTCGTCGAGGTCGGCCGCTCCTGCGTGCACCCCGACCACCGCGACGGCGCCGTCATCGGCCTCATCTGGGCCGGCATCGCCCGCTACATGGTGGACAACGGCCACGAGTGGCTGGCCGGCTGCTGCTCCGTCCCCCTCGCCGACGGCGGCACCGCCGCGGCCGGCGCCTGGGACCGCGTACGGGACAAGCACCTGGCGCCCGAGGAGTTCCGGGTACGTCCGCTGCTGCCGTGGGTGCCGAAGCCGGACCTGACGCCGCCCGCCCGCACCGAGCTGCCCGCGCTGCTGCGCGGCTATCTCCGGCTCGGCGCCTGGGTGTGCGGCGAGCCCGCCCACGACCCGGACTTCGGGGTCGCCGACCTCTACGTGCTGCTGTCGATGCGCCGGGTCAACCCGCGCTACCTGCGGCACTTCCTCTCGCTCGTCCCGGCCTGATGAGCGCCTGGCTGCCCAGCGCGCCCTGCACCCCGCGGGCGTGCGTGGAGGGGACGGGTTCCCTCACCGGCGTACCGCGGGCCGTGCTGCGGCTCCTGGCCGTAACGGCGCTGCTGCTGGCCGGGATCGCGCTGCTGCCGGCCGGGCGCGGTGTCCCGGCCTCGCTGGTGCGCCGGTGGTGCCGGGCCGCCGTCCGGGCCGCCGGGGTCCGGCCGCGGCTCACCGGGGCCGCCGTACCCGACGGCGGCCTGCTGCTGGTGGCCAACCACATCTCCTGGCTGGACATCCCGCTGCTGGCCATGGTCCGCCCCGCCCGGATGGTCGCCAAGACCGAGATACGGCGGTGGCCCGTCGCGGGCCCGCTGGCCGCCCGTGGCGGCGTCCTGTTCATCGACCGGGACCGGCTGCGGACCCTGCCGGGCACGGTCGACCACATCGCGGGACTGCTGCGCTCGGGGGCGGCCGTCGGCGTCTTCCCCGAGGGCAGCACCTGGTGCGGCCGGGCGCAGGGCCCCTTCAGCCGGGCCGTCTTCCAGGCCGCCCTGGACGCCGGGGTGCCCGTCCAGCCGCTCCGCATCCGCTACCGGCTCACCGGCGGCGGCGCCACCACGGTCCCCGCGTTCGTCGGCGACGACTCGCTGCTGGCCTCGGTGTGGCGGGTGGTCACGGCGCGCGGACTGGTGGCCGAGGTCGAGGTGCGCCCGGCGCTGCGCCCCGGCGCCCATGCCGACCGCCGGTCACTGGCACGGGCCGCCCAGGCGCGGACCGGGCCCGAGGGGACGGCGTCAGTGCGGGCGGCGGCGACGAACCGACGAGAGGAAAGTAGGCATTTGTCCGTTTCCTGTCCAGTGGGGAGGTGACTCGGAAACCAGAAGCCGTCTGGAAGGGAGGGCGATGCCATGATCGCCCGGGAAGAGATCAGAAATGTGCTGGACCACCCCGTCTATGACGGGGAGGGTCACAAGATCGGCGAAGCCAGGCACGTCTTCTTCGACGACATGACCGGGCGCCCCGAATGGGTGACGGTCAAGACGGGCCTCTTCGGTTCGAGCGAGTCCTTCGTGCCGATCCGCGACGCCTCGATGGTGGAGGACCACATCGAGGTCCCCTACGCCAAGGACCGCATCAAGGGCGCACCCAACGTGGACGTCGACTCGGGCGGGCACCTCTCGGAGTCCGAGGAGCACCGCCTGTACGACTACTACGGCATCGACTGGAACAGCGTCCTCGAGGACGACACCTCCGGTCCGGACGGCGGCCAGGCCGGCCAGGGCGACCGCAGTGCTCAGGCCGCCGGCACCGGCACCGCCGCCGCGGCCGGAACGGCGGCGGGAGCCGCCCCCGCGACGCGCCGCCCGGACACGGCAGCCGGGACGGCGCCGGGCACACAATCGGGCACGCGATCGGGCATGGAATCGGGCATCGCCTCGGGCATGCGTCCGGGCGAGGCGGACACCGGGTACGGCGCGGGCCGCGCCGGCGGCGACGCCATGGCCTCCTCCGGCGACGCGATGACCCGCTCCGAGGAGCGGATGCACGTCGGTGTCGAGCGGCGCGAGACCGGACGGGCCCGACTGCGCAAGTACGTCGTCACGGAGGACGTCGAGCAGACCGTGTCCGTGCGCAAGGAGCAGGCACGCATCGAGCGCGAGCCCATCACCGAGGCCAACCGCGACGCCGCCCTCACCGGGCCGGAGATCAGCGAGGCCGAGCACGAGGTCACCCTGCACGAGGAACGCCCCGTGGTGGAGACCGAGACGGTGCCGGTGGAAAGGGTCCGGCTGACCGCGGACGAGCACACCGAGGAGGAGACCGTACGCGGCCAGGTCCGCAAGGAGCGCATCGAGGCCGAGGGGATCGAGACGGAAGGATACGGCGACAACCCGCCGGACCGCCCGTGAGGCCGGTCGTCCCACAGCGACGCGAACCCGACCGCGCGGTGGCCCCGGCGGTACGGTGACGCGGCGGGCGGCGGTACCTGACCGCCGCCCGTGTCGGAACTCCGCGACCCGCTTCACCGGTTCAGGTACGCGGTTCCCGGCTCGGTTTCCGGCCTGGTCCGTGCACGACGGCCGCCAGCCGCCGGTAGGAGTCGAGCAGCGCCGACCGGTCGTAGGTGCTGGTGGTGACGAGGACCTCCTGGGCACCCGTGTCCTTCAGCACCGTCTCCAGTTCGTCGGTGACCTGTTCCTCGGTGCCCGCGATCTGACCGGCCAGAGCGGACTCGTAGAGGCCGCGTTCGCGCGGTGTCATCGAAAGCGCCTCGACCCGCTCGGCCGGAGGCAGCGGAGGGAACGTCCCACGGGTGCGGGAGTACGCCATCGACCAGGCCTCCGGGATCAGCAGCCGACGGGCCTCCTGCGGTGTCGCGGCGACGGCGACCGTGCCCGAGACGACGACGTACGGCTCCGCGGCCCACGGGGACGGGCGGAAACGGGCACGGTATTCGTCGACCCCGCGCCGCAGCCGGTCGCGGTCGCGCAGATCCCCGATCACCATCGGCAGCCCCGCCTCGGCCGCGATCCGCGCGCCCTCGCCCATGGCCAGCACGAACGGCGGCACGGTCAGCCCCTCGGAGGGGCGGGCGCGCACGCCGGTGGGCGAGCCGCCGCGGAACCAGCCGAGCAACTCCCGTACCTGGGCGCCGAAATCCTCGGCGTCGTCCTTGTCGCGTCCCAGCGCCCTGCGGACCCCGTCGGTGAAGCCGACCGACCGGCCCAGCCCCATGTCGATCCGGCCGGGGAACAGTGACTCCAGCACCCCGAACTGCTCGGCGACCACCAGCGGCCGGTGGTTGGGCAGCATGACCCCGCCCGTGCCGACCCGGATCGTGCCGGTCGCGGCGGCCACGGCGGCGGCCAGCACGGTCGGCGCCGAGCCGGCCACCCCGGGCACTCCGTGGTGCTCGGCCAGCCAGAAACGCTCGTAACCGAGTGCTTCCACCTCGCGCGCCAGCGCCACGGTGTCCCGCAGCGCCGCGTCGGCCGGATGACCCTCGCGGATGCGGGAACGGTCGAGGACGGAGAACCTGGCGGCTTCGATCACAGAGCTCACAGGGTGTTCAACGCGTGGCGGGCGCCGTGATTCCCGTACGGCGGCTGAGCACCGAGGATGGTTCCATGAGCAGCTGAGGGACCGTGCGGTTGCCCTGCCTCGGGCGGTCTCTAGGGTGGTGGTGTGACCGACAGCAGCAGGCGGCCCCTCGCCGTGTTCGACCTCGACAACACCCTTGCCGACACCGCTCACCGGCAGCGGTTCCTGGAGCGCAAGCCGCGCGACTGGGACGCCTTCTTCGCGGCGGCGCCGCAGGACCCGCCGCTCGCGGAGGGGATCGCGCTCGCCGTGGAGAGCGCGCGGGAGTGCGAGGTCGTCTACCTGACCGGGCGGCCCGAGCGCTGCCGGCGGGACACCCGCGACTGGCTCGACCGGCACGGACTGCCCGAAGGGCGGGTGTACATGCGGCGTGACGGCGACCGCAGGCCCGCGCGCCGCACCAAGCTGGAGATCCTGCGCCGGCTCGGCAAGGACCGCGAGGTGCGGGTCCTGGTGGACGACGACGAACTCGTCTGCGACGACGCGGAGGCGGCAGGCTTCACCGTGATCCGGGCGCGCTGGGCGGAACCCTCGGCCGCACTGCGCGTCGCGCAGGAGCGGGAGGGGCGGACCTGAGGCGTGATGCATGCCTGAGGCGTGATGCGTCCCTGAGTCGTGGGGCGTGGCTGGAGCGGCGTACCCGAGGCGCGGGCGGCCCGAGTGGCGGGTCGCCACTCGGGCCGGCTCACTCCGTCCGGCGGTCCGCGGGCCGGACCGTCCGTGCCGCCGTGGCCGGGCGGCCGCTCCGCGTCACTCCGGCGCGTCCAGGCGGAAACCGACCTTGAGGCCCACCTGCCAGTGCGCGACGTCGCCGTTCTCGATCTGGCCGCGCACCTGGGTCACCTCGAACCAGTCCAGGTGCCGCAGGGTCTGCGAGGCACGGGAGATGCCGTTGCGGATCGCCTGGTCCACGCTGTCGGGCGAGGTGCCGACGATCTCCGTGACCCGGTAGGTGTGGTTCGACATGCGGGTGCTCCTCTCGGCCGTGACGGCGGTGTCACGTGTGTCACGCGTCACTCCACCGTGCCCCAAGCTGCGGCGGAGCGCGAGGCGTCGGAGGTGTGGGCCTGTTCCCCCTTGACCTCCGCATTGGTCCATACCAAAATCCTGCACACCCGTTCGGGCAACCATGCCCGTTTCCCCCACGCCGGGCCCCTCATCCCTGTCCACCAGGCAGAACAGGACCCCCGTGAGACGTCGCCTCCTCGCCCTCCTCTGCGTGACCGCCTCCCTCGTCACCGGCTGCGGTGCCGTGCCCGGCATCGGCGGCAGCGACCGGCACACCGTCACCGTCTGGCTGATGAAGGACAGCGCCTCGCAGGACTTCCTGGACCGCTTCACCGCGGGCTTCGAACGCGATCACCCCGACCTCGACCTGGACATCCGCATCCAGGAGTGGACCGGCATCGGCGAGAAGGTGCAGACGGCCCTGGAGGGCGAGAGCGAGGGTGAGGGCGGACCGGACGTCATCGAGGTCGGCAACACGCAGGTCCCGCAGTACGTGGACGGGAACCGGTTGCTCGACCTGACCCTGGAGTCCGTCGCCAAGTGGGACAAGGACGAGTGGCTCCCCGGCCTCGCCGATCCCGGGCAGCGCCGATTCCACCAGTACGGCATCCCCTGGTACGCGGCCAATCGTGTCGTGATCTACCGCAAGGACCTCTTCGAGCAGGCCGGGATCACCGCCCCGCCGCGTACCCGCGAGGAGTGGCTGACCGCCACGGAGAAACTGAACTCGGGCGGGAACCAGGGCATCTACCTGGCCGGCCAGGACTGGTACACCCTCTCCGGATTCATCTGGGACGAGGGCGGCGACCTCGCCACGGAGGACAGCGGCCGCTGGGAGGGAAGCCTGGACACCCCGGCCGCCCTGCGCGGGATGACGTACTACCAGCGCCTCCAGGCCCTCGGCGCGGGCCCGGTCGACGCCGACGAGGAACACCCGCCGCAGGCAGGGGTGTTCGCCGCGGGCAAGGTGGCCCAGATCGTCGCCGTCCCCGGCCTCGCACGAGCCGTCGTGAAGCAGAACCCCGCCCTGGAGGGCAAGTTGGGCTACTTCCCCGTACCGGGCAAGTCCGCGGCCAAGCCCGGTGCCGTCTTCATCGGAGGCTCCGATCTCGTCGTGCCCCGCAACACCGGACAGCGCGAGGGGGCCGTCGCGGTGGTCGCCGCGCTGGCCGGCGCCGAGTGGAACTCCGACCTGGCCCGCACCATGAACTATGTGCCGAACAAGGCGAAACTGGCGTCGGCCGTCGCGGGCGAGGAGGGGGTCGCGGCCATGGCGGCCGGGGCCGCACAGGGGCGGGCGACCCCCAGCACACCCGAGTGGGCCGCCGTGGAGGCGGACAACCCGATCAAGACGTACATGACCAAGGTGCTCGGCGGAGCCGATCCGGCCACCGAGGCCCGCCGCGCCTCCCGCAGCATCACGCAGGCGCTGACGGTCTCGGCGGGCTGACCGGCCGGCCCCGCCGCGGCCCTACCGCACGGTGCTCAGCGACACGGTGCTCAGCGAGAGCGCGAAGCGGCCCTCCCGGTCCGTCCACCAGTGGGACAACTCCATTCCGGCCGCCGACAGTTCTGCACGCACGCCCTCCTCACGGAACTTCGCCGACACCTCCGTACGCAGTTCCTCACCCGCCGCGAAGTCCACGGCGAGATCCAGCGCCGGCAGCTTCACCGTCTGCGCCGTGCGGGACCGCAGCCGCATCTCGATCCACTCGTTGCGCGCGTCCCAGAGCGCGACATGGTCGAAGGCGCCGGGATCGAAGTCGGCGCCCAGCTCCCGGTTGACGACGGCCAGGACGTTCTTGTCGAACGCGGCCGTCACCCCGGCCGCGTCGTCGTACGCCCGCACCAGGACCTCCTCGTCCTTGACGAGGTCGGTGCCGAGCAGCAGCGCGTCGCCGGGCGAGAGCAGTGCGCGGACCGAGCCGAGGAAGGCGGCGCGCTCCTCGGGCAGGAGGTTGCCGATCGTGCCGCCGAGGAACGCCACCAGCCGCGGACCCGGAGTGTCGGGAAGCGTCAGCGGGGCGGTGAAGTCGGCGATCAGGGCGTGGACGTTCAGGCCCGGCCGCTCGGCGATCAGCGCCCGGCCGGCTCCGGTGAGGGCACTCTCGCTGACGTCGACGGGCACATAGGTGTCCAGGTCCGTCAGCGCGTCGATCACATGGCGGGTCTTCTCCGAGGAACCGGAGCCCAGCTCGACGAGGGTGCGGGCGCGGGTCGCGGCGGCGATCTCACCGGCCCGGTCGACGAGGATCTCGCGCTCCGCCCGCGTCGGGTAGTACTCGGGCAACTCGGTGATCCGCTCGAAGAGTTCGCTGCCGTGCGCGTCGTAGAACCACTTCGGCGGCAGCGTCTTCGGGGTGGCGGTCAGGCCCTGGAGGACGTCGGCGCGCAGGGCGGCGTCCGTGGCGTCCTCGGGGAGGGTGCGGGTGATCTGGAAGGGGCTCACGAGCCGGACTCCTCGGGTCGTACGGGCGCCGTCTCCGCGCTGGGATCCTTGAGCGGAGTGAGCAGCACCTCGGTGCGGGTCGCGGTGAGCAGGGTGCGGTCGGGGACCTCCTGCCAGCGCGGATCGTCGTCGTAGGGCTCGGAGGCCACGACCGCGCGGCCGGGCTCCGTCAGGTACCACAGGGTGTCCCCCCAGGCCGTCGCGGTGACGGCGTCGCCGTTGCTCAGCAGCAGGTTGAGGCGGGAGCCGGGCGCCGCCGCGGCGACCTCCTGCACCGTGTCGGCGAGTGCCTGGCCCTCCGTGTCCCCGGCGCGCAGCCGGGCCAGGACCAGCGCCCACACGAACGCCGAGTCGTTGCGCGCCTCCATGGACAGCACCGCGGCCGCCGGCAGCGACCGCGCGAGCGGCTCCAGGGACCCCGGCCAGCCCGGCACGGCCCCGTTGTGGCTGAACAGCCAGGGCCCCGCCGCGAACGGCGCAGCCGCCGCCTCGGCGTCCGCCCCGGCCAGCGTCGCGTCCCGTACGGCGGCCAGCACCACCCGGCTGCGCACGACGCGGGCCAGGTCGGCGAAGGACAGGTCGGCCCAGATCGGCCCGGCCCGGCGGTAGCGGGCCGGCACCGGGTCGTCCCCGGCGTACCAACCCACTCCGAAACCATCGGCGTTGACCGTTCCGTACCGTTGCCGGCGCGGTGCCCAGGACTGGCGGTACAGGCCGTGCGCGGGCTCGACGAGGAGCGCGCCGAGCGGCTCCTCCGGGCCTACGTACGCGAGGTGACGGCACATCAGAGAGCCCCCGTGCGGGCGGTGCGGAAGCCGGAGAAGATCTGCCGCCGGATCGGATAGTCCCAGTTGCGGAAGGTGCCCCGGCAGGCCACCGGGTCCACCGCGAACGAACCGCCGCGCAGCACCTTGTGCTCGGGGCCGAAGAAGACCTCCGAGTACTCCTTGTACGGAAACGCCCGGAACCCGGGATAGGGCTGGAAGTCGCTCGACGTCCACTCCCACACGTCGCCGATCAACTGCCGTACCCCCAGAGGGGATTCTCCCGCCGGATAGCTGCCGGCGGGCGCCGGGCGCAGATGGCGCTGGCCCAGGTTGGCGTGCTCGGGCGTAGGGTCGGCGTCGCCCCACGGGTAGCGCGTCGAGCCGCCCGTCGCCGGGTCGAAGCGGGCCGCCTTCTCCCACTCGGCCTCGGTGGGCAGCCGCCGCCCGGCCCAGCGGGCGTAGGCGTCGGCCTCGTACCAGCACACGTGCAGCACCGGCTCCTCGGGCGGCACGACCTCGGTGACGCCGAAGCGGCGGCGCAGCCACTGCCTGCCGTCGCGGTGCCAGAACAGCGGGGCGACGATCTTGTGCCGGCGGATGTGGGACCAGCCCTCCGGCGTCCACCAGCGGGCGTCGTCGTAACCGCCGTCGGCGATGAACGCCTGGTAGGCGCCGTTGGTCACCGGCGTGGTGTCGATGTGGAACGCCGCCACCTCACGCCGGTGCGCCGGCTTCTCGTTGTCCAGCGCCCACGGCTCCCCGGAGGTGCCCATCGTGAACGGGCCGCCCGGCACGAGCACTTCGGACGGCCCGGTGAACAGCGGGACCGGCCGAGGGTCGGGGGCGGTCAGGGCCTGCGGGCCCGTACGGAGCTGATGGGTAATCAGCATCGTCTCGTCGTGCTGCTGTTCGTGCTGGGCGACCATCCCGAAGGCGAAACCCGCCTCCGTCAGCCGCGTTCCGTCGAAGTCGGCCGACTCCAGCACGTCCAGGACCCGCCCGCGCACCTCCGCCGCGTAGGCGCGGGCCTCGGCGGGCGGGAGCAGCGGCAGCGAGGGCCGCTCGGAGCGAGGGTGCTCGAAGGCGTCGTACAGCCCGTCGATCTCGGGGCGCATGGCGTCACGGCCGGCCACGGCGCGCAGCAGCCACAGCTCCTCCTGGTTCCCGATGTGCGCGAGGTCCCACACCAGGGGGGACATCAGCGGGGAGTGCTGAGCGGTGAGGTCGGGCTCCTCGACGCAGCTCGTCAGAAGGGTGGTGCGCTCGCGGGCGGTGACGAGGGTGGTCAGCGCCCGCTCGCGGAGCGCCTCGGTGTCCAGCGCCTCGGCGTCCAGGGTCTCGGGTGCGAGGTCGGTCATGTGCGGATGTCCTTCCCGTGTGTGCGGCCGTCGGTGCCGCACAGGCGGTCGAGCTGGTCGTCGGCGGGGCTGCGGCCCTTGCGGACGTAGCGCTCCAGGTACGCGGCGACGGCGTCCGTCACCTCGGTGGTGGCGCCGATCCGGGGCAGTGCCTCCAGGGCCGTCGTGAAGCAGGCCACAGCGGTTTCGCGCAGTTCGGGGTCGGCCAGGCCCGCGCGTGCGGCCTCGCTCCACAGCGGATTGTGCGGGGCCGGAAGCGACCGGGACCGTTCCGCGAGCGGTTTCACGGCCCGGTAGGCGCTCTCGGCGGCCTCCGGATCGTCGAACAGCGCCGTCGTCACGGCGAGCGGCACGATCCAGCCGTCCTCGCCCGGCTGCGCGTCGATCATCCGCAGCTCCAGATGGCCACGTGGTCTGACCGGCGGGAACAGCGTGGAGACGTGGTAGTCGAGATCCGCCCGCGTGGGCGTTCCCGACCGGGTCCACTCCCGGAAGGTCAGATCCTCGGGCACGTCCCACGGACCGGCGTCCCGGCGTACGCACATCACCGGGGCGTCCAGGACATGCCGGGCCCAGGCGGCGCGCGGTTCCCGGTCCAGGGCGGGTGCGCCCGCGCGGCCCGCGCCGATCTCCATCCACAGCAGCTGCCGGGTGGAGCGCCAGCCCGTCGGAGCACTGCCCAGCAGCGGCGAGTTGGCGAAGGCGGCGACCAGGACCGGGCCGAGCGTGTGCGCCAGCCACCAGCGCCGCCCGTGTCCCAGCGGGCCGGGCTCCTCGTGCCCCGCGTCGAGGCAGACCTGGACGGAGGCCGAGGTGCACATCATGGCCCGCCCGGCCGGACCGGTGCGGTCGAGATACGCCTCCATGGCGTCGTAGCGCGGCTCGTGCAGGAACCGGCGGGGCTGGTGCCAGGGGTCGGTGCCGAGTCCGGCGAGGACCAGTCCCGCCTCGCGCAGGACCGCGCGGACGGCGTCCAGGTCGGCGGAGACGGTTCTCACGCACTCCATGAGGGAGGCGGCGGGCGGCGAGCTGAGCTCCAGCTGGCCACCGGGTTCGACGGTGAGCGCCGAGGACAGCGGCACCGTCCGCAGGGCCTCGTAGGCCGCCGCGAGTCGTTCGGGTGTGACGGGGAGCCGCGGTCCGCGCAGCTCCTGGACGATCCATTCCACTTCGACCCCGACGGTGCGGGGCGGCCCGGTCTTGAAGCAGATGCCCTTGACCAGGGCTTCCACCTCCGCCTCGGTGAGGGCCGTACGGGTCTCCGTACAGTCACTCCCCGAAGCGCTGCTCGATGTGTCGGACATGTCGGGATCCTCCTGAGATTCCACCATGCCACCAGTCCGGCTTCGGTGGCGCCGGACCGGTTCGCTCATCCACCCAAGACCCTCGCGTCGAATCGCACAAGAGTGCCCAAGGATGCGTCCGGGACCGGAGAACCGTCGCTTCCCTACCAGTTCCTTACCGCCTCCCCACCGTTTCCCGCGCGTTTCCGGTGAGTCCCGCAGGTGTTCCCCGGATCGGTGGAAACCCGGTTGCACCGCCTGTCCAGCATCGCTCACGATGCGTGCATGAGCACGACGGGGGAGACGGGCCGGACGACGGGCCGGACGACGGGGGAGACGGGCGGGATGCGGTACGCCGCGCGGCACACCGTGCGGCAGGCGGCTGTGGCGTCCACGGGGGTGGCGCCATGAGCGCGCGGCTGCGCGGAATCGCGCGGGAGACGGAAGCGGCCGTGGCGGCGGGCGCGTACCGCATGCCGGACGGACGCGAGATACCGCTCGCCGCCGCGGTCGAGGCCGCTCGGGAGGGGACCCGCATGCTGGGACCAGGCTCGGTGCCGGTGCCGGTGCCGGTGCCGGTGCCGGTGCCGGTGCCGGAAACGGCTCGGGAAGCGAGTTCCGAAGCCGCGCCGACCGAACCGCGGATCGAGGTCACCGGCGAGAGCAGCCTGGAGGCCGCCCGCAGACTGGCGGACGCCCCGGTGGCGGTCCTCAATTTCGCCTCCGCCCGCAACCCCGGCGGCGGTTACCTCAACGGTGCCCAGGCCCAGGAGGAAGCCCTGTGCCGCGGCTCGGCGCTGTACACGTGTCTGCTGCGCGCGCCGGAGTTCTACGACCACCACCGGGCCCACCGGGACCCCTTCTACACGGACCGTGTCATCCACTCACCCGCCGTGCCGGTGTTCCGCGACGACCGGGGCCGGTTCCTGTCCGAGCCGTACACCGCCGGCTTCCTGACGGCCGCCGCGCCGAACGCCGGAGTGGTGCTGCGTACGGCGCCGGAGCGGGCGTCGGAGCTGCCGCGCGCCCTGGCCGTACGCGCCGAACGCGTGCTGGAGACGGCCGCGGCGCACGGTTACCGGCGACTGGTCCTCGGCGCCTGGGGCTGCGGCGTGTTCCGCAACGACCCCGCGCAGGTGGCGGGCGCCTTCCGGACGCTGCTGGGACCCGGTGGCCGCTTCGAGCGGACGTTCGCGCACGTGGTGTTCGGCGTGCTGGACCGGACGCCGGGCAGCACGGTCCGGGCAGCGTTCGCACGTGCGTTCCCGGAGCCGGGGCAGCAGAACCGGGAATGACCCGGCCGCCGCTCGGCCACTGGTGATCCGCGGTCCTGACCGGCCCGTCCGTTCCTCAGCTCCAGCCGTACCGCTCCCGCAGCCGGTGCACCACCAGGTTGAAGCGCATCCGGTCCAGGGCGCAGGCCTCCCGGCGCATCCCCGACTCGTGCAGCCGCAGCACACGGTCGATGTCCACCCAGGAGTCCCGCCCCGAGCGGTCCCAGGGCCCGCTGCCGATCGGCACCCACTCGCGGTCCCCGTCGTGCCGCTTGCTGGAGAGCTGCACGGCCAGGAAGGTGCCGGCCGCCTCGCGGGCGACGACCAGCACCGGGCGGTCCTTGCCTCGCCCGTCGTTCTCCTCGAAGGGCACCCAGGTCCAGACGATCTCGCCGGGGTCGGGGTCGCCGTCGTGCGCGGGCGAGTACTCGGTGCGCACCCGCCCGACCTCGCGCGGCTCGGCCTCGGTGGTGGCGGAGGGGCCGAAGCGGCCCGGAACGTTCTCTTCGGTAGACGCGGTCACGAGGGCACCCTAGAGGCTGCCCCGGACGCGGCGGCGACCGCGGTCCGTCACGGCCCCGGCCGGCGGCGACCGCACCCTCCGTGCGCCCAGCGGCGACATGGCCCGTCGAGTGAAATCCCCTGCGGGCCGTGCTCGTCATGACCCGACCGGTGAAACCACCTGCTGACCAAGCCCGTTGGTCGCCATTGCCATTGCCATTGCCATTGCCATTGCCATGCGGTCGGGCGGGATCCGCCTCGTGCTCGGCCTGCGCCGGTTCACACCGCCGGGGAATCCGTCACGAGCGGCTCAGGCCACCGTTCGTGCCAGCGCAGCTCCGCCTCCAACTGGGCGGCGAGCGACAGGAGCAGCGGCTCGCTGTCGGCGGGGCCGAGGAGTTGCGCCCCGACCGGCAGCCCGGCGGGCGTGAGACCCGCGGGCACACTGACGCCCGGCCAGCCGAGGACGTTCCAGGGCCACGCGTAGGGGCACGCGGCGATCATGGCCCGGTCGGTGGCGAATCCGCTCAGCTCCAGCAGCGCGCCGATGCGTGGCGGGGGAGCGGCCGTCGTGGGCGAGAGCACCACGTCGTACGTCTCGAAGAAGCGGCCGATACGGCGGTGCAGGACCGTCTCCGCACGGCGGGCCGCGCGCAGCGGGGCGCCGCCGAGGAGCCGGCCCAGCCGGGCGGCGTCACGGGTGCGCCGGTCGAGCAGCGCGGGGAACGGCGCGTCGGCGACCCACTCGGCGATGCCGGCGGTCGCCCGTGGCACGAAGGTCAGCCCGATCTGCCCGTAGGGCGGGTCGGCCTCCTCGACGGTGTGTCCGAGCCCGGCCAGTGTCCCGGCGAGGCCGACGACCCGGTCGCGGACCTCGGGGAGCAGCCGGGCGGGCACGGCGGTGAACGGCGGCTTCAGCGCGAGCGCGATCCGCAGCCGGCCGGGGTCGCGGCCGACCGCGGCGAGGGCGTCGACGGCGGGCGGACAGTGCGGGTCGCGCGGATGGTTGCCGCTCGCCGAGTCGAGGAGGAGGGCCGCGTCGGCCACGGTCCTGGCGAGGGTGCCGTTGACGGTGATGCCCTGGAAGGACTCGCCGCGCGGCCAGGTCGAGACGCGTCCGCGCTGCGGTTTGACGCCGACGAGGTGGGTCCAGGACGCCGGGATGCGGACCGATCCTGCGCCGTCCGAGCCGAGCGCGGCCGGTACCAGGCCCGCGGCCACCGCGGCTGCCGAGCCGCCGGAGGAGCCCCCTGGCGTGTGCCCGGGGTGCCAGGGATTGCGGGTGGCGCCGAAGGCCGGACCCTCGGTGAACGGCCACTGTCCCAGTTCGCAGGTGTTGGTCTTGCCGACGATCACGGCACCCGCCGCGCGCAGCCGCCGTACCGCCTCCCCGTCCTCGGCGACCGCCGGGTGGGTGCCGGCGCAGCCGAAGGCGGTCGGCTCGCCCGCCACGTCCATGTCGTCCTTCACGGCGACCGGCACCCCCAGCAGGGGCCTGCGCACACCGGCGGCCAACTCCCGGTCCGCGGCGTCAGCTTCGGCGAGGGCGGCCTCGGCGCGGACGATGCGGAAGGCGTTGAGGGTGTCCTGGGTCGCCTCGATCCGCGCCAGGGCCCGCTCGACCAGCGCACGGGAGGTGACCTCCCCTGCGGCCAGTGCGCGGGCGGTGTCGATGAGGCCTGCGGAACGGTCGAGCGGCATGGCGGAGCACCTCCGGGAGCACGTCGTCTACCGAACGGTAACCTCTGGGGCCCGGCGGCGGAAAGCACTCCGGCGGGCCGCGAGTCTCCGTGTCCGCCACAGGCGTCGCACAGGGCACGGCCGTTCCTGCGCAAAGCATTGACGTGCCCTGGAGCCACCCCTACCTTCTGATCGACTTTCCGAACCCCGTTCGGCAAGTCGAACGTTGAGCCGTAGGGAGAGAGCCGCACATGACCACACGTCGCCCCACCCCGTCCCGCCGCAGCCTGCTGCGTGCCCTGGCCGCCCTGCCCGCTTCCGCGCTGGTGCTCGGGGAGATGCCCGGCCTGCTCGGCACCGCGCTCGCCGCCGCCCCGCCCAGCGGCTCGGCCACGCGCTACACCATCGTGCCGTTCCTGGACAGCAACGACGGCACGGTGAACGTCTATCAGTCGGACGACGCCACCGACTTCCGCCTCGCGAAGTCCGCCGCCTACACCCCGCCCGCCAACCGCATCCGCGACGCGAGCGTCATCAAGCACACCAACGGCTACTACTACCTGACGTACACCACCCACACCTGGCAGGACCCCAGCACCACCATCGGCTTCGCCCGCAGCACCGACCGGCTCACCTGGTCGTTCCTGTACGACTACACGGTGCCCATCGCGAACCTCTCGCGCGCCTGGGCGCCGGAGTTCTTCGTCGACAGCGACGGCAGCGTGAACGTCATCGTGTCCTGCTCCACCACGGACGACGAGTGGATCTTCACCCCCTACCTGCTGAAGGCCACCAACTCGGGCCTCACCGCATGGAGTTCACCGGTCGCCCTGTCCGGCATCGGGAAGAACCACATCGACACCTTCGTCGTGAAGCTCGGCTCGACCTACCACGCCTTCACCAAGAACGAGACGACCAAGTACATCGAGTACGCCACCGCCACCAGCCTCGCCGGCCCCTACACCATCTCCCGTACCGGCGACTGGGCGGGCTGGGGCAGCTACCGGGAGGGCCCGGCCCTCGTCCAGCTCGACAACGGCGGCTGGCGTCTCTTCTTCGACGGCTACGGCGACGGCACCTACTACTACAGCGACAGCTACGACACCTTCACCACCTGGAGCGCGCCCAAGGGTCTCCCGGCCGTCTCCGGCACGGCCCGCCACTTCACGGTCGTCAAGGAGACGGTGACCGGCGGAGTGAGCCTCCCCAAGAACGTCACCCGCTCCTTCCGCTCCGTCAACTACACCACCCGGCACTGGCAGGCGCAGTCCTCGCTGCTCAACCTCCCGGTGGTGACCGCCTCCAGCACGGCCGCGGAGAAGCAGGCGGCCACCTTCACGGTCGTCCCCGGCCTCGCGGACGCGAACGGCTACTCCTTCCGCGACGCGTCGGGCAACTACCTGCGCCACTACTCCTACCGCGCCCGTTTCGACCCGAACGACGGCACGTCGACCTTCGCCAAGGACGCCACCTTCATCGCCCGGACCGGCACCACGAGCGGCTCGGCACGCTTCGAGTCGTACAACTACCCCGGGTACTACCTGCGCCACTACAACTACCAGCTCCGCGTGGAGCAGTCCGACGGCACGGAACTGTTCCGGACGGACAGCTCCTTCCTGCCGGTGACCGCCTGGGCCTGATGGGGCCCGCGTCAGGTCCGATCTCGGCCGACGTGACTTCGTGCGGCCTGTCCTCGCCTGCGGGACCTCGGGGAGCCGCTCGTTTTGACCACTGAAACCGAGCGGTTTACGATGGCGTAGAAACCGATCGGTTTCGTGGTTCCCGGTGCCGCCCCTCCGAGGAGTACCGCCGACGGCCGGGCGTACCGGGGAGCTCGGCCCGCGACGGTGCCGTCCGGTCTCCTGACGAAGTCGTGTTGTCGAGATCGGAGCAGGCCATGCAGCCCACCCACCCCTTCCGCGTCCTGCGCGCGAAACCGCTGTGGATCGCCAACGGCGTCATCACCGGCGTCCTGGCGCTGCTGTTCACCGTGTTCTACGTCGGCGCGAGCATCGACCCCGTCAGTCACATGAAGGAGCTGCCCGTCGGTCTGGTCAATGCCGACAGGGGTGCCGCAGCCGGGGGCGAGCAGGTCAACCTGGGCAGGCAGATCACCGAGTCGGTCAAGAAGTCCGCCGCGGGCGGGGACAAGATCGACTGGAAGGTGATGGACGAGAAGGAGATGAAGGACCGGATCGGCAAGGGCGAGCTGTTCGGCGCGCTCGTCGTTCCCGGCGACTTCACCTCCTCCGTCACCGCGCTGACGGACGCCCCGGCCACCGCTGCGCCGGCCCGCCCGACGCTGACGGTGCTGACCAACCAGTCCGCCGGCAGTGTGGGTTCCGGCCTGGCACGGACCGCCACGACGGAGGCGGCCCGGAACGCCTCGCTCCAGGTGGGCAGGGAGCTGACCGCGCGGAACGGGTCAGGGTCCGCGGACCTGTCCACCGCGGCACGCCTCCTCCTGGCCGACCCGGCGGCCGTCACGGTCAGGGACGGGCATCCCCTCGACTCGCACAGCGGCCTCGGCCTGACGGCGTTCTACTACGCTCTCGTCCTGGTGGTCTGCGGCATGCTCTCCGCCAACGTCATCAGCGGCCAGGTGGACCACGCCCTCGGCTACACCCGCAACGACATGGGCCCGCGGCGGCTGCACCGCCCGCTCGTCCGGGCCACCCGTGTGTAGACCCTCGCCGTCGCCGGCACCCTGATGGCCGGACTGTCCGTGCTGATGGGCACCCTGGTCATGGTGGGTGCGGTCGGCCTCATGGGCATGGACGCCTCCCATCTGCCGCTGCTGTGGCTGTTCTCGGTGGCCGCCATCGCCGTCTCCGGGATCGGCGCGCTCTCCCTCCTCGCCGTCTTCGGTACGCCCGGCATGCTGGTCGTCACCCTGGTCTTCATCGGAATGGCGGTGCCGACGGCCGGTGCCACCACGCCGATCGAGGCGCTGCCCGGCTTCTACCGCTTCCTCGCCGAGTTCGAGCCGCTGCGGCAGCTCACCGGCGGACTCCGCTCGATCCTCTACTACGACGCCCAGGCCGACGCCGGCCTGACCCGTGCCTGGGTGATGATGGCCGCCGGGCTCACGGCGGGCGTCCTGTTCGGGTTCGGCGTGACGAACTGGTACGACCGCAAGGGGCTGGACCGCATCCCGGCGGAGGGGAAGCCCGAGGAGGCCGCTGTCCCGGTGTAGCGGAAAGTGGGGCGCCACCGTTGGGCTTGCGCACCGGAACCGATCGGTTTACGGTAGTGGAAACCGATCGGTTTCTCATTTCTGGAGGCAGTCATGACCACCCTCAAGGGCGCAAACGTCTTCGTCACCGGCGGCAGCCGGGGGATAGGCAAGGCCCTGGTCGAGGAGCTCTACACGCGCGGTGCCGCCAAGGTGTACGCCACGGCCCGAGACCCGCGTTCCGTGACGCATCCCGACGCGGTCCCGGTGGCGCTGGAGGTCACCGACCCGGCGTCCGTGGCGGCGGCCGCCGCACAGGCGGGCGACGTCACCGTGCTGATCAACAACGCCGGTGCGGCGGTCGGCGCGTCCTTCCTGGACTCGCCCGTCGACGACGTGCGCCGCGAGTTCGAGACCAACTTCTACGGCCCGCTGCTGGTCGCCCGTGCCTTCGTGCCGGTCATCGAGCGCAACGGCGGCGGCCACCTCCTCAACGTGCACTCCGTGCTGTCCTGGCTGGCCCTCGGCGGTTCCTACAGTGCCTCCAAGGCCGCCCTGTGGTCGCAGACCAACTCCCTGCGCCTGGAGCTGCAGCCGCGTGGCATCGCCGTCACCGGACTGCACGTGGGCTACGTGGACACCGACCTGGCGGCCGGCGTCGAGGCACCCAAGTCCGATCCCCGTGACGTCGCCGTACTCGCCCTCGACGGGGTCGAGGCGGGAGCGTACGAGGTGCTCGCCGACGACATCTCACGGCAGGTCAAGGCGGGTCTCGCAGGCGACCTGGCGGGCCTGTACGAGCAGTTGGCGAAGTAGGGGCCCGGCGCGATGTCCACCACGGAGTCCCACCCAACGATCCACGTTCCGGGGACCGCCGTCCGTACCCTCGCCCCGCGCGGCGGACGCCTGAGCCGCGAGGGAACGCTGCGTTACCTCGAGGCGGGCAGGGGCGCTCCCGTCGTCCTGCTGCACACCGTGCGCACGCAGGCCGAGCACTTCCGCTCCCTCATCCCGCTGCTCTCGGACCACTACACCGTGTACGCCCTCGATCTCCCCGGGATGGGCCACTCCGAGATCGTGCCCGGCGCGTCGTACGACGAGCCGGCGATGCGCGCGGGTGTCGAGCGGCTCCTCACCGAACTCGACCTGCACGACGTGACGCTGGTCGGGGAGTCCATGGGCGCGGTGTTGGCCCTGACCGCCGCGGCCGGGCTGCCGGCGCGGGTGCGGCGGGTCGTCGCGGTCAACGCGTACGACTACCGCGGCGGAATCACCCGGTCCGGCACTCTCGCCCGCGTGGTGATCGGCGGGGCTGTGACTCCGGGCGTCGGCCAGGTCGTCGCCCGGATGGAGAACCGAGCGGTCCTCGGCCGGATCCTCCAGGGCGGTCTGATCGAAAACAGCGCTCTGCGGCCGGACTACGTGGACGAACTCCTCCGGTCGGGCAGCCGCCCCGGCTACCCGGCCGTCGCCCGCGCCGTGTACCGCGCCCTGCCCAGCCTCATCGCGGCCCGCTCGCGCTACCCCGAGGTCAAGGCCCCCGTCCACCTCGTCTACGGCGAGAAGGACTGGTCCCGGCCGTCGGACCGGCGGGCGAACAAGGAGCTGCTGCCCGCCGCCGAGTTCACGGAGCTGCGGGGAGCGGGCCACTTCATCTCACTGGAGCGGCCGGAGATCGTGGCGGAGCTGCTGGCCTGGGGGGCCTGAGCGGGCGGGGGGCCGGAAGCCGGCGGC
>NZ_MUBA01000360.1 GCF_002154575.1 Streptomyces bobili
GGTCGCGACGGAAGCCGCGGCGGACGCCGTCGAGCCGGTCGAGGCCAAGCCGCGTCGTACGCGCAAGACGGCCGCACCGGCCGCCGAGGCCGCCGTCGACACGGCCGAGGCCGCTGAGGTCAAGCCGCGCCGGACCCGCAAGACCGCCGCCGCCCCGGCCGAGACCGTCGAGGCCGAGGCCGAGGTCAAGCCCCGCCGCACCCGCAAGGCCGCCCAGCCGAAGACGACGGCCACCGTCGCCGACATCCCGGCCCAGGCCGCGCAGGAGCCGGAGACCAAGCCGCGCCGCACCCGCAAGACCGCCACCACGGTCGTCGAAGCCGGTGCCGCCGACGAGGCGAAGCCGAAGGCGCGGCGTCCGCGCAAGGCGACGGCCGCCGCGGAGTCCGCGGAGAGCTGATCGCCCGCCAGGGCACAGTCCGACGGCCCGGTCCCTCCCCAGTGGAGCGACCGGGCCGTCGGCGTTTCCGGCGCCGGCCCCGTTCTCTGACGGCCCCCTCAGCTCGAAGCCCGTCGGCCCGGCCCGGTAGCCTCGGCGTGTGACCATCCCGCCCGACTTCACCCCGCCCCCCGGCGCTCGCGCGTACCCCTTGCGGACCGCGCGCGGTGAGTTCGCCGTCGTCGACTCACCCGTGGCCGACGGCGTGGTGCCGCGCGGCGTGGCGCTGCTGTTGCCCGGGTTCACCGGCAGCAAGGAGGACTTCCACCTGCTGCACGAGCCGCTGGCGGCCCGCGGGTACCGGACGGTCGCCGTGGACGGGCGCGGGCAGAACCAGAGCGACGGCCCCGAGTTCGACGAATCTCCTTACGCGCGGGAGGAGTTGGCGCGGGACGTGCTCGCGCAGGCGGCCGCACTCGGCACTCCCGTACACCTGACCGGGCACTCCCTGGGCGGTCAGATCGCCCGCGCCGCCGTACTGATCGACCACTCCCCGTTCCTCTCGTTCACGCTCGTCGCGTCGGGCCCTGCGCAGATCTCCGAGTCGCAGCGGCAGCGTGTGCAGTTGCTGCACGACGCGCTCGCGCTGATGACGATGCCCGAGGTGTGGGAGGCCATCCTGGCGATGGGCCCGCCGGAGGAAGTCGGCGGCCCGGCCCGCGGGTTCGGCGAACTGGCACTGCTGCGGCAGCGGTGGGTGAACCACAAGCCCGCCCAACTCCTCGCCACCGGACGTCAGTTGCTGACCGAGCCGGACCGGGTGGCGGAACTCGCCGCCGTGCCGCTGCCGTTCCACGTCCTGTCGGGAGCCCGAGACGACACCTGGCCGGTGACCCTCCTCGACGACATGGCAATGGACCTCGGCGCGCACCGGACGGTCGTGGCGGGCGCCGAGCACTCCCCGAACCTGGACCAGCCCCTGCCGACGGCCCACGCGCTCGCCGACTTCTGGGACAAGATCCGCCCGGACAGGGACTGACCGGAGCGGAGTCCGCCACCGGACAGGACCGACCGGAGACCCCAACCAGTACTACGCCTGACAGATGGCCCCGGCCCCCATTGCGCCTGACCGGTGGGCCCGGCCCCCATTGCGCCTGACCGGTGGCCCCGGCCAGTGCTGCGTCTGACCGGCGGCCCCGGCTAGTACTGCGTCTGCAAGTGCTCCCAGAACCCGTCCCGCAGCGCCCGCCGGAGGTCCGACTGGCCGCGCAGTGAGTACTGGAGCATGCCCTCCGCCTCCACCAGGAGCTCCTGGTCGACGGAGCCGGGCAGGTAGGGGTGGCCGGGCAGCAGTTCCACGAGGGCTTCCCGGCCCCGCGCCGCCAGCCACTTGGCCGCGATCTGCGCGCCGATGAAGCGGACGTCGTCACGGGTGGGCCGGACGGCTCCGGCCGGCTCGTAGGTCTGGGCGGTGCGCCGGGAGACGTACGGCTTGAAGAAGTCGAGGTCGAGGGTGCGCTGGCTGTCGACCTCCCACAGCAGGGGTTCGGCCTGGTTGCGGCCCTCCGGGGCCTCGATGCCCCAGAGGTGGACGCGGGCGCCGTACCCCTGCGCGGCCTCCACGGCCGAGACCAGGTCCTCGTCGCCGCCCAGCAGCGCCGCGTCGCTGATGGCGCGGTGCCGGGCCAGGGACTCCAGGTCGCTGCGGATCAGGGAGTCGACGCCCTTCTGCTGGTTGTTGGCGTTGAGGTTGCCCAGCCTGACCTTGACGTCGGGAAGCTCGGCGATGGTCTGTTGTTCGGAGGTGTGGATGCGGCGGCGGGCGCCGTCGTACCAGTAGACGCGCAGCAGCCGGCTGTCCGCGAAGATGGTGCGGGCGCGGTCGATGAGCGCGTCGATGAGGCCCTCGGCGTCGAGGTCGAAGGCCCGGCGGTCCTCCGTCCCGGTGACCAGCCGGCCCGCCGCCGCGTAGAGGTACCCGGCGTCGACGAAGATCGCATGGGTCGAGGGTGTCTTCGCCACCTCGGCGAGCATGCGGGTGAGCAGCTCGTTCGTGCGGTCGATGCGGGCGGCGAGGGCCGCGAGGTCGTCGTTCATCGCGCCCATTGTCCCGGCGGTCACGCTGCGAACACAACCGGTCCCGTTCGGTCCACCCCCAGCCGCTTGCCGACCCGTGGCCGTCCGCGTTCCGGCGGCCGGCCCGACCAGCTCCCTTACCGGTTAGTAATTAGACGTTCGAAAAATTTCTTTAGCGTAGGGAATGTTCGTAACATGCACGGGGTTGACTCCCACGTACAGCAATTCTCCTCAGGAGGATGACCAGACGAAGGGAGAAGCCCATGCGCTTCGAAATCATGCGACTCGACGACGTCGACGGTACCCCCGTGGACAGCACCGTCGTGGACGCCGCCTCCGTCAACCGGATCGTTCAGCAGGCCGCCGCCATCGGGCAGCGGTTGTGGATCCGTCCGGCCGACACCTCGGCCTCGTAACACCACGGGTCCCCACCCAGACTTCAGAGCCCCCCACGGCACGATGCCGCAGGGGGCTCTGCGCGTACCGGAGAGGCTCAGGCCCCCTGGATCACCTGCGTGACGCCGTTGATGATCTGCTGCACGGCGATGGCGGAGAGCATCATGCCCGCGAGGCGTGTCACCAGGACCACTCCGCCGTCCTTGATGACCCGGATGATCAGCAGCGAGTAGCGCATCACCACCCACAGCACGACATGGATGGCGAGGATCGCCGCCCACACCGACACCTGCGTGGCGGCGCTGTCGGCCTTCTGCACGGCCAGGATGACGGACACGATCGCGCCGGGCCCGGCCAACAGCGGCATACCGAGCGGGACCAGCGCCACGTTGACGTCCTTGGTCTGCTTGGGCTCGTCGGTCTTGCCGGTCAGCAGGTCGAGGGCGATCAGCAGGAGCAGCAGTCCGCCCGCGATCATCAGCGCGGGCACGGACACGTGCAGGTAGTTCAGGATCTGGTGGCCGAGGAGCCCGAAGACCGTGATGACTCCGCCGGCCACGCAGACGGCCTGGAAGGCCATCCGCTTCTGCACCTTGGCGGGGCGCCCGGAGGTCAGCGCGAGGAAGATCGGGGTGATCCCGGGGGGATCCATGATGACGAAGAGGGTGAGGAAGAGGGAGCCGAAGACGGCGACGTCGAACATCAGTACGGAAGCCTTGCGGAAAGAGGGTGAAGGGTGACGGGTCGGAGGTGAGCCTCAGGCTCCGTCGGTCCCCGGCACCGGGAACGCGCCCGTCGCGCGCCGGGTGATCTCCCCGTAGACCTCGGGGTCCGTCGTGTACTCGCCGAGCACGCACGTCTTGCGGCTGCCGTGGTAGTCGCTCGACCCGGTCACCAGCAGGCCCAGGTCGGCGGCGAGCCCGCGCAGTCGCGCGCGGGTGTCGTCGTCGTGGTCCATGTGGTCGACCTCGATGCCGTCGAGGCCCGCGACGGCCAGTTCGGCGATCACGGACTCCGGTACCGTCCGGCCCCGCTTGCTCGCCGCCGGGTGGGCGAAGACGGTGACCCCGCCCGCCGCCTTGACCAGCCGGATCGCCTCGAAGGGGTCGGTCTCGTGCTTGGCGACGTAGGCCCGGCCCCCGTCGGACAGCCAGTCCTGGCTGAACGCGTCGCTCACGGTCGGCACGACGCCGAGTTCGACGAGCGCGGTGGCGACGTGCGGGCGCCCGACGGAACCGTCCCCCGCGATCCGCGCGACCTGCTCCCAGGTGACGGGTACGCCCAGTTCGTTGAGCCGGGCGACCATCCCGCGCGCCCGCGGCACCCGGTCGTCGCGCACCAGCTCGCGCTCGGCGAGCAGGGCGGGCTCGTCGGGGTCGAAGAGATAGGCCAGCATGTGCATGCTGATGCCGTCGATACGGCAGGACAGCTCGGCCCCGGTGACCAGGGTCAGACCGTGCGGCAGCGCGGCGATCGCCTCGGCGTACCCACGGGTGCTGTCATGGTCGGTCAGCGCGACGACGTCCAGTCCGGCGGCGGCGGCGTTGCGCACCAGCTCGGCCGGGGTGTCCGTACCGTCGGAAGCCGTGGAGTGGCAGTGCAGATCGATGCGCACGACGCGGACTCCAGGCGGTGACGGGTGGACGGGGACGCTCAAGGATAACCGGATTTCCGGACCCTGATGTCACACCCGAACCGGGGCAGCGCCCCCTACACTCAGACGCCCCGCCAGGGGCTCCCCGACCGGAAAGCCAGCCCTACGGCTTCAGCAGCCGCGGCGACAGCGCCCCGCACGGCACCAGCTCGACCTCGGCCCCCGCGTCGCGCAGATCGGTCAGAACCAGTTCGTCGTACATCAGCAGTCCCGACTGCTCCGGCCAGACCACCGCCCACAGCCACAGTCCCCGCGCCTCGCCCGCGAAGACCGCGCGGTCGTCGGGAGCGCCGTTGACCAGCCAGAGCGGGGTGGGGCGGCCTGCGGCGAGGACCTTGGCCTGGGGCGGCTTCTCGACGTTCATGTACGGGCCGGGGTCGGGGCCGTCCATCCCGGCGTAGCGCGCGCCGAGTCCGACGCCCAGCTCCTCCGCGACGAGGATCAGCTCCCCCATGCCGCCGAGCGGGCCGGGGCCCGTGCAGGCGACCGCGCTGGCACGGCCGCCGCTGCGGTCGTCACCGGCATAGGTCACGCCCGTGAACAGCCAGCCGACCGGCAACGGCCACGGCATCCACACCGGCACCTGGGTGCGGTGCACGACGACGCCGAGGGCCTCGACGCTGGGCGGGATCACGGGCTGGAGCGGATACACGGCCCCGTGCACGTCGCACTGCCAGGAATCGGAGAAGAGGCCGGGAGCCCTGACCCGGCCACCACACTTCGGGCAACTGGGTTCGCCCCTCATAGAGCCCCACGGTCCTACCCGATCCGGCCCACGTCAAGGACGATCACCCGTCCGGGCGGAACCCCTCCTCGGCGTACATATAGATGTATCTTGCATTAATTAGCTCAGCTAACTTAGTATGTGCAAACGCCAACTATTAGTTTCCGGACGGGAGCGAGCATGGACCCCTTCGATGCGGGAGCCGGTGGCCTTCTGCGACAGCCCAAGGCGGTCTGGGCGACCGCCGGCGCGTCCGTCGTCGCCTTCATGGGCATCGGACTCGTCGACCCGATCCTGCCGTCCATCGCCCAGGGCCTGGACGCCACGGCCGGCCAGGTCTCACTCCTCTTCACCTCCTACTTCCTGATCACCGCCTTCGCGATGCTGCTGACCGGCTTCGTCTCCAGCCGGATCGGCGGTCGCCGGACGCTGCTGCTCGGACTCGCCCTCGTCGTCGTCTTCGCGGGCCTGGCCGGCACCTCCGACACCGTCGGACAGCTCGTCGGCTACCGGGCGGGCTGGGGCCTGGGCAACGCGCTGTTCGTCTCCACCGCCCTCGCGGTGATCGTCGGCGCGGCGGCGGGCGGGAGCGCGGCGGCGATCCTGCTGTACGAGTCCGCCCTCGGGCTCGGCATGGCGTGCGGGCCCCTGCTCGGCGCGCTGCTCGGCGACGCCAGCTGGCGCTACCCCTTCTTCGGCACGGCGGCGCTCATGGCGATCGGCTTCCTGGGCATCACGGTGTTCCTCAAGGAGCAGCCGAAGCCGGCCCGCAGGACCTCGCTCCTGGACCCGCTCAAGGCGCTCGGCCACGGGGGTCTGGCCTCGGCGGCGGCCTCGGCGTTCTTCTACAACTACACGTTCTTCACCGTGCTGGCCTTCACGCCGTTCGTGCTGGACATGACGCCCTACGCGTCGGGCGCGGTGTTCTTCGCCTGGGGTCTGCTGCTCGCCGTCTTCTCGGTCCTGGTGGCCCCGCGGCTGCAGCGACGGTTCGGCTCCCTGAAGGTGCTCGGCGGCTCGCTGCTGCTGCTCGCCGCCGACGTCCTCGTCCTCGGCTACGGCGGCCACGCCACCGCCGTCGTCTGCACGATCCTGTCCGGTGCCTTCATCGGCGTGAACAACACCGTGTACACCGAGCTGGCCCTGGGCGTGTCGGACGCCCCGCGCCCGGTCGCGAGCGCCGGCTACAACTTCGTGCGCTGGTTCGCCGCGGCCGCCGCGCCGTTCTTCGCGCCGAGGATCGAGGAGTGGACCGACATCCACGTCCCGTTCGTCGTCGCGGCGGTCACCGCGGTCCTGGGCGCGGTCGTGGTGGTCGTACGGCGTGAGGCGCTCACGCACGAGGCCGCCGAGATGGAGCCGCGGCACGCGGCCGAGGACGGGGTCACCGTGTTCGCCAACTGACCGGATCCGGCCGCCCGTCGGTGAGTTCGGTCACTCCAGCGGGACGGACCTGCGGGACGGATCCCGCAGGTCCGTCCCGTGTGTCAGCCAGCGCTCCTGGAGGGCCTGGGCGCCGTGCACACGTTTCCAGGCCGCCTCGTTGGGGGTCATCGGCAGCAGCGGCAGGAAGTGGACCGGGTCGAGGGGCTCGTCGAGGTCGAGGTCCTCGATCAGACCGCCGGGCTCGGCGACCAGCACGGAGGTGAACGGGGCGCCGGGCCACAGGGGTTCACCGACGTCGAGGGAGGCACCGGGTGCCACGACCACGCCCTCGACCTGCGGGGAAGCGGCGAGCACGGCGAGGGGCCGGAGCACCTTGCCGGTGTCGGCGAGACCGGCGCGCACGGACAGGACCAGCTCGGCACGAGGCCCCTTGACCGGGTCGGCGAGCACCGCGGTGGGGTCGCTCATCGGCTGCGCCGACATGCCGAGGGTCGCGTAGCGGACGATGTCGCCCTCCTGGAAACGCAGGACCTCGATGCGGTCCGTGCCCAGGAAGGTGACCGCGGCGCGGGCGTCCGGCTCACCCAGCGCGCTGCGCAACCGGGCCTCGACCAGAGGAAGAACATCTGCCATGCCGCGAGCATAGAACTCGCCGGTACCGGGCAAAGCAGCGCCTTGACACTTCGGTCGGCTGCTACTCTGGGCCGGTGGTTCGGGGCAGCACGCAGAAGCGTCGCGATCAAGCCCCGACGCCGAAGGTATTCCCTTACGGGGGACCGGCTGGAGGAGGTGGGGCTGTCATGGATCGAAGTCGACCGTGCAGTACCACTCGCTCTTCCCGCCGCTGATGTAGCTCTGGCTCCGGCCGACCGCCGCCTCTCGCGTTCGCGTTCTCACTCGGAAGAGCACTTCGTTTCGTTGTACCGGATCCCCCTGACCTCTTCGGTCCGCGCGATCCGTCTGATCTGAAGCAGTAGCTGAATCAGTAGCGAAACCCGCCACCGCGACGGTGCGGTGCTCCCCGCTTTGTGGACGTACCAAACATCCGCAGTCAGGACGTCCCCATTCCGGGTAGTTCCACCCGTCGTCGGCGCCTTTCGTTGCCTGTCGCGAAGGAGCCTGCCATGTCGATGATCCGCGACCTGCGTGCCGTGGTCCGTCCGTCCCGCCCCTCCCTGCGCAAGGAGAGCGGCCCGTACGACACCACCCGCGACCCCGCCACCCCCTCGGCCGTCGTCGACTGCGCCGTCTACCGCGACGGCGCCCGCGTCGAGATGCCGACGCCGCTGGCCCCGCACGAGGCGATGCGCCAGGTGCGCCGCGACGGCGGCTTCGTGTGGATCGGACTCCACGAGCCGACGGAGAGTGAGTTCGCCGGTATCGCCCGGGAGTTCGGCCTGCACCCGCTGGCCGTGGAGGACGCGGTCCAGGCCCACCAGCGCCCAAAGCTGGAGCGCTACGACGACTCCCTGTTCACCGTCTTCAAGACCATCCACTACGTCGAGCACGACCAACTCGACGCCAACAGTGAGATCGTGGAGACCGGTGAGGTCATGTGCTTCACCGGCAAGGACTTCTTCATCACCGTCCGGCACGGCGGCCAGGGCTCGTTGCGCGCGCTGCGCCACCGCCTCCAGGACGACCCGGAGTTGCTCGAGAAGGGCCCCTCGGCGGTGCTGCACGCCATCGCCGACCACGTCGTCGACGGCTACATCGCGGTCGCCGACGCCGTGCAGGACGACATCGACGAGGTCGAGACGGAGGTGTTCTCGCCGGGCCGCAAGGGCAGCCCGCGAGGCACGGACGCCGGCCGGATCTACCAACTCAAGCGGGAAGTACTGGAGTTCAAGCGGGCGGTGTCGCCGCTGCTGCGGCCGATGCAGCTGCTGAGCGAGCGGCCCATGCGGCTGATCGACCCCGATATCCAGAAGTACTTCCGTGACGTGGCCGACCACCTCGCCCGGGTCCAGGAGCAGGTCATCGGTTTCGACGAGCTGCTCAACTCGATCCTCCAGGCCAACCTCGCGCAGGCGTCCGTCGCGCAGAACGAGGACATGCGCAAGATCACGTCCTGGGCCGCCATCATCGCCGTACCGACGATGGTCTGCGGGGTCTACGGCATGAACTTCGACCACATGCCGGAGCTGCACTGGCGGTACGGCTACCCGGTGATGATGTCGGTGACGGTGGCGCTCTGTGTGGGCATCCACCGCACGCTGAAGCGCAACGGCTGGCTGTGAGAACCGCCTGGATAGGGTGGTCCCCATGACACGCGAGCTGCTCGACCTGGCCCTCGTCGAGGAGGCCACCAAGAAGTCCGGCCTCATCTGGCTCGAGGCCGCCGGCGAACGCACGGCGCGGGCGCTGTGGCACGTGTGGCACGAGGGCGCGGCCGTTCTGGTCGGCGACGGGCCCGGCGAGCAGCCGCTGCCGGGGCTGGCCGACGGTGTGACGGCCGAGGTGACCGTCCGCAGCAAGGACAAGGGCGGCCGGCTGGTCACCTGGACCGCGCGGGTCGCGCAGCTCGCCCCCGGCACGAAGGCGTGGGAGGCGGCCGTCGCCGACCTCAAGGGCAAGCGGCTGAACGCGCCCGACGGCGAGGCGATGACCGGACGCTGGGCGCGCGAGTGCCGCGTGATCCGGCTGGAGCCCACCGGAGGTACGTCGCCGCTGCCCGACGGGGACCTGGCGGCGCCGCCGGTACCGTCCCCGGCGACGACCCGTCAGCCCGCCCCGGCGGGCCTTCCGCGGCTGCTGCTGAAGAAGAAACGGAAGAAGGGCACGCGCGCGTAGCCGGTCACGACGTCGGCAGTTCCTTGCCGTAGTCCACGGTCTCGCCCTTCGCCGGCTCCTCCAGGGTGAAGTCCTTGCCCCAGGCGGAGAAGGTCAGCGTGCCCGCCCCGCCCGCGCGCACCAGGCGCAGCGGGTAGGGCTTGCCCTCCAGGGACACGTCCAGCGTGCCGCCGGAGCCCCCGTCCCCCGTGATGCGGATGGTGCGCACCCCGGCCTGCTCGTGGTGCCCGTCCTTGTCCAGCGAACCGTGCAGTGTCAGCACACTGTCGAGAAGGAGGTCCTTGTCCGTGAACCCGCTGAACTTCTTGTACGAGGGGTCACCGGTCGGCACCTTCACATACTTGTCGTCGAGTTTGCCCGCCGCCGCCGTGTCGGAGCCGCCGTCGTCGGACTTGCCGTCCTCGTGCTTCCAGAACGCGGCGTCCGCCTTGAGGTACAGCTCCTCGTCGACCCGCAGCAGGTGGAAGGCGGCGCCGTCGGCGGTGACCGACCCCGTGGCACCGTCCGACTTCAGGCTCATGTCGAGCTTGTACGACTTCCCGCCGGCGACCACGGTCCCCGACAGGCGCACCGTGTCCACCGCCCCGGCGGCGGCCTGCGCCTTCGCCTGGATCTTGTCGGCGGCCAGTTTGCCGACACCGTTCGTCCCCGCGTCGGGGTCCTCGCCGGCGCACCCGGTGAGTCCCAGTCCCGTCACGGCCAGCGCGCACATCGCGCTCACCAGCTGGGCCCGTCGACGGGTACGGCCCTGGGCGATCGCAGTCACAGAGGGGGCTGCCTTTCTGCGGGGGACTCCTGAACGGCGTACCGCAGCGTACCGGGGTCCCCGAGGGCGATCGGAGCCAGTCCGTCCGGACCGCTCACCAGGGCGTACCCGATCGGGACGGGCTAGCCTGAAGCCCGCACGAGCGGGCAATTGGGAAAAGAACCTCACCCGCAACACCGCGGGGGACGAGGCAGCGAACACCCCGTACGAGCGCGTACGAGAAGGAGGTCCGGACATGGCAGCGGGCGCCCCCCGGATCTTCGTCTCCCACCTCGCCGGAGTCGCGGTGTTCGACCCCAACGGCGACACCGTGGGGCGGGTCCGTGACCTGGTGGTCATGCTGCGGGTCGGCCGCAAGCCGCCGAGGCTGCTCGGGCTGGTCGTCGAACTGACCAACCGGCGCCGCATCTTCCTGCCCATGACCCGGGTGACCAGCATCGAGTCCGGCCAGGTCCTCAGCACCGGCGTGCTGAACGTCCGCCGCTTCGAACAGCGGCCCACCGAGCGCCTCGTCTTCGGCGAACTGCTCGACCGGCGCGTGACGCTCGCCGAGACCGGCGAGGAGGTCACCGTCCTCGATCTGTCCGTGCGGCAGCTGCCGGCCCGCCGGGACTGGGAGATCGACCGGATCTTCGTGCAGAAGGGCAGGAGGTCGGGCGCCTTCCGGCGCGGCAAGGGCGAGAAGCTGACCGTGGAGTGGTCGGCCGTCACCGGGTTCTCCCTGGAGGAGCACGGGCAGGGCGCGGAGAGCCTCCTGGCCACCTTCGAGCAGCTGCGCCCGGCCGACCTGGCGAACGTCCTGCACCACCTGTCCCCCAAGCGCCGCGCGGAGGTGGCCGCCGCCCTCGACGACGACCGGCTCGCCGACGTCCTGGAGGAACTGCCGGAGGACGACCAGATCGAGATCCTCGGCAAGCTGAAGGAGGAGCGCGCCGCGGACGTCCTGGAGGCCATGGACCCCGACGACGCCGCCGACCTGCTGTCCGAGCTGCCCGAGAAGGACAAGGAGCGGCTGCTGAGCCTGATGGAGCCCGACGACGCCGCCGACATGCGGCGCCTGATGGCGTACGAGGAGCACACCGCGGGCGGTCTGATGACGACCGAGCCGATCGTGCTGCGCCCCGACGCCACCGTCGCCGACGCCCTCGCCCGGGTCCGCAACGCCGACCTCTCCCCCGCGCTCGCCGCCCAGGTGTACGTCTGCCGTCCCCCCGACGAGACGCCGACCGGCAAGTACCTGGGCACGGTCCACTTCCAGCGGCTGCTGCGCGACCCCCCGTACACGCTGGTCAGCTCGATCCTCGACGACGACCTCCAGGCGCTCGCCCCGGGCGCGACGCTGCCCGTGGTCGCCGGGTTCTTCGCGACGTACGACATGGTCGCGGCGCCCGTCGTCGACGAGGCGGGTTCGCTGCTCGGCGCGGTGACCGTGGACGACGTGCTGGACCACATGCTGCCCGAGGACTGGCGGGAGACGGAGTTCCACCTGGCCGAGGGTGAGGTGCCCGATGGCTCCCGAGCGTGACTTCGCCCGCACCGAGCGGACCCCGGCCGGCGCCACCGCGACGACCCGCCCCCGCGTCCGGCTGGACCAGCCGCGCCCGCCCCGGCGCCGGATCCTGCCCGAGTGGGATCCGGAGGCCTTCGGGCGGCTCTCGGAGCGCATCGCCCGCTTCCTGGGCACCGGACGGTTCATCGTCTGGATGACGATCGTCATCATCGTGTGGGTCCTGTGGAACAGCTTCGCCCCGCACGACCTGCGCTTCGACAACTATCCCTTCATCTTCCTGACCTTCATGCTGTCGCTCCAGGCCTCCTACGCCGCCCCGCTGATCCTGCTCGCGCAGAACCGGCAGGACGACCGCGACCGGGTCAACCTGGAGCAGGACCGCAAGCAGAACGAGCGGTCCATCGCGGACACCGAGTACCTCACGCGGGAGATCGCCGCCCTGCGGATCGGACTCGGAGAGGTCGCCACCCGGGACTGGATCCGCTCCGAACTGCAGGACATGGTGAAGGAGCTGGAGGGGCTGCGGGACGGCCATGTCGTATTCCCGGCGGAACGGTCGCGCGGACGTGACGTAGACGACCGCTGACAGGCGTGTCTCGGTCCCGGCGGGGCGCCGTACCATCGTTCGTATGGCTACGGAAGACGCGGTGCGTGAAGCACTGGCGACGGTGAACGACCCCGAGATCAACCGCCCCATCACCGAACTCGGGATGGTCAAGTCGGTGGACATCGGGGCGGACGGAGCGGTCGCGGTCGCCGTGTACCTGACGGTCTCCGGCTGCCCGATGCGCGAGACGATCACCCAGCGCGTCACCGACGCGGTCGCCGCGGTCGACGGTGTCACGCGGGTCGACGTGGTCCTCGACGTGATGAGCGACGAGCAGCGCAAGGAACTGGCGACCGCGCTGCGCGGCGGCCAGACCGAGCGCGAGGTGCCCTTCGCCAAGCCGGGCTCGCTCACGCGCGTGTACGCGGTCGCGTCGGGCAAGGGCGGCGTCGGCAAGTCCTCGGTGACGGTGAACCTGGCGGCGGCGATGGCGGCCGACGGCCTGAAGGTCGGCGTCGTCGACGCCGACATCTACGGCCACAGCGTGCCGCGCATGCTGGGCGCGGACGGCCGTCCCACCCAGGTCGAGAACATGATCATGCCGCCGTCGGCGCACGGCGTGAAGGTCATCTCGATCGGCATGTTCACCCCGGGCAACGCACCCGTCGTCTGGCGCGGCCCGATGCTGCACCGCGCGCTCCAGCAGTTCCTGGCCGACGTGTACTGGGGCGACCTGGACGTCCTGCTCCTCGACCTCCCGCCGGGCACCGGTGACATCGCGATCTCGGTGGCCCAGCTGGTCCCGAACGCGGAGATCCTGGTCGTCACCACGCCCCAGCAGGCCGCCGCGGAGGTGGCCGAGCGGGCGGGTTCCATCGCCGTCCAGACCCACCAGAAGATCGTCGGTGTCGTCGAGAACATGTCCGGGCTGCCCTGCCCGCACTGCGACGAGATGGTCGACGTGTTCGGCACCGGCGGCGGCCAGTCCGTCGCCGACGGCCTGACCCGCACGACGGGCGCCTCGGTGCCGGTCCTCGGCTCCATCCCCATCGACGTCCGCCTCCGCGAAGGCGGCGACGAGGGCAAGCCGGTCGTCCTCACCGACCCGGACTCTCCGGCGGGCGCGGCCCTGCGCGCCATCGCGGGCAAGCTCGGCGGACGCCAGCGCGGTCTGTCGGGCCTGTCCCTGGGCATCACCCCCAAGAACAAGTTCTGACCCGCCGTACGACAACGGGGGCGCCGGTCCTGACGGACGGCGCCCCCGTTGTCGTCGCCGCGGCTACTCGTACGCCGTGATGTCCTTGACCACGGCGAAGCCGAGCCCGTACGCGCTCATGCCTCTCCCGTACGCCCCCACGTGCACCCCTTCCCGCGTCGAGCCGGCCAGCACCCAGCCGAACTCGGACTCGCGGTAGTGGAAGGGGGTCGGCACGCCGTCGACCGGCAGGGACAGCGTGGACCAGTCCTCGCCGGACAGGTCGTCGGCCAGCACCCACGCCGTCTCGGTCTGCTGCTCCAGCCAGTCGTCCCGCAGGCTGTGGTCCATCTGGCCCGGCCAGGTGAAGGACAGCAGCCCCACTCCCGCCAGCCAGGCCGCCGAGGACACCGAGGTGGCCTCCAGCAGCCCCGTGCCGTCCGCGCTGCGCCGTACGGGGTTCGCGGCGACCGTCACGACGACCGCGAACTTCCCGCGGTCCTCACCGGCCGTCTCGTGCCGTACGGAGGGCTCGTCACCGTGCCCGATCGATCCGTGCTCGACGGCACCGTCGGCCGCCGTGCCGACCTGCATCAGCCAGCGCGGTCCCGTGAACGCCTCGTCGAGGCCGTACCACGGGAAGGGCGCCTCCAGGTAGCCGTCGACCGTGCGGCGGGCGGAGGGGACCTGTTGTCCACCCTCCGCGTCCGGCGCCTCCGCGACTGCCCGACTCGTCGTCTCCATGTCCCCGGACGCCTCCTCGTTCTCGCCGGACCGTACGGTCCGTCCCCCTTCGGGCGGCGTTGCCCTTCTGGGTACGGCCCGCACAACAACCAGGCAGCATAGCCACCCCGCTCGTGACTGCGGGGAAGCCGCCCGGCGCGTGGGACGTGCGCCCCCTCACATCGGGGGACGCGGGAGGCTCAGGTGGCGTCCGCGTCGAAGGGCGGGCGGTCGTCCTTGGCCGGCTCCTCCGGCTTCTTCGTCATGTCGATACGGCCACCGGACGAAGCAGACAAGGACGGCGAGGAGGACTCGGGGGAACGGCCGTGGACGGCGTCCGTGACCTCGGCCATCTCCTTCTTCAGGTCGAAGCCGTTGCGGAGTTCCTTCAGCCCCAGGTCCTCGTTGTCCAGCTGCTTGCGGATGAAGGTCTTGGGGTTGAGATCCTCGAACTCGAAGTCCTTGAACTCCGGGCCGAGTTCCTGCCGGATGTCCTGCTTGGCGGACTCCGAGAACTCACGGATCTTCCGGACCGTGCGCATCACGTCCTGGATGACCTTCGGGAGCTTGTCCGGACCGAAGACGAGCACGGCCAGGACAATGATCGTCACCAGCTCGAGCGGTCCTATGTCATTGAACACCTGAAGCTCCTTGCGATGTCCGCGGTCCGCGGTCCTCGGCGGCCCTCTGGGGCCCTCGGTCGCCGGTGCGGGTCGTCCGTGGTCCGGGCCGGGTCCACGGTACCTGTCACACCTGTCCGACCGGTACCGTCCCGAGGTGTCCGGGTGGTCGCGGGCGACCGGTTTTCCGCGTTGTTTGCCCGGACGACCTGCGCGGCGGCGTCCGGGATGTGACGTTCCTGTCGATCGGCGGGCCGGTTCAACCGCTGTCCGAGGAGCCGAGCACGAGGGAGAGGGTGCGTTCCTTCCCGTCGCGTTCGACGGTCAGCTCCAGACGGTCGCCGGGGCGGTGGGCGCGGGTCTTGACGATCAGCTCCTCGCCGGAGTGGACACGTCGGCCGTCGACGGCGGTGATGACGTCCCCCGGCCGGATGCCGGCCCTGTCCCCGGGGCCGCCCGCGGTCACCGGCGCGCTCCCGCCGCTGTCGTCGGTGCCGACGCGGGCGCCGTCGCCCGCGTAGTCCATGTCGAGGGTCACGCCGATGACCGGGTGGGTCGCCCGGCCCGTGTTGATCAGCTCCTCGGCGACGCGCTTGCCCTGATTGACCGGGATGGCGAAGCCCAGGCCGATCGAACCGGACTGGCCGCCGTCGGAGTCGGTGCCGTCCGCGGCGGACCTGATGGCCGAGTTGATGCCGATGACCTGGCCCCGTGTGTCGAGAAGGGGGCCGCCGGAGTTGCCGGGGTTGATGGGCGCGTCGGTCTGCAGGGCGTCCACGTACGACACGTCGCTCGCGTCGCCGCTCTCGCCTCCGGCGGTGATGGGCCGCTCCTTGGCGCTGATGATGCCCGAGGTGACCGTGCCCTCCAAGTCGAAGGGGGCGCCGATGGCGACGACCGGGTCGCCCACCCGTACGTTGTCGGAGTTGCCGAGGGGCAGCGGACGCAGGCCCCGCACGCCGGTCACCCGCACCACCGCGAGGTCGTATCCGCTGTCCTTGCCGACGACCTCGGCCTCGGCGGTCTGGCCGCCGTTGAAGACCACGGATATCTCGCCGCCGGACCCGGCAGGCTCGACGACGTGGCTGTTCGTGAGGATGTGACCCCGCGTGTCGAGGACGAAACCCGTGCCGGTGCCGGCCTCCTCGCTGCCGCTGACGTGCAGCGTGACGACGCTGGGCAGGGCACGGGCGGCGATCCCGGCGACGCTGTCCGCGGCCCGCCCGCCCGGCTCGGCGGGGGCCTGCGGCAGCTCCACCGCGCCCACCCCGCCGTTGCGCTCCAGGTGGACCCCGACGCCGCCGCCGACGGCCCCGGACACCAGAGCCAGCAACAGGGCCCCACCGACCAGTCCACGACGCCTGCGCCTACGCCGCTGCTCCACGCTGAGGACAGCGCCCCCGGTCTGCTGCAACGGCCCGGCCCCGAGCGGAGCGGCGGCCCAGGGGTCGTAGCGGCGCCAGGGGTCGGCGGAGGCTTCGGGGGACGGGACGGGGCTGCCAGGGCCGGCCTCGGGCGCGACGAAGGCGGACGCGTCGAGCGCGCCAGGTGCGAGCGGGGGCGGCGTCTCGGGAGCCGCCCCACCGGGGACGGGCACACCCGAAGCGGACGGAACCCCGTCGAACACGGGCGGGCCGAGAACGCCGGAACCAACCGGCGACGTCTCGGGAGCCGCCCCACCGGGGACGGGCACACCCGAAGCGGACGGAACCCCGTCGAACACGGACGGGCCGAGAACGCCGGAACCGACCGGCGACGTCTCGAAAGCCGCCCCACCGGGGACGGGCACACCCGAGGCGGGCGGAACCCCGTCGAACATGGACGCGCCGGGAACGCCAGGTGCGAGCGGGGGCGGCGGCTCGGGAGCCGCCACGCCGGGGACACGGGACACGCCTGGCTCCGGGGCGACGGCACCCGGCACGGGCCGGGACGCCTCGAAGGCCGCCC
>NZ_MUBA01000361.1 GCF_002154575.1 Streptomyces bobili
CCCGACACCGCTCCGGAGCGGCTCGGCCCCCGCGCGACTGCTTCCCGTCATGAGCTTGCGCCTGGACACCGATCGGTTTACCGTGATGGAAACCGATCGGTTTCCAATTCTTGTGGAGGTAGTCATGACCGCTTTGAAGGGCGCAAACGTCTTCGTCACCGGCGGCAGCCGGGGCATCGGCAAGGCCCTGGTGGAAGAGTTGTATGTGCGCGGCGCCGCCAAGGTCTACGCCACCGCCCGCGACCCCCGCACCGTGACGCACCCCGACGCGGTCCCGGTGGCCCTGGAGGTCACCGACCCGGCCTCCGTGGCAGCGGCCGCCGCACAGGCCCAGGACGTCACCGTACTCATCAACAACGCGGGTGCCGTGGTCGGCGCGTCCTTCCTCGACTCCCCGGTCGACGACGTACGCCGGGAGTTCGAGACCAACTTCTACGGCCCCCTGCTGCTCACCCGCGCCTTCGCGCCGGTCATCGAGCGCAACGGCGGCGGCCACATCCTCAACGTCCACTCCGTACTCTCTTGGCTGGCCCTCGGCGGCTCCTACAGCGCGTCCAAGGCCGCCCTGTGGTCGCAGACCAACTCCCTGCGCCTGGAACTCGAGCCTCGCGGCATCGCCGTCACCGGACTGCACGTCGGATACGTCGACACGGACCTGGCGGCGGACGTCGACGCGCCCAAGTCCGACCCCCGTGACATCGCCGTACTCGCCCTCGACGGCGTCGAGACGGGAGCGCACGAGGTGCTCGGCGACGACCTCACACGGCAGGTCAAGGCGGGTCTGGCCGGCGACCTGGCCGGGCTGTACCCGCAGCTGGCCAAGTAGGTCGCGGCCCACAGTGGGGGCCGCGGGCCACGCGCCGTCGGCGACACCCCGCCCTGCCGCAGCCGCAGCCGCACCCGCACCCGCACCCGCACCACCCATTCGCAGTTCGCACACAAGGAGTCCGGCGAGATGCCCAGCCAGGAGTCACGTCCCAAGATCCACATTCCGGGGACCACCAGCCACACCCTCGCCCCGCGCGCAGGACACCGCAGCCGCGAGGGAACGCTGCGCTACCTCAAGGCGGGCAGCGGTGCCCCGCTGGTCCTGCTGCACACCGTGCGCACCCAGGCCGAGCACTTCCGCCACCTCATCCCGCTGATCTCCGACCAGTACACCGTGTACGCCCTCGACCTGCCGGGGATGGGCTACTCCGAGATCGTGCCCGGGGCGTCGTACGACGAGCCGGCCATGCGCGCGGGCGTCGAGCGGCTCCTCACCGAACTCGACCTGCACGACGTGACGTTGGTCGGTGAGTCCATGGGGGCGGTGCTCGCCCTGACCGCCGCGGCCGATCTGCCGGAGCGGGTCCGGCGCGTCGTCGCGGTCAACACCTACGACTTCCGCGGCGGTATCGCCCGCTCCAGCTTCCTCGCCCGCGTGGTGGTCAGCGGTGTCCTCACGCCCGGGGTGGGCCCGGTGATCGCCGGGGTGGAGCCCAAGCCCGCCCTCAGCAAGATCCTGCAGGGCGGCCTGGGCGACAAGAGCGCACTGCGGGAGGACTACGTGGACGAGCTCCTCCAGGTGGGCGGCCGTCCCGGCTACCCGACGGTCGCCCGGGCCGTGTACCAGAGCCTGCCCAGCCTCATCGCGGCCCGCCCGCGCTACCCCGAGGTCAAGGCTCCCATCCACCTCGTCTACGGGGAGAACGACTGGTCCCGGCCCTCGGACCGGGAGGCCAACAAGAAGCTGCTGCCCGCCGCCGACTTCACCCAGGTGCCGAAGGCCGGCCACTTCATCGCCCTGGAACGGCCCGACGTACTGGCCGACTTGCTGAACGCGGTGGCGTAAGCGTCCGGAGACCGCCGCGAGCACCCCCGATCGGGGGTGCCGCGTGGGGGGAGAGCCGATCGACCATGTTCTGGAAAAGACGTCGTGGCAGGCAAAGGAGCAGCACATGACGGAGATCCAGATCGAGTTCGACGTACCCGCCAAGATGCGTGACGGCACGGTGCTGCGCGCGGATGTCTACCGGCCGGGCGGCAGCGGACCGTGGCCGGTCCTGCTGAGCAGGCTGCCGTACGGGAAGCAGATGCCCTTGGCTGTCGCCGTCCTCGATCCCCTGGCGGTGGCTCGGCGTGGCTTCATGATGGTCGTCCAGGACACCCGTGGCCGGTTCGCCTCCGAGGGTGAGTGGGAGCCGTGGACACACGAGGAGAGCGACGGGTACGACACCGTACGGTGGGCTGGTGCCCTTCCCGGCGCGAACGGCTCTGTCGGCATGGTCGGCGCCAGCTATTTCGGCAACACGCAGTGGATGGCGGCGCTGTCCAAGCCGCCGGAGCTGAAGGCGATCGCACCGATGGTCACGTGGTCCGATCCGGACGACGGACTGTGGACGCGCGGCGGCGCGATCGAGCTCGGCATCACCGCGCCCTGGACCCTCATGATGGGTGCCGACGCGCTGATGCGCCGGCACAGCACCGAACCCGCCACGCTCGGCGGCAGCCTCGGCAGGCTCGTACAGGATCTCGACGGCCTGGCCGACGGCGGCTACGGCGAACTGCCCGCCGGGCACTTCCCCGCGTTCGTCCGGCACGATCTTCCCGAACTGGGCTATGAGCGGTCCCGGCGGGAGCCCGAGTGGGCGCGGGCCTGCCGGGTCGAGGGCCGGCACCACGAGGTGGACCTGCCCACCCTCCAGATCGGCGGCTGGTACGACATCTTCACTCAGGGCACGCTCGACAACTTCGCCGCCATGCGCCGGGCCGGCCGGTCCGCCACGCTGATCATGGGGCCGTGGAGTCACGCCAACCATCAGCACGTCATCGGCGACGTCAATTTCGGGTTCGGCGCGAACTCCGCCTTCATGGGCATGCGCGGACCCCTGCACGGCCTCCAGCTCGACTGGTACGAGCGCGCGATCGGCGACGGTCAGGCGCTGGAGCCGGACACGGGCACGGTGCTGCTGTTCGTCATGGGCGTCAACCAGTGGCGAGAGGAGACGGAATGGCCCCTGTCACGGGCCGTGGACACGGACTTCCATCTGCGCGCGGACGGACGCCTGACGCAGGAGCCGCCGACTGTCGCCGAGCCGCCCGAGGAGTTCGCCTACGACCCGATGGACCCGGTGCCCACAGTCGGCGGAGCCCTGTTGCTGACGGACGACTTCCGTCCCGGGCCGCTCGACCAGGTGGCCGTTGAGGCGCGCGAGGACGTCCTGGTGTTCACCACCGAACCGCTCACCGAGGACATCGAGGTGACCGGCCGGGTCCGGGCGGTACTCTTCGCCGCCACGGACGGGTCGTCGACCGACTGGGTGGCACGCCTGTGCGACGTCGACGAGCACGGTGTCTCCCGCAATGTGACCGACGGCATCGTGCGGGTACGGGCAGCGACACCGGGTGGGCCTGCCGAGCACGTCGTGGACCTGTGGTCGACCAGCATCGTCTTCCGGGCGGGTCACCGGATACGGGTCCAGATCACCTCCAGCAACTTCCCCCGCTGGGACCGCAACCTCAACACGGGTGAACCCGAGGAGAGCGCCACCACCGCCCGAGTCGCCCGCCAGCAGGTCTTCCACGACCCCGCCCAGCCCTCCCGCATCGTCCTGCCGGTGGTCCCGGGCTGACAGGAAGCGGCAGAGGAACCGGCCGAGCGGTTGCGCCGGTGAGCAAGGACGCCGACCGCGGCCGCGGTGGCTTCGGCGAAGGGCGGCAGGCGTCCAGCCGCCCTTCGCCGATGGTCTCCCGGCAGGTGCCTGGCCGTCGGCAGGTGCCTGGCCGTCGGCGATGGAGTACGTCGACTGGCTCATCGCCCGTCTGGAGGAAATCGGCAGCCCGGTCGACCTCGTGGGCCATGACTGGGGCCCCGCCCTCACCGTGCGCGTCGCCTCGCCGCGTCCCGATCTGGTGAGGACCCGAGCCGGCGGAGACGCGGTGATCGCCTGGTGCAGGTGAATCAGGGGAGGTCAGCCGCGCGTGAGTAATTGACAGGGTACGAACGTACCTCTTAACGTACCCACCTACTGGCAACGCCGCCGCGGCTCGACGAGGAGCACCGATGCAGCACCTATACGACGTAGACGTCCGGGTTTCGATGCGTGACGGCGTAGCCCTCGCCGCCAACGTGTGGCATCCAGTCGAGGGGCAGGCTCCGACGCTGCTCGTGCGCCTTCCGTACGGCAAGGACATCGCGCTCGGCGCCGGCCATGCACTCATGCCCGACTTCCTGGCTTTGCTGGAGGCCGGCTACGCGCTGGTGGTGCAGGACTGCCGGGGTACCCACCGCTCGGAGGGAGAGTTCGTTCCTCATATGGCCGACCGGGCCGACGGCGAGGACACCGTCGCCTGGATCACCGACCAGCCCTGGTCGGACGGCACGGTGGGCATGTACGGGGGGTCCTACCTCGGGATGGTCCAGTGGGAGACCGCCGTGACCGGCGCCCCGGGTCTCAAGGCGATCGCGCCGAGCTGCACCTCGATCGACAACTACGAGGCGCCCTGGTTCTCCGCGGGCGGTGCGCTCTCACTGAGCCTGGTCACGCTGTGGAACGCCCAGATGTACGCCCTGGACGCGCAGCGGTCCCTGGCGGCCGGCGAGGGCTCCGTGGACCAGGTGCAGCAGCTCGGTCAGGCGGTTCTGTCTCACGAGTCTCTCAACGATGTGCTGCCGACGGCGGAGGTTCCGGTGCTGGCGGCGTACGGGAAGTGGTGGGACGACTGGATGGCCCACCCGTCCCACGACGGGTACTGGGACGCGATGGAGCTCACGCCCGAGCTGAAGAACGTCACCGTCCCGGCGCTCAACATCGGTGGCTGGTACGACCTCTACATCGGCCAGACCCTGCGCACCTACACCACCGCCCGCCAGAAGGCGGGCAGTGCGCAGGCGCGTGAGGGACAGCGGCTGATCGTCGGTCCGTGGGATCACGGTCTCGCCGCGGACGGCATCTATCGCGACCGCTCCTTCGGCCCGCTGGCCGGTGCCCGGATGATGGGCCTGTCCGGCCTGCATGTGAAGTTCTTCGACCGCTGGCTCCGCGGCGACACCACCGCGCTGGACGGCGTGGCGCCGGTGAAGATCTTCGTGATGGGCATCGACCAGTGGCGCGACGAGCAGGAGTGGCCGCTGCCCGACACGAGGTGGACCGACTTCCATCTGTCGAGCACCGGTCACGCCAACACAGCGGGCGGCGACGGCGTGTTGACCACCGAGGCGCCGACCGGCGCCGGGCACGAGACCTACCTGTACGACCCGCGCCGCCCGGTTCCCTCGGCCGGCGGGGCGTCGATGCCGACGACGCCGGGGTTCTGCGGCCCGGTCGACCAGCGGACGGTCGCCGGCCGCGAGGACGTCCTGTGCTTCGCCACCCCCGTGCTGGAGGAGCCGGTTGAGGTCACCGGTCCGGTCAGCCTGACCCTGTTCGTCTCCTCCTCGGCGGTGGACACCGACTTCACCGCCAAGCTCGTCGACGTCTTCCCCGACGGCAGAGCGATCAACCTGTGCGACGGGATCCTGCGCGCCCGCTACCGAGGCGGCCTCGCCACGGAAGAACTGATGGAGCCCGGCACGGTCTACGAGATCACCGTGGACATGACGGCCACCTCCAACGTGTTCCTTCCCGGTCACCGCATCCGCGTGGACGTCTCCAGCAGCAACTTCCCGCGCTACGACCGCAACACCAACACCGGCGGCGTCATCGCCCGGGAGGGCGAGGAGCAGATGATTCCCGCCATCAACCACATCCATCACGGCCCGAGCCACCCCAGCCGTCTGGTCCTGCCGGTCATCGACCGGAAGGACCAGCAGTGAGCGCCGCCTACCGGGTCGCCGAGCTGACCGCGCGATTCACGGCTCCTTCCCTCGACGTGGCCCGGCTGCTGTGCGATCAGCACCCCGCCGACCGCGTCGCGTTCACCGTAGTCGACAGTGCCGGCAAGGCTTCGACACTGACCTTCGGCGAGCTCGCCGCGGACTCCCACCGCTGTGCGCGGGCGCTGCAGGGGCTTGGCGTCGGTCCGGGTGACCGGGTGGCGACCCTGATGGGCAAGAGCGCCGACCTGGTCACCGTCATGCTGGCGGTCTGGCGACTGGGCGCGGTCTACGTCCCGCTGTTCACCGCGTTCGCGCCCCAGGCCATCGCCCTGCGCCTGGAAGGTGCCGGCGTGCACGTCGTGGTCGTCGACCCGGACCAGCGCCACAAACTCGACCCGGGCCCGGACATGCCGGACGCCCCCCAGCGCCGCGTCGTGGTCACCGGAACCGGCACCTCGCGCGGTGACATGGTGCTGGCCGATCTCGTCGCGGCCTCGTCGCCCGAGCCGCTGGCCGCCATCTCCACGAGCGGCGACGGGCCTCTGGTGCACATGTTCACCTCCGGCACCACCGGCAAGCCCAAGGGCGTCGTCCACCCCGTCTCCTACGTCGCGGGATGGCAGGTCTACCTGGAGTACGGTCTCGGCGTCACCCGGGACAGCAGCTACTGGTGCGCCGCCGACCCCGGCTGGGCCTACGGGCTGTACGCGGCGATCGTCGCTCCGCTGGCCGCCGGCATCCCCAGCCTGCTGCTGTCCGGCGGGTTCTCCCCCGAGACCACCTGGCGCACCCTCGTCGACCACCAGGTCACCGACTTCGCCGCCGCCCCGACCGTATACCGGGGGCTGCGCTCCTCGTCGGTGCCGGTGCCGCGGGGGCTGCGTCTGCAACGGGCGTCCAGCGCGGGCGAGCCCCTGACCCCCGAGGTCAACGAATGGGCCGGCGCCACGCTCGGCCTGGCCGTGCACGATCACTTCGGTCAGACCGAGGTCGGCATGCCGCTGGCCAACCACCACCATCCGGAACTCGCCCACCCTCTCAAGGCCGGATCGATGGGGCGGCCGGTGCCCGGCTGGAGTCTGACCGTCCTGGCCGACGAGAAGGACGAGCCCGCCGCACCGGGTGTGCTCGGCCGGGTCGCGATCGACGTCGCCGCCAGCCCGCTGATGACCTTCAGCGACTACCAGATCCCAGGGCAGGCCGGCACCAAGTTCACCGCCGACGGCCGCTGGTACCTCACGGGCGACGCCGGACGCATCGACTCGGGCGGCGACTTCTTCTTCTCCTCCCGCGACGACGACGTCATCATCATGGCCGGCTACCGGATCGGGCCGTTCGAGATCGAGAGCGTCCTGGCCCAGCACCCCGCCGTCGCCGAGTGCAGCGTCATCGGCGCACCCGACGACGTACGCGGTGAGGTCGTCGAGGCGTACGTCGTCCTGCGCGACGGCCACGACGTCTCGCCGGAACTGGCCGCCGAACTCCAGCAGTTGGTCAAGAACCGCTACGCCGCCCACGCCTACCCGCGCACGATCCACTTCATCGACGCCCTGCCCAAGACGCCCAGCGGCAAGACCCAGCGCTACCAACTGCGCAACCGCCGCCGCACCGAACTTTCCAGCCGAGAGACACAATGACCGACACGGACCCCCTCGTCGTCGAGCAACGCGGCACCGTCCGGTGGCTGCTGCTCAACCGCCCCCAGCGGCGCAACGCCCTCGACATCACCCTCGTACAAGCCCTGGACAAGCAGATCACCAGTGCCGAGGCCGATCCCGGCACCGCGGTCATCGCCGTGGCAGGCAACGGGCCGAGCTTCTGTGCCGGCGGGGACTTCCACCAGTTCCTTCAGCTCCACGACCGGGGCGAGAACCCGGTCGGCTTCCTGGCCGACGTGTCGGCCTGCTTCAGCCGTATCGCGGCCAGCCCGAAACCCTGGGTCGCCGTGCTGCACGGTCACGCCGTCGCCGGGGGCCTCGAACTCGCGCTGGCCTGCGATGTCGTGGTCGCCGCCGACACCACCCTCATCGGCGACGGCCACCTCAACCGGCGGCTGGTACCGGCCGGCGGCTCCAGCGTCCGGCTGCCCGGCGCGGTCGGACGCGGACTGTCGCGCTGGCTGCTGCTCACCGGCGAACTGCTGCCCGCGACCGCCTTCGCGCACACCGGGTGGCTCCGGGCGATCGTGCCGGAGGCCGACCTCGACGCCACCGCCACCCGCGTCTGCCGGCAACTGGCCGACCACAGCGGCCCCGCCCAGCAACGCCTCAAGGCGCTGCTGCACCGCATCGACGGCATCGCCCCCGAGGACGCCCTGCGCGAGGAACTGGCC
>NZ_MUBA01000362.1 GCF_002154575.1 Streptomyces bobili
CCCCCAATCCGGACGCCCCGCATCCCCTAAGGCCGGCACCTGCGAAGGAGCCGACCCGGAGATGTCCCTGATGTCCGGCTGAAACATGGCCCGCGGGCACCTCGCAGGTGCAGGATGGAGGGGACGAAGCGCCGCCACGCAGCGGCGCCGAGCCGCACTGCCCCTGCCCGAGTGTGCCTGTCTGGAGGATCCGGATGATTGCCGAGACCGTGTGTTCCGCCGTGGCCGCGGCCGGCCTGGGCATCGCGGCCGTCACGGCGTACCGCAGGCGTTTCCTGGCGGCTGCCCGGATCGCCGCCTACGCGCTGGTGCCCCTCGGGCTGGTGATGACCGGCGTCGTCGAGTGGGCGGCCGACACCGCCTTCAGCCCCACGGCCTGGGCCGGTTTCGCCGTGCTCGGCGGCGCGTGGGCGCTCTTCATGACGACCCGTGCGGTGGAGCGCCGCAGGGGCGGCGGCACCCGCAAGGAGCGCAGGGCGGCGGCGCGTTCCGCACAGGCCGGCGCCGTGGCACCGACCGCGTCCGCCCCCTCCCTGGGACAGGGCGCCCGGCCCGCCTCCCGCCCCGCCGCCGCGCCCAGGGCAGCAGCCTCGGAGGACTTCAGCGACATCGAGGCCATCCTCAAGAAGCACGGCATATGAAGCGGTGCCGGCGGCCGGTGACGGTCCCGGCACCACCAGGGTGGCACCGCGGCTGAGGTGTGTCCGGGTGGCGCGTGCCCCCTGGGAGGGGAAGCGACACAGTCGGGCCGCAGGCGCGCGGAAGTGATCAAGCTGGGAAACCGACATCACGGAATTCGGCGAACTACCGCTCAATCCGGGCGTGCTGATCGCGTGGGGTGGGCCACCTGCGTCATCATCGCCCGCGAGATGCTGGACACGACACAGAGCGAGGCCGCGCCCCCTCAAAACGAGCCGCGCGGATGCCTCTTCGCCCTTTCCCAGCCACCGCTGATGATCTTCCTAGCGGTGATCGGGTGTCTGCTGCTCATGGCCTCGCTGCACGACCTGCTGCTGCTCTGAGCCGTACCCGCGGTCCCCGGCGCCACCCGCCGGGGCCGCGTCGGCATCGACGAACGGGCCCTCAGCCCGCCGCCTCCTTGCGGCGTGCCCGGTAGGCGGCCACATGCAGACGGTTGCCGCAGGTGCGGCTGTCGCAGTACCGGCGCGAACGGTTGCGGGAGAGATCGACGAAGGCGCGTCGGCAGTCCGGGGCCTCGCACCGCCGCAGCCGCTCCTGCTCCCCGGCCACCACGAAGAAGGCCAGAGCCATCCCGCAGTCCGCCGCGAGATGGTCCGCGATCGACGCACCGGGGGCGAAGTAGTGGACATGCCAGTCGTAGCCGTCGTGGTCGGTGAGCCGGGGTGTGGTGCCCGCGGCGGCGATCAGCTCGTTGATGATCGAGGCGGCGGCGCGGGGGTCCGGTGCCGCGAAGATCCGCGCGAACCGTCCGCGAACCTTGCGCACCGCGGACAGATCGAAGGCGGAGAGGACGCCGACGTCACTGATTTCGTGTTTTCGTACGAAAACCTCAAGGGCGGCGACATCTGGCAGCGCGTCCGGGGTGGTGTCGTCCTCCGGTGCGGTGTTCACCAGATCCACCACGGCATCGAGCGCACACCGGGTGTCGTGGGTGATCAGCACGTTTCGCTCCCTGGCCTGGAGGGTCGGGCGGGCGCCCGCCGATGCTGGCCGATGGTAGCCGTACCGGGCCGTCGTGCCACGGTCGATCGAGGGCCTGAATCCCGCCGTCCTGCGCCACCGGGGCCGAGGGGAGGGCGGCGGCAGGGCCGGCACGGCACACACGCCGGCGCCGCACCACGGAGAACCGTGGTGCGGCGCCGGCGCATTCCCTGTGCGGTTGTTGTCCGGGCCCGAGCCGTCTCCCCGAGTGGACGGCGCCGGGCGGCTCTGGTGGGAGCTCCCTTCCTAGCTTTCCGCCAGGATGTGCGAGAGCTCTTGATCGAGGTCGAAGTGACGGTGCTCCGTGCCCGGGGGCACGGCGGCGTCCGTTCGCTTCAGGAAGGATTCCAGGGCCCGCGCCGGGGCCTCGAGCAGGGCTTCCCCCTCCGGGGAGCTCAGGGCGATGCAGACGACGCCCTGACCGTGGCTGCGCGACGGCCAGACTCGGACGTCGCCGGTGCCCGTGGGCCGGTGCAGGCCCTCTGCGAGGAGGTCGCGGGCGAACACCCACTCGACGGTTTCCTCAGCTCCGGTGTGGAAGGTGGCGTGCACGGCGTAGGGGTCGGCCGTGTCGTACCGCAGGCCTGCGGGGACAGGCAGGGAGGACTCGCTCGACACAACGAGGCGCAGGTGCAGCTCGCAGCTGACCGTGGTGTTCATAAGCGCCAGGGCCTTTCGCTCAGTGTGCGCTCGGGGATTCGCACGTCGGCGAAATCGACATGCCACCTACGGTGCCGTTGTAAACCCCTCTGCGTGTTTTGCGTGTGTTTACGTAACTCTTCCGGCCGATGGGGCGTTCGTGAAGTACCACCATTACGGTGACTGGAATCTCTCGGGTAGGGTTTGGCCGTATGAATACGGGGAGTGACGAGCCGGGCGAGGTGGCCATGGCGGCGAACGACGCGAAGTCGGACAGGGCGGCTGAGCAGCAGGAACAGGCCCTCGGGTCCCGGGCTCCGGCGTTCATCAAGGCCCGCCGGATTCTGCATCTGAGCTGGCAGGTCGGGATCTTCGTGGTCGGCCTCGCGGTGGTGGTCGCGGGCATCATCATGCTGCCCCTGCCCGGTCCCGGCTGGGTCGTGATCTTCGGCGGTATGGCGATCTGGGCGACCGAGTTCGTCTGGGCCCAGCTGGTGCTGCGCTGGACCAAGCGCAAGGTCACCGAGGCGGCACAGCGCGCCCTGGACCCGAAGGTCAGGCGCCGCAACATCATCCTGACCTCGATCGGACTCGTGCTCATCGCGGCCATCATGGGTTTCTACGTGTGGAAGTTCGGCCTGGTCATGCCCTGGAAGATCAAGGACCAGTGAACCGCCACGGGGGTGCGCGAGCGGTCTGACCTGGTCACAGGGACCCGCTGACATGGGGTAATGTACTTCCTGCACCCGGGCGATTAGCTCAGTGGGAGAGCGCTTCGTTCACACCGAAGAGGTCACTGGTTCGAACCCAGTATCGCCCACC
>NZ_MUBA01000363.1 GCF_002154575.1 Streptomyces bobili
CGGCGGCGGAGGTCATCGCCGGCGCGTAGAGGCTCCTACGACGCGACGGGCGCCGGCTCCCTCGAAGGGGACCGGCGCCCGTCGCGTCGTAGCGGGCGCTGCGGCCGGCGTGTGGGCGTCGCGCTCAGATCCCCTGCCACTCCGGCTTGTTGGCGTACGTGTGCCGGAAGTAGTCCGCGAGCTTCAGCTTGGACGCGGCACCCTCGTCGACCACGACGGTCGCGTGCGGATGCAGCTGGAGCGCCGAGGCGGGGCAGATCGCCGCCACCGGCCCCTCGACGGTCGCGGCGACCGCGTCCGCCTTGCCCTCGCCCGTGGCGAGCAGCACCAGGTGCCGTGCCTCCAGGATGGTGCCGATGCCCTGCGTGATCACGTGGTGCGGGACCTGTCCGATGTCCCCGTCGAAGAACCGCGCGTTGTCGATCCGGGTCTGCTCGGTGAGCGTCTTGATCCGTGTCCGGGAGGCCAGCGAGGAGCAGGGCTCGTTGAACCCGATGTGCCCGTCGGTCCCGATCCCCAGCAGCTGGAGGTCGACGCCGCCGGCCGCGGCCAGCGCCCGGTCGTAGGCCTCGCAGGCGGCCTGGACGTCCTCGGCGGTGCCGTCCGGCCCGAGGAAGGCGTCCATACCGATGCCGAGCGGCTCCAGGACCTCCCGGCGCAGCACCGAGCGGTAGGACTCGGGGTGCTCGGCGTCGAGGCCCACGTACTCGTCGAGCTGGGCGATCCGCGCCCGCGAGGCGTCCACGGCACCGGAGCGCACCTGGGCCGTCAACGCCTGGTAGACCGGCAGCGGGGTGGAACCCGTGGCCACGCCGAGCAGGGCGTCGGCCTTGCGCCGCAGGAGCTGGGCGATGGCCCGGGCGATCAGCTCGCCGCCCGATCTGGCGTCCGCAACGATGACAACTTCCACGCTGGCCTGCCGTTCTGATGAGGGACTCGACTGGGGCCCGGAAGGGCTATGTGGTTTAGACCAATCTAACAGAGGTGGCCCGGCCGACCCAGGTGGGAGAAGTGAACCCGAGGGGAAATGTTCCCTTTCGTCGACTCAGGTCAGCGAACCCCCCGTCGCGTCCAGCCAGTGCCCCGTCACCCATCGTCCGTCCGGTGAGGCGAGGAATGCCACCACGTCGCCGATGTCCGCCGGGGTCCCCACGCGCCCCAGCGCCGAGTAGGCGGCGGCTCCCTGCCACGCCTCCTCGCTCGCGCGCAGCCAGTCGGCGTTGACGTCGGTGTCGACGATGCCGGGCGCGACGGAGTTCACGGTGATTCCCCGGGGGCCGAGCACCTTCGCCAGGTCCCGGGTGAAGACGTCGAGCGCGCCCTTCGTCATCGCGTAGGCCATGAGCTGCGGCATCGCCGCGGTGCGGGCGAGACCGGAGGATATGTTGACGATCCGTCCGCCGTCCCGCAGCCGCCCCGCCCCGAGCTGGGTGATGAAGTGGGGTGCCTTCACGTTCACCGCGAAGAGCCGGCCGTACTCCTCCTCGTCGATCTCTCCGAACGGCCGGGACGTCCCGATCCCCGCGTTGTTCACCAGGATGTCCAGGCCGTCCGCGTGCCGGTCGAACTCCCGCCACAGGGTCTCCGCGTCACCCGGCACCCCGAGCCGCGCCCGGATCGCGAACGCGGAGCCGCCCGCCTCCTCGATCGCCGCAACGGTCGCCTTGGCCGTCTCCTCCCGGCTGCCGTAGTGCACCGCCACCCGCGCCCCGTCGCGTGCCAGCCGCTCGGCGATCCCGCGTCCGATCCCCCTGCCGGCCCCGGTGACGAGCGCCGTCCGGCCCGTGAGCACACCCATGCCACACCCCTTCCAAATTCCGTAGCGGTCGCTACAGAAAAGACCGTACAGCAGGCCGCCGACATTTCTCTAGCGTGCGCTATAAAATGCACTCCATGGTGAAGCAGCAGAAGGACCAGCCGCAGGTCGGGCCGGGGGTCAAGCCCCGTGGCCGCCCCCGTTCCTTCGATCGCGCGACCGCGCTGGAGAAGGCGGTCATGGCGTTCTGGGAGCACGGCTACGAGGCGACCTCGGTCTCCGACCTCACCCGGGTCATGGGCATCGGCGCCCCGAGCCTGTACGCGGCCTTCGGCGACAAGCGATCGCTGTTCGAGGAGGCCGTGCGGGTCTACGGCGGGACGTACGGCTCGTTCTCGGGGCGAGCGCTGGAGGAGGGACCGACCGCTCGCGCCGCCGTCGAGCGGCTGCTGCGCGAGGCCGCCGCGGAGTTCACCGACCCCGGCCACCCGTACGGCTGTCTGGTGATCCACGCGGCCACCAACTGCACCACCCCCGAGGTGGAGGACGCCCTGCGTCGGCAGCGCAACGCGAATGTCTCCGCCATCGAGAGCCGCGTCCGCGCGGACGCGGCCACCGGCGAACTGCCGCCGGACACCGACGCCGTCGCACTCGCCCGCCATGCCGCCGCCGTCTTCCAGGGGATGTCGCAACAGGCGCGGGACGGGGCGAGCAGGGAGGAACTGGAGGGTGTCGCGGAAATTGCCATGGCCGTCTGGCCCCGCGCAGGAACCCACGCGGGCTAGGCTGCGTTGTGAATGCTAGGGCGTCCGAATACCTGCCCCGGCAAAAACGCACAAGCTCCCGCACATGGACAACCCAAACTGGTCTAGTCCACAATGCTGGGGTATGCAGCAGACTTCCGTCTTCCCCGCACAGGAAGGCGGACCGAGGACCCGGAGCTCTCTGCCCTGACTGCCCCGGATCCTCACCCTCGGCCGACGGGACCGCACACCCCGCGGCCGATATTGCTCCGGGCTGCGGTGCCGGGAGGGCTGAGGGTCCCTCTCAGGCGCCGCGGCCCGCGGGTGTTTCCGGGCGACAGTCTCCGCCCGTTTTAGGCCCCGCACATACCCCCAGGTACGCTCGCAGACGTGCCCTCCATGAACGAACTCGTACGCCAGCACACCGCACTCGGGGACTCCGACCTCGAGTGGCTGCACCTGCTGGTCTCGGAGTGGCAGCTGCTCTCCGACCTCTCCTTCGCCGACCTGGTCCTGTGGGTCCCCACCCGCGACGGCACCCGTTACGTCTCCGTCGCCCAGATGCGCCCCAACACCGGCCCCACCTCCTACCAGGACGACATGGTCGGCCACCTGGTCCCGCGCGGCCGCCGTCCCCTGCTGGACGCCGCCCTCGACGAGGGCCGGATCGTGCGCGAGGGCGACCCGGAGTGGCGCGAGGAGGTCCCCGTCCGGGTCGAGTCGATCCCCGTACGGCGTGAGGGTCGTGTCCTCGGCGTCATCGCCCGCAACACCAATCTGCTCACCGTGCGCACCCCGAGCCGCCTGGAGCTGACCTACCTCCAGAGCGCCTCCGACCTCGCGCAGATGATCGCGGCCGGCTCCTTCCCGTTCCCCGACCAGCAGATGGACATGGACGCCGCCCCGCGCGTCGGTGACGGCCTGATCCGCCTGGACGCCGACGGGGTCGTCCAGTACGCCTCCCCGAACGCGCTCTCCGCCTACCACCGCATGGGCCTCGCCTCCGACCTGGTCGGCCACAACCTCGGCCTGACCACCGCCGAACTCGCCCCCACCCGGGGTCCGGTGGACGAGGCGCTCGCCAAGGTCGCCAGCGGCTGGGCACCCCGCGAGTTCGAGGTGGAGGCGCGAGACGGCGTGATCCAGTTCCGCGCGATCCCGCTCAAGCCCAAGGGCACCCGCATCGGCTCTCTCGTCCTGCTCCGGGACGTCACCGAACTGCGGCGCCGCGAGCGCGAGTTGATCACCAAGGACGCGACCATCCGGGAGATCCACCACCGGGTGAAGAACAACCTCCAGACCGTGGCGGCCCTGTTGCGGCTCCAGGCCCGCCGGATCGAGTCCGAGCGGGGCAGGGAGGCCCTGGAGGAGGCGGTCCGGCGGGTCGGCTCGATCGCCATCGTCCATGAGACGCTGTCCCAGAATCTGGACGAGCGGGTGGAGTTCGACGAGATCGCCGACCGGGTCCTGGCGATGGTCGCGGAGATCTCGCCGGGCAAGGTGGTCGGCCGGCGCACCGGACGCTTCGGCATCCTGGACGCGGAGGTCGCCACCCCGCTGTCCATGGTGCTCACCGAAATCCTGCAGAACGCGCTCGAACACGGATTCCGCGAGGGCGACATCGGCACGGTCGAGGTCGCGGCGGTCCGCGGCGGCACCACCAAGGAGGGCCGCCTGCTGGTCACCGTCCAGGACGACGGCGTCGGCCTGCCCGACGGATTCGACCCGCACACCTCGGGCAACCTCGGCCTCCAGATCGTACGGACGCTGGTGGAGGGCGAGTTGGGCGGATCGTTCGACATGGTCCCGGCGCCGGAGCGCGGCACGCAGGTGATCCTGGACATCCCCGTGCGGGCGCAGAAGTAGCTCGCATCGGCGGGGACAGCAAGAAGCCCCGGACCGTTCAGGGGTCCGGGGCTCAAATGCTCGTTGCCAGCGTGAGCTGGTCATCGGGGGTACTGCGCGCTGCGGCTCGGGGCGGGAGATGCGTACTCGCTGTACGCGCCGCCAAGCGTCAGGCTTGGGGCGGGTGTTGTCAGGCGGAGGCCTGACGGGCCCGGTTGCGGGCGGCGCGGCGCTTCATTGCGCGGCGCTCGTCCTCGCTGAGGCCACCCCAGACGCCGGAGTCCTGGCCGGACTCGAGCGCCCACTGCAGACACTGATCCATAACGGGGCAGCGACGGCAGACGGCCTTGGCTTCCTCGATCTGCAGCAGCGCAGGACCGGTGTTGCCGATGGGGAAGAAGAGCTCGGGGTCTTCCTCGCGGCAAACGGCGTTGTGACGCCAGTCCATGGCTGCTACCTCTCCTTGGTATTACATGCAAGTTGCTTGTGAATGTGAACGCTTTCACGAATCCCTCAACAAGTGAAGGGCCACCAGCCAGGTTCCCTGGCGCGGTCCTGTGGATTGAAGAGGGGTTCTGGTGATCAGTGGAGGCTGGTCCTGCGGGCCGTCCCGATCGCCAGATAGAGACTCGCAAACCTCGGCGGCGGATACAACCCCTTCCGGAAAGTTTTTTTTGATTCCTCGGTGTCGACTAGGTCACAGCCGTACTTCCATGGGGTGGACCCTGGTCTAAACGTTCGAGTGAAAGGACTTCAGCCCTTTCTGCTCACACAATCACACGCAGTGCACGGCGTACGCCTGTGAACGTCACGCTGGTTCGCAGCCCCAGGTGGTCACCGTCCATCTGGAGGGGCAGCGGGACCTTCGAATGCAAGGTGAACTGGTCCAGGTCGTGCAAGGACACGGCGTGCTTGCCATGAGGTCCCCGCTCGGGGGACGAAGTGAGCAACTGGGTCCCATACCGGACAACGGAGGCCGTGGACAGACGGCTGAGACCGAGTACGTCGAGCCCGGTATCGAACGAGGCCTTAGGTGATGCGTACACCGGGCGATTGCCCAGATAGGTCCACGGAGCGGTGTTGCACACGATGGACAGCACCAGATCGGTCACCGGGTCCGCGCCCGGCCGCTCCAGCGTGATCGAACCGTGCCGGCGCTGCGGCTCGCCGAGGAGCTGGCGCACGGCCTGGCGGACGTAGAGCGCGTGGGTGGATCTCCGGCCGCGCTCGCGCTGCTGTTCGACCCGGCCGACGACGCCGGCGTCGAAACCGAGCCCCGCGTTGAAGGTGAACCAGCGCGCCGGCACCGCCTCGTCCTCCGTGCCCGGCGTACCGGAGGTCAGCCCCAGTCCCACCGTGCGCTCCCGGCCCTCGCGCAGGGCGTCCAGCAGGGCACCGGTCGCCTCGACGGGATCGTTGGGCAGGCCCAGGGCGCGGGCGAAGACATTCGTGGAACCGCCGGGGACCACGGCGATGCCGGGCAGGTTCTCGGGGTCGGGGCCGGCGTGCAGCAGGCCGTTCACCACTTCGTTGATGGTGCCGTCGCCACCGAGGGCGACGACCATGTCTATGTCCTCGCTCTGCGCCGCCTGCCGCCCCAGGTCCCGGGCGTGCCCGCGGTACTCGGTGGTGACCGCCTCCAGCTTCATCTCGCTGGCGAGCGCGTGGATGAGGACGTCACGCGTCCGTGCACTCGTAGTGGTTGCTGCCGGATTGACCACGAGAAGTGCACGCATGGAGGGCAGCGTACCTACTGGGTGGTACCGAGGCACAAGGCCGAACGGGGATCGGCCGGGACCTCATGGCGTGAACCGTGACCCGAGGAGGCGTCCGGGGCCGGAGGGGGACAGGGG
>NZ_MUBA01000364.1 GCF_002154575.1 Streptomyces bobili
GCCGCCGTACCCGAGCTGTAGTTGTTGCCGTTGTTCAGCTCGGGTACGGCGGCTCCCCTCCTGGTCCCGTAGAGCACCTGTTCCAGGCCGGACACCAGGCGACGCACGTCCACCTGGGGGCGCACCACGAGCCGCAGGAAGCGGCTGGAGGAGCCGATCTTGTTGCCGCACTCGCGGACCAGGATCCGGTGCTCGGTGAGCATCCGGTCGCGGACCACGGTCCCCTCGGCGCCCACGGGGAGGCGTACGAAGAGGAAGTTCCCCTGGGAGGGGTAGACGGTGAGACCGGGGAGGGAGGAGAGCTGGCTGGACATGTCGAGGCGGTCGCGGCGTACCTGCATCAGGCTCTGCGCGTACTCGGGGCCGTGCTCCTTCAGCATGAACACCACGTGTTCGGCGAAGGAGTTGAGGTTCCACTTGGGCAGCATGGAGCGGACGCGGCCGGCCAGGGCCGGGTTGGCGACGAGGTAGCCGAAACGGATGCCGTGCAGGCCGAAGTTCTTGCCGAGGCTGCGCAGGACGATGACGTTGGGGCGCAGCATCGCCTCCTGGACGACCGAGGGTTCGACCTCGGCGTCGGCGAACTCCAGGAACGACTCGTCGATGATGACCAGGTCGAGGTCGGCCATCGCGTCCATGAACTGGACGATGGCGTGCTTGTGCAGGAACCCGCCGTCGGGGTTGTTGGGGTTGCAGATGACGGCGACGCGGGTGCCGCGGGCCCGGATGAACTCGGCGTACTGCGCGAGGTCCAGGGCGAAGCCGCTGGACTCCTGGAGCGGGAACATGTCGACCCGCTTGCCGGTCTCCATGGGCTGGTCGGTCCAGCGGCCGAAGGTGGGGACGGGGACGGCGAGGGACTCGCGCACCAGCAGGTGGTCGATCCAGGTGATCAGCTCGGTGGAGCCGTTGCCCATCGCGACTGCCTGCGGCGGGAGTTGGAGCAGACTGCAGAGTTCGGCGGTGATCGTGTCGGCGCTGCTCGGGTAGTACGTGATGATGTCGCGCAGCCGGGCGGACATGTCGTCGAACATCTGCGGGGTGGGGAAGTACGGGTTGCAGGGGATACAGAAGTCCACCGGGCCGGCCTCGTCTCCGCCCTCCCGCGTGAGCGCCGCCATCGACGGGCTGTGCGCGGCGGTGCTGCGGAACAACGAGGTGACGTTGTCGGCCATGGAACCTCCGTATGGGGCGGACCCGGCGGGGACGACCGGGCCCGTCGTCATGTGGGTGGCCCGCGCGGGGGAGCGCGGGCCGCCCTTACATACGCAGACTCGGGCGGCGCTGTTCAACCACCCGGGAACCGGGGGGAGGCCGTCGTAGGACTGGCGGGGAACACGGAACGGGCCCCGCCTTCCGGCGGGGCCCGTTCAGCAGCTCAGCGAGTTCCGGTGGTTCAGGAACCGGACTTGCGCTTGTTCCAGACGTCGAATCCGACCGCGATCAGCAGGGCCATGCCCTTGATGACCTGCTGCCAGTCGGTGCCGACGCTGAGCAGGTTCATGCCGTTGTTCAGCACACCGAGGACGAGCCCGCCGATGATGGCGCCGAGGATGGTGCCGACACCGCCGCTCATGGACGCGCCGCCGATGAACGACGAGGCGATCGCCTCCAGTTCGAAGCTGAGGCCGGCCTTCGGCGAGGCCGCGTTCAGACGGGCGGCGACCACCAGACCTGCCACGGCCGCGAGCACGCCCATGTTGAGGAAGACGAGGAAGGTGACCTTCTTGTCCTTCACGCCGGACAGCTTCGCCGCCGGCAGGTTGCCGCCGATGGCGTAGATGTGGCGGCCGAAGACGGCGTTGCGCATCACGTAGCCGTAGCCGACGACCAGGACGCCGAGGACGAGCAGGATGATCGGCGCGCCCTTGTAGCTGGCGAGCAGCATCGTGACCGTGAGGATCGCGGCGGAGATGGCGACCAGCTTGAGCAGGAAGAGGTTCCTGGGCACGACTTCGAGGGCGAACTCCTGCTGACGCTTGCGGTCCCGGACCTCCTGGAGAACCGCGAAGGTCAGCAGGGCGAAGCCCAGCAGCAGCGTGATGTTGTGGTAGTTCGTGTCCGGGCCGACCTCCGGCAGGAAGCCGTTGCCCATCTTCTGCAGGCCGTCGGGGAACGGGCCGAGGGTCTGCCCCTTGAGGAGCATCTCCGTCAGACCGCGGAACATCAGCATGCCCGCGAGGGTGACGATGAAGGAGGGTATGCCGAGGTAGGCGATCAGGAAGCCCTGCGCCGCACCGGCCGCCGCGCCGACGGCCAGGCACAGCACCAGTGCGACGGGCCAGGGCAGGTCGTGCTGCACCGTCAGTACGGCCGCGAAGGCGCCGGTGAAGGCGGTGAGCGAGCCGACCGACAGGTCGATGTGACCCGCGATGATCACCAGCATCATGCCGATCGCGAGGATCAGGATGTAGCTGTTCTGGAGGACCAGGTTGGAGACGTTGCGCGGCAGCAGCAGGTCGCCGTCGGTCCATACCTGGAAGAGGATCACGAGCAGGCCGAGCGCGATCAGCATGCCGTACTGGCGCATGTTGCGGCGCAGGCCGTCCAGCACCAGCTGGAGCATCCCGCCGCCGGTGGCCGATCCCCCGCCCTTCCCGGGCGGCGCGGCCGCCGGGCTCTTGTCCGTCACGTCCGTGCTCATCGCGTTACCTCTTTGTCCTTCGTCATCTGACGCATCAGCACTTCCTGCGTGGCCTCGGCCCGCGGGAACTCGCCCGTGAGCCGTCCGGCGGCCATCGTGTAGATGCGGTCGCACATGCCGAGCAGTTCCGGCAGCTCGGAGGAGATGAAGACGACCGCCTTGCCCTGGGCGGCAAGCTGGTCGATCACCGTGTAGATCTCGAACTTGGCGCCGACGTCGATACCGCGCGTCGGCTCGTCCAGGATCAGCACGTCGGGACCGGCGAAGATCCACTTGCTGAGGACGACCTTCTGCTGGTTGCCGCCGGACAGCTTGCCCACCGGTTCGAAGACGGTGGGCGCCTTGATGTTCATGGACTTGCGGTAGCCCTCGGAGACCTGCCGCTCCTGCTGCTCGTCGACGACGCCGCGCTTGGCCACCTTGCTCAGGGCGGTCAGGGAGATGTTGCGGTTGATCGTGTCGATGAGGTTGAGGCCGTAGTGCTTGCGGTCCTCCGTGACATAGGCGATCCCGTGGTCGACCGCCTCGGCGACGGTCTTCGTACGGATCTCCTTGCCGTCCTTGAGGACCGTGCCGCCCGCGTACCGGCCGTAGGAGCGTCCGAAGACGCTCATGGCCAGCTCGGTGCGTCCGGCGCCCATCAGGCCGGCGATGCCGACGATCTCCCCGCGCCGCACCTCGATGGACACGCCGTCGACCACCTTGCGCTGCTGGTCGATCGGGTGGTGCACGGTCCAGTCGCGGATCTGCAGGGCCGGCGCGGCGCCCTTCTCGGCCTCGTGCGGGGTGCGCTCCGGGAAGCGGTGGTCGAGGTCGCGGCCGACCATGCCGCTGATGATCCGGTCCTCGGTCGTCTCGGGCGCCTTCACGTCGAGCGTCTCGATGGAGTGCCCGTCGCGGATGATCGTCACCGAGTCGGCGACCTTGCGGATCTCGTTGAGCTTGTGGGAGATGATGATCGAGGTGATGCCCTGCTTCTTCAACTCCAGGATGAGATCGAGGAGTTTGTCACTGTCCTCGTCGTTCAGCGCCGCCGTCGGCTCGTCGAGGATGAGGAGCTTGACCTTCTTCGACAGCGCCTTCGCGATCTCCACGAGCTGCTGCTTGCCCACGCCGATGTCGGTGACGCGGGTTTCCGGGTGGTCGGTGAGACCGACCCGGCGCAGCAGCTCGGTGGCGTGCCGCAGGGTCTCCCGCCAGTTGATGAACCCGCCCTTGGCGTGTTCGTTGCCGAGGAAGATGTTCTCCGCCAGGGAGAGATACGGCGACAGCGCCAGCTCCTGGTGGATGATCACAATGCCGTGCTGCTCGCTCGCCCGGATGTCCTTGAACCGGACGGTCTCACCCTCGAAGAGGATGTCGCCCTCGTAACTGCCGTGAGGATGGACGCCGGAGAGCACCTTCATCAAGGTGGACTTCCCGGCGCCGTTCTCACCGCAGATGGCGTGGACCTCGCCCTGGCGGACGGTCAGTGTGACGTCCGACAGCGCTTTGACGCCGGGAAAGGTCTTGACGATCGAGCGCATTTCCAGGACGGGTCCCGCCATGGTCGTGCCTTCCAATCCTTAAGGGCCGAGGCTTACTTGAGCTGGTCAGCCGTGTAGTAGCCGCCCTGGACGAGTTCCTTCTCGTAGTTGCTCTTGTCGACGCTCACCGGCTGCAGGAGGAAGGCGGGGACGACCTTGGTGCCGTTGTCGTACGACTTGGTGTCGTTGATCTCGGGCTTCTTGCCGTTGAGGGAGGCGTCGACCATGTCCGTGGCGACCTGGGCGAGCTTGCGCAGGTCCTTGTAGACGGTCATCGACTGCTCACCGGCGATGATCGACTTCACCGAGGCCAGCTCGGCGTCCTGGCCGGAGATGACCGGCAGCGGCTTGTTCTTGGCGCCGTAGCCGTCCGACTTCAGCGCGGCGAGGATGCCGATGGAGATGCCGTCGTACGGCGAGAGGACCGCGTCGACCCGGCCGCTGGTGTACGTCGAGGTGAGGATGTCCTCCATGCGCTTCTGGGCGGTGGCACCGTCCCAGCGCAGCGTGGTGACCTTGGTGAGCGCGGTCTGGCCGGACTTGACCACCAGCTTCTTGCTGTCGATGTACGGCTGGAGCACGCTCATCGCACCGTTGAAGAAGTACTTGGTGTTGTTGTCGTCGTTGGAGCCGGCGAACAGCTCGATGTTGAAGGGGCCCTTGCCGCTCGCCAGGCCCAGCTTCTCGACGAGGTAGCCGGCCTGGAGCTGGCCGACCTTCTCGTTGTCGAAGGACGCGTAGTAGTCGACGTTCTTCGTGCCGAGGATCAGGCGGTCGTAGGAGATCACCGGGATCTTGGCGTCGGCGGCCTGCTGGAGGACGTTGTTCAGCGACTTGTTGTCGATGGCCGCGACGATCAGGGCCTTGACGCCCTGCGTGATCAGGTTCTCGATCTGCGAGACCTGCTGGTCGGGGTCGTCCTCGCCGAAGACCAGCTTGGTCTTGTAGCCCTTGGCCTTGAGGTCCTTCTCGACGTTGGCGCCGTCGGTGATCCAGCGCTCGGAGGACTTGGTCGGCATCGCGATGCCGATGGTGCCGCCCTTGGCGCTGTCGGTGGCGGCTTCGCTGCCGCCCTCGCCGGACTGCCCGCAGGCGGTCAGGGTCAGGGCGAGGGAGGCGGCTCCGGCTATCGCGGCGAGGGCGGCTCTGCGGTTACGCATGATCATCATCCTTGATGTGTGTGCAGGGGGGTCGGTCTCGCGCTGCGGAGGACGCCCCGGGAAGAAGGCCGGGGAAAGACCGAGAAGCGGTGTGTGGGATTCTGCGCGCCTGTGTCGGCTTCTGTGAAGCGGGGTTTCCGTAACGTTATGACTGGATGTCGAACCGGCTGAGTTCACCGGGCAGCCGCGAGCCGAGCGGAGCCATGTCGCCGTCCGCCCCGTGCCGCGCCAGCAGGTCGAGAGCCAGCCGGCCGCGCCGCACCCGCTCGCGGGCCGTGGACAGCGCCAGATCGCGCAGGTGGTGGCCGTACGGGTAGATCCCCGGGGACTTGGACAGGCCGAACTTCAGGTACAGCGGTGCGCCGCGCCGGATCAGCTCGGCGACCTCGTACATCCGGATGTAGCCGCCGAGATCGTCGGGTGCCTCGATGTACATGTCCATGGGAGCGCCCGACACCCGCCGGATCTCGGTGAGGTGATCCAGCGTCAGATCGCTGGGCACGTTCAGCGAGTCGGCGCCGAGCCGCTCGTACACCGCGTACGCCGCCGGGTTCACGGGGCCGATCAGCGCCGACACCTTCAGCGTGGTGTCGGCCGGGATGAGGCCGGCCTGGCGGGCCCGGTGCAGCGTCCACAGCACGCCCTCGTCGGCGACGAGAAGGCACTGGACGCCCAGCTCCGTGGCGCGGACGGCGTCCTCGACGCATCCGGCGACGGCGTCGTGCCCGCGGGCCCGCAGGCCCCCGCCGCGCGAGTCGGTCCGGGTGGAGCCGCCGATGTCCCAGGTGCCACGCGGTCCGGTGAACAGGCAGAGCTCGATGTCACGCTCGGCGGTGGCCTCGACCATCTCGGTGATCTCGGCGTCGCTCAGCATCCACACGCCGCTGCCCTGGCTGATCCGGTGGATCGGCACGTCGAGGCGTGAGGCCTCCTTGAGGATGACGGCCAGCGCTTCGGGGCCCTCGCACGAAGGGACCTCGGTGCGCCAGCGGCCGCCGCCGGGGAAGGTGTGGACGGAGGCGTCGGCGGGATCGAGCGCGGGCGCGCCCAGACCGAGCGTGGTGAGCGCCGGCTCACCGGGTCGACGGGGGGCCGTGGCGGAGGCGTCGGTCGTCACAAGCTGTCCTTCGTGTTCGGTATGTCGGACGAGGTTCGCGGCTGAGGGTCGACGGCAATCGGAGGACGGCGTCGCCGATCGCCGGTCGGTCCAAGTCGTGCGGGACTTGGGTGTACGCCGGTAGGGAGGCCGTCAGGTCGCCCCCCACCGGCGTACGTCTAGGGGCGGAGCAGGACCTTGCCCACCTTCGGATCGCCGGACCCCACCAGATCGATGGCCTGCGAGAACTCGGCGAGCGGCAGCTCGTGGGTGACCAGTGGCGACGGGTCGAGGAGACCGGCCGCGAAGACCCGCACGGTGTGCGCCCAGGCGTCCGGCGGTGCGCCGAAGACGGTGTGCACCTCCAGCTGCCGGACGACCAGGTCGGTGGGGTCGAGACCGTCCGCGCCCGGAGCCGGGATGCCCGTCAGGACCAGCCGGCCACCGCGCCTGAGGAGAGCCGCGGAGGTGCGCGCGGCGGAGGCGGACCCGGCGGTCTCGATCACCACGTCGAAGTCGCCGGGGAGTTCCTCGTCACGGGTACGGAAATCGGTGGCCCCGAACTGCCGCGACAGGGTCTCCCGGTCCCTCCGGGTGCCGACGACGAGCAGCTCGGCGGGGGATCCCGCCTTCAGGAACTGGACGGCGAACATGCCCAGCGTCCCGGTGCCGACCACCGCGACCCGTTCGCCGGGCCGGGCGTTCGCCTTGATCGCGGCGGCCGCGATGCAGGCGGCCGGCTCCAGCAGGGCGGCGGCGGTGAGATCGGCGTCGTCCGGGAGGGCGTGCAGCAGCCGGGCCGGCAGGGTGAGGGTGGTGGCCATCGCCCCCGGCTGGGTGAAGCCGGTCTCCTCGTACCCGTCCGTGCACAGCGTCGTCTCGCCCGCGTGGCAGCGGTCGCAGACCTGGCAGTTGCGAAAGCCCTCGCCGACGACCTTGCGGCCGGTCAGCGACTCCGGCACCCCGGCGCCGACCGCCTCCACCGTCCCGGACCACTCGTGGCCCGGCGTCAGCGGGTAACGGACGTACCCCTCGGGCCGGTTGCCCTGGTAGACCTCGCGGTCGCTGCCGCAGATGCCCACGGCGTGCACGCGGACCAGGGCCTCACCGGCGCCCGGCTGCCGGGGCTCGTGCGAGGTGAGCCGGTGCTCGCCCGGCCCCTCGATGACGACAGCGGTGCTCACTTGCCGCCCTTCGGCTTGCGCTGCTCCCAGCCGTCGGCCCACAGGTCGAAGCGGGCCTGCTGCTGCGGGAACTCCGCGGCGGCGTCGACGTCCAGCTCGACGCCGAGACCCGGCGCGTCCGAGAGGTGGAAGTAACCGTCCACCACTTCGGGAGCACCCTTGACGACCTTCTTGATCTCCGAGTCCGCGAAGTCGTTGAAGTGCTCGAGGATCTTGAAGTTCGGGGAGCTGAACCCGACCTGGAGCGACGCGGCGGTCAGCACCGGCCCGCCGACGTTGTGCGGGGCGACGAGCATGTAGTGCGCCTCGGCGGTCGCGGCCAGCTTGCGCGTCTCCCAGATTCCGCCGATGTGACCGACGTCGGGCTGGATGATGTCGACGGCCTGGCTCTCGAACAGCTCGCGGAACTCGATGCGGTCGTGGATGCGCTCACCGGTGGCCAGCGGGATGTCGACCTTCGCGGCGACCTTCTCCAGGGCCTTGAGGTTCTCCGGCGGGCAGGGCTCCTCCAGCCACGCGGGCTTGAAGGGCGCCAGCTCGTGGGCCAGACGTACGGCGGTGGAGGGGGAGAAGCGGCCGTGCATCTCCAGCATCAGCTCGGCGTCCGGGCCGATGGCGTCGCGCACCGCCTCGATCAGGGAGACGGCGTACAGCGTCTGCTGGTGGTCCAGCTCGAAGTGGCCGGTGCCGAAGGGGTCGATCTTGAGCGCCTTGTAGCCGCGCTCCATGACCCCCTGGGCGGCCTTGTGGTAGGCCTCCGGGGTCCGCTCGGTGGTGTACCAGCCGTTGGCGTAGGCCTTCACCTTGTCGGTGACCTTGCCACCGAGGAGCTGCCAGACGGGCACCCCCAGCGCCTTGCCCTTGATGTCCCAGCAGGCCATCTCGACGATGGCGATGCCGGACATCACGATCTCGCCGGCGCGCCCGTAGTCGCCGTACTTCATCCGGCGCGTCAGGTCCTCGACAGCGAAGGGGTCGGAGCCGAGAATGTGATTGGCCTCGGCTTCCTTCAGATAGCCGATCAGTGCGTCGGTGTGGCCCAGCATGCGGGTCTCCCCGACACCCGTGATGCCCTCGTCGGTGTGCACCAGGACGTAGGTCAGATTGCGCCATGGCGTCCCGACCACGTGCGTGCTGATTCCAGTGATGCGCACGGAAATACCCTTCGCTGTTCGAGATTTCGTCACACGTTCGAAATGCTGGGCAGACAGTAAGGATGGCGCGAGCGGGGTGTCAATGGGTCGAACGGGTAACGATTCGACAGTTTCGGCGCTCTTTCCGGAAGCTGCGAGCCGCCGGTGTGTGACAGGTCACTCTCGCCGGCGTGCCGGTATGGCGGTTTCCCACACAACTTTCACAGCCGAGCCCCGGAACATGACACTCCGGGAACCTAGTCTTCCCGCGTCATGGACTACTGCCACCCGTGCCGAAGGCACCTCAACGGCGCCCTCACCTGCCCGGGGTGCGGCGCACCTGCCGAACAGCTACGCGCGTATCGGCCCGACCCGCACGAGGCCGACCCGTACGAGCCGGAGCCGTACGGGCAGGGGCCGTACGAGCCGGAGCCGTATGAGCCGGAGCCCTACGGGCCGGGTTCCTACGAGCCGACGCCGTACGAGCCGGAGCCGCACGAGCCAGGTCGTCGAAGTGATCGCGACGCTCACGAAGTCGCAGCCGAAGCCGAAGTCACAGACGAAGCCGAAGCCGAGGCCGGTGAGTCTCAAGGGCGAGCCGCGCGCCGTCGTGGGCAGGGCCGGGCCGGCCGGCGGGGTCCCGACGGTACCGCTGCCGCACCGGACGCGAGTCGTCGGGACCGCAAGGCCTCGGTCCACCGTCGGCGCCGCAGACGCGTGGTGCTGATCGCCGCCGGTTTCGCCCTGGCGGCCGGTGGCCTCAGCCTGGCCGAACTCGGCCTGGAGGCACCGGGGTTCTCGTCCCCCAGCAACCCCGCGGTGGCGGGGGGAGAGTCCGACGAGGTCGACGGGTCGGCGGCGGAGCCGAGCCCGTCGGAGCGGCCGCTGGACGACCGTACGGACGACGGCGGCGGCAAGCCGTCCGCCTCCCCGAGCCCCTCCGCGTCCCCGTCGGCGTCGGAGTCCTCGAAGGGCGACAAGGCCACGCCGACCCCGGACGGCGAGGACCCGTCGGCCACCCGCGGCTCCTCCGGGCCGCCCGCCGGATCGACGACCCCGTCGGACCCGGACCCGGAGTCGGACTCCGCGCCGGCCGGCAGCCCGACCGCGTCCCCGAAGCCGTCCCCGAAACCGTCGCCGTCGGAGACGTGCACGCGCGTCCTGTGGTGGTGCTCGTAGGGAACCCGGACGGGCCGCCGAGCGGGGCGGTGACCTTGCTGGACGGCCGTCCAGGACGGTGCGGCAGGCGTCCCCGCGGTGCGCGCCTCACCCGGTGTGGGTGGCGTGTCCGGGTTGTTCCCGTCTCAGGCGCCGCCGTCGAGTCGCGCCCGGTGTGGGTGCCTCCGGCCGCCATTAGGCCTCTGACCAGGGGATATGTGAAGTAGCTGTCAAGCGCGTTATGGAACCGTGACGACCTTCCGCTGCAACCCTCTTGACCGCCATGAATTGTTAGCGCTCACAATGACCTCCGCTTCACAGTCAGTTTCCGTCGAGAAACACGGGAGTTACGAGCGTTGTGCCCCTAGTGCCCCAACTCGCCTTCCGTTCCCCTGTCGCCGGACCCACCGGAATCCCGGCGTGAAGCCGGCGGCGCGGGATGAGCCATCCACACCACAGGACTTATCGACGGACGAGCGCCAAGGAGGTGCGGCCGTGACCCCTACGCAGCTTCGGCCGCCCACCATGGCCGACGTGGCGCGCCTGGCGGGCGTGTCCCACCAGACCGTGTCCCGCGTGCTGGGGGACCACCCCAACGTGCGGGAGCAGACACGGGTCCGGGTGCTGCGGGCGATCGAGGAGATGGGCTATCGCCGCAACTCCTCCGCACGGGCCCTGGTGACCCGGCGCACCCGGACGCTGGGCGTGGTCGCCTCCGACACCACCCTCTACGGGCCGGCCAGCACCCTGTTCGCGCTCGAGGAGGCGGCACGCGCCGAGGGCTATCTCGTCTCGACGGTCAGCCTGCGCAGACTGACCGTGGAGGAGCTGTCCGAGGCCCTGGACCACCTCAGCGAGGGCGGGGTGGAAGGAGTGGTCGCCATCGCCCCGCAGCGGTCGGCGGTGGAGGCTCTGGCCGAACTCCGCCACCCGTTCCCCGTGGTGGTCGTGGGCAGCGGGCCGGGCGTGGACATCCCCAGCGTCAGCGTGGACCAGCAGCTCGGGGCTCGGCTGGCCACCGCCCATCTGCTGGCCGCCGGCCACCGTACGGTCTGGCATCTCGCCGGGCCCGAGGACTGGCAGGAGGCGGCCGACCGGGCCGCCGGCTGGCGGTCGACCCTCGAAGCGGAGGGCGTCGAGCCGCCCATGCTGCTGCGGGGGGACTGGAGTCCGCTGTCGGGCTACCGTGCGGGCCAGGAACTGGCCGGCTGGGTGGGCCGGGGGCTGACAGCCGTCTTCGTCGCCAACGACCAGATGGCGCTGGGGGTGCTGCGGGCCCTGCGTGAAGCGGGGGTCCGGACCCCCCAGGACGTCGCGGTGGTCGGCTTCGACGACATCCCCGAGTCGGAGTTCTTCGCTCCTCCGCTCACCACCGTCCGGCAGGACTTCGAGGCGGTGGGCAAGCAAGGCATCGCACTGCTCCTGGATCTGATCGAGGGCCGGCCACCCGCCGCCTCCCGGATCGCGATCGAACCCCAACTCGTCGTGCGCGCCAGTACGTTCCCGTACACCGCCCAGTCGGAGCGCGCACCCCTTTGACCCTCTGACCGACCAGTGACCCTCCGCCCGACCGGTCGGACGCACCTGCCCAGCGGTGTGGCCGATATACCGAACGATGATCGACAGGCTGGACGTAGCGTGGCCGGTCCCATCGAGTACCAGCAGGTCCGTCCCCGGACCGGCTCTTCAAAGGAGAAGAACATGCTCAGCAGACGAAACTTCCTCACCGCGGCGGTCGGCGTGGCAGCCGCGGGCGGCCTGGCGGCCTGCGCCAAGGAGGACTCCGGCTCCACCGGCTCCTCCTCCACGGGCGGCGCCAAGACGATCACCCTCGGCTTCTCCCAGGTCGGCTCGGAGAGCGGCTGGCGCAGCGCCAACACCGACTCGGTGAAGGACGCCGCCAAGGAGGCGGGCTACAACCTCAAGTTCTCCGACGCGCAGCAGAAGCAGGAGAACCAGATCTCCGCGATCCGCAGTTACATCACCCAGGGGGTCGACGTCATAGCCTTCTCGCCGGTGGTCGTCACCGGCTGGGACGCGGTGCTGAAGGAAGCCAAGGCCAAGAAGATCCCCGTGGTCCTCACCGACCGCTCCGTCGAGACCTCCGACGAGTCCCTCTTCGTGACCCTGGTCGGCTCGGACTTCACGGACGAGGGCCGGCGTGCGGCCAAGATCCTGGAGAAGGTCCTCGAGAAGGCCGGCCACAAGGGCAACGTGAAGATCGCACAGCTGGAGGGCACCACCGGTGCCGCCCCCGCGATCGAGCGCGCCAAGGGCTTCAAGGAGGTCATGGACGCCGACCACGCCGACGACTGGAAGATCGTCGTCAGCCAGACCGGTGACTTCACCCGCGCCGGCGGCAAGCAGGTCATGGCGGCCTTCCTGCAGTCCAACCCGGACATCGACGTGCTCTTCGCGCACAACGACGACATGGGCATCGGCGCCATCCAGGCAATCGAGGCGGCCGGCAAGAAGCCCGGCAAGGACATCCTGATCGTCACGGTCGACGGCGTGAAGGACGGCTTCATCGCCATGTCCGAGGGCAAGATCAACGCCATCGTCGAGTGCAACCCGCTGCTCGGCCCCCAGCTGATGGACGTCGTGAAGAAGGTCAAGGACGGCGAGACGGTCGAGCGCTGGATCAAGACCGAGGAGAGCGACTTCATGCAGGACCAGGCCAAGGCCGCGCTCCCGACCCGCAAGTACTGACCGACCGCGCCCAGCGGCAGGGAGCCTCCGGCCGACCGGACCCTCGGTCGGCCGGCCCTGCGGTCCATCCCGGACCGCCCCCTTCCGGGGCGGACCGAACGCAGACACAGCGTGCACGCACGCACAACACCGCACACACACCAGACACATGAATTCCCCCACCGGACAAAGCCGGTGGTCCCTCGCTAGGAGACGTATGGCAGAGCCTCGGCCCGTCCTGGAAATGGCGGGCATAGTCAAAGAGTTTCCGGGGGTACGGGCTCTGTCGGACGTCGACTTCCGGCTCTTCCCCGGTGAGATCCACGCCCTGATGGGAGAGAACGGGGCGGGCAAGTCCACCCTGATCAAGGTGCTCACGGGCGTCCACCCCCTGGACGGCGGCACGATCACGCTGGACGGCCGGTCCGTACGGATCACCAGTCCGCTCGAGGCGCAGCAGGCCGGCATCAGCACGGTCTACCAGGAGGTCAACCTCTGCCCGAACCTGTCGGTGGCGGAGAACATCTTCATCGGGCGCGAACCGACGCGCATGGGCCGCATCCAGTGGAAGCAGCTGCGCCGGCAGGCGGCTGAACTGGTGGAGCGGCTCGGGCTCGACATCGACGTCACCGCCCCGCTGTCCTCGTACCCGCTGGCCGTGCAGCAACTGGTCGCGATCGTCAGGGCGTTGGGCACCGGCGACGGCGAGGGGCCGGGCACCAAGGTGCTGATCCTCGACGAGCCGACCTCCAGCCTCGACCGCGACGAGGTCCTGCAACTGTTCGCTCTGATGCGGAGGTTGAAGGACGAGGGCGTCGCGATCCTGTTCGTCTCGCACTTCCTCGACCAGATCTACGAGGTCTGCGACCGGATGACCGTCCTGCGTAACGGCACCCTCGTCGGCGAGCACATGGTGCGCGACCTCGACCAGGTCGGACTCATCCAGCTCATGCTCGGCAAGGCCATGGGCCAGCTGGACGAACTCCACGACCAGCAGCTGCACTCCCACGCGGGCGAGACCCTGGTCCAGGCGGAAGGCCTCGGCAGGACCGGCGGCATCGCCCCGTTCGACCTTGAGATCAAGAAGGGCGAGGTGATCGGACTCGCCGGCCTGCTCGGATCGGGCCGGACCGAACTCGCCCGGCTGCTCTTCGGCGCCGACCAGCCGGACAGCGGCAAGGTGTCCATCGAGGGCAGGCAGGTCTCGATGAGCGCCCCCAACGACGCGATAGGCGCCGGAGTCGCGTTCTGCTCCGAGAACCGCAAGAGCGAGGGCCTGGTGCCCGACCTGACGGTCCGGGAGAACATCATCCTGGCCCTGCAGGCCTCGCGCGGCTGGACCCGGCCCATCCCGGTCGCCCAGCGCGACGAACTCGTCGCCAAGTACATCAAGGCGCTCGACATCCGCCCCGCCAACCCCGAGGCCAGGGTGGGCCAGCTCAGCGGCGGCAACCAGCAGAAGGTGCTCCTGGCCCGCTGGCTCATCACCCAGCCGAAGCTGCTGATCCTCGACGAGCCCACCCGTGGCATCGACATCGGCGCGAAGGCGGAGATCCAGAAGCTCGTCGTCTCCCTCTCCGAGGACGGCATGTCCGTCCTGTACATCGCGGCCGAACTGGAGGAGGTCCTCCGGCTCAGTCACACCATCGGAGTGCTGCGCGACCGCCGGCTGGTGGCGCAGATCGCCAACGGGCCCGAGATCACCACGAGCCGGATCCTGGAGACCATCGCGAGCGGAGAGAACCAGTGACCACCTCTACCCGATGGCGAGCACTGACCCGTCACCACCTGTTCTGGCCGGTGGCGGTCCTCGTCCTCCTGCTGCTCGTCAACGTTCCCTTCACGCCCGACTTCTTCTCCATCCGCATGGCGGACGGCCACCTCTACGGCAGCCTCGTCTCGATCGTGCTGTTCGGATCGCCCCTCATCCTGGTGGCGGTCGGCATGACCCTGGTCATCGCCACCGGCGGCATCGACCTGTCCGTGGGCGCCGTGGTCGCCATCACCGGAGCACTGGCCTGCTCGTACATCAGCGACCAGTCCGACCAGAGCGCCCTGTCCGGAGTGCTCCTCGCCATGGGCCTCGGCCTGCTGGCCGCCGTCGTCTGCGGTCTGTGGAACGGCTTCCTGGTGGCCAGGATGGGCATCCAGCCGATCATCGCCACCCTGATCATCATGGTCGCCGGTCGCGGTGTCGCCCAGCTGATCACCGACGGCCAGATCATCACCATCAACAGCGAGCCGTACAAGCTGATCGGCGGCGGCTACTGGCTGACCCTGCCGTTCTCCATCTTCGTGGTGGCCGCGGTCGTCATCATCACCGTCGGGCTGACCCGCCGCACCGCGCTGGGGCTGCTGGTCGAGGCGGTCGGCGGCAACGCCGAGGCCAGCCGTCTGGTCGGCATCAGGTCCCGGCGCATCAAGATCATGGTCTACATGTTCTGCGCGCTGTGCGCGGGCATCGCGGGCCTGATGATCAGCTCCAACACCTCGGCCGCCGACGGCAACAACGCCGGCCTGTGGATCGAACTCGACGCGATCCTCGCCGTGGTGATCGGCGGCACCTCGCTCCTGGGCGGCCGGTTCTCCATCGGCGGCACGGTGGTCGGCGCCCTCGTCATCCAGACCCTGACCACCACGATCTACACGATCGGCGTGCCCACCCAGACCAACCTGGTCTTCAAGGCCGCCGTCGTCATCGTCGTATGCCTGCTGCAGTCCCCGAAGTTCCGCGACAAGGTCTTCGGCGCCAGGTTCGGCGCCAAGGGAAGCGCCACGCCGGCCGCGGTCCCGGCGGACTCCGCCGCGGCGACCGAGGCCGCTCCCAAGATGGAGGTGTCGTGATGAGCGCGACCACCAAGAGCCCCACGGCCTCCGACAGCCGTACCCCGTCCAAGGCCGCGCGTCTGCTCGGCGACCGGCGCCTGCCCGTCGCGGTGACGGCGTTGCTGTTGCTGGCCATGTACCTCGGGGGCCTGACCCGGTACCAGAACTTCGGGTTCACCGAACCGCAGGTCTTCCTCAACCTGTTCATCGACAACGGCTATCTGCTGGTCGCCGCGGTCGGTGTCACCTTCGTCATCCTGTCCGGCGGCATCGACCTGTCCGTCGGCTCGGTGATCGGCTTCACCACGATGTTCACGGCGTGGCTGGTGGAGCGCCAGGGACTGCCGCTGCTGCTCGTGATCCCCATGGCGCTGGCCGTGGGAGCCTTCGGCGGCTTCCTCATGGGCTATGTGATCCACAACTTCGAGATCCAGCCCTTCATCGTGACCCTCGCCGGCCTCTTCCTCTTCCGCGGCCTGTGCCTGGTCATCAGCAAGGAGTCGATCTCCATCAGCGACTCCTCGGTGAGCAGCATGGCCGAGACGCAGGTGTCGCTGGGGATGGGATTCCTGTCGCTCGGCGCGATCATCTCGCTGGTCGTCCTCGCGGTGGCGTTCTACGTCCTGCACTACACCCGCTTCGGGCGCCGGGTGTACGCCGTCGGCGGCAACGAGCAGTCGGCCCTGCTGATGGGACTCGCGCAGGGCGGCACGAAGATCGCCGTGTACACGGTGAGCGGGTTCTGCTCGGCGCTGGCCGGACTGCTCTTCACCCTGTACATCCAGTCCGGTGACCCGTTGCACGCGACGGGCATGGAGCTCGACGCGATCGCCGCGGTCGTCATCGGCGGCACCCTGCTGACGGGTGGCTCCGGCTACGTGCTGGGAACCCTGTTCGGTGTGCTGGTGCTGGGCCTGATCAAGAGCCTCATCCAGTTCGAGGGCACGCTCAGCTCCTGGTGGACGAAGATCGCCACCGGTGTGCTGCTGTGCACGTTCATCCTGATCCAGCGCTTCATGACGACACGCAAGAAGACCTGACCCGAGGGGAACCGGCTGTGCCCGGTCCGCGGCCTCCCGGCTGCGGACCGGGCACAGCCGTTTCTCCGTCGCGCGCCAGGGTGCCTACGCGGCCAGCATCCGCTGGAGCATCCCCCGCAGCAGGATCCGTTCCTTCTCGTCCAGACCCGCCAGTGGCTCGCGGGCGAAGCGCAGGGACTCGCGCAGGTCCGTGGCGATCCGGCGTCCCTCGTCCGTCGCCGCCGCCAGCTTCACGCGCCGGTCGGCCGGGTCGGGGCGGCGCTCCACCAGGCCACGGGCTTCCAGGCGGTCGACGATGCCGGTCACGTTGGACGGCTCGCACTTCAGCTTCACCGCGAGCTTGCGCATCGGCAGCGGCTCCAGTGAGAGCAGGCTGAGCAGCCGGGCCTGGGCGCCGGTGAGGGAGTGGCCGGCGGCGGCCTCCTCGTAGTCCTGGTAGAACCGCGCCACGACCTCGCCGATCAGCTCGACCACCTCCAGGGTGAGGGCGTCGGGCCGGCGGGTGCTGGGTGGTGTGGACATGCCTTCCAGGGTACCCGCTTACTTGACATCATGAAATATCCAGGCGCATGGTTGTTTCAGGTACTGAAGTATTTGGGCCGCATGCCGCAAGGCCGCAAGCGCCTGTCACCCCACGGGCGCCGCACAGCACACAAGGAAGGGCACCATGTCCGAGACCCCCGCGCTCCCGTCCGTCAGCCGCGAATGGCGTCTGCTCAGCCGCCCCGTCGGCTGGCCCAAGGCCGAGGACTTCGAGCTGGCCGAGGCGGAGATCCGGCAGCCCGGCCCCGGTGAGGTGCTCGTCCGCAACGCGTACCTCTCCGTCGACCCGTACATGCGCGGCCGGATGAGCGCCGCAAAGTCCTACACGGCCCCCTTCGAACTGGGCAAGGCCATGCAGGGCGGCGCGGTCGGCGAGGTCGTCGCCTCGAACGCCGAGGGCATCGCCGTGGGCGACCACCTGCTGCACTTCGGCGGCTGGCGCGAGTACGCCACCTTCGACGCCGCGCAGGCCGTGAAGGTCGACCCCGAGGCCGCACCCCTCTCCACCTACCTGGGCGTCCTCGGCATGACCGGCCTCACCGCCTACGCCGGCCTGCTGCGCACCGCCGCCCTCAAGGAGGGTGACGTCGTCTTCGTCTCCGGCGCGGCCGGCGCCGTCGGCAGCCAGGTCGGCCAGATCGCCAAACTCAAGGGCGCCTCGCGGGTGATCGGCTCGGCCGGCTCCGACGAGAAGGTCAAGCTCCTGGTGGAGGAGTACGGCTTCGACGCGGCGTTCAACTACAAGAACGGCTCCGTGAGCGAGCAGCTCCGCGAGGCCGCCCCGGACGGCATCGACGTCTACTTCGACAACGTCGGCGGCGACCACCTGGAGGCCGCGATCGGCTCCCTCAATGAAGGCGGCCGTATCGTGATCTGCGGCATGATCTCGGTCTACAACAACACCGAGCCGGCCCCCGGTCCCCGCAACCTCGCCCGCCTCATCCAGACCCGAGGCCGCATCGAGGGCTTCCTGGTCGGCGACCACTACGACCTGCAGTCCCAGTTCGTCCAGGAGGTCGGCCCCTGGGTCGCCTCGGGCGCCCTCAAGTACCGCGAGACGATCGTCGAGGGCATCGAGAACAACCTGGAGGCGTTCCTCGGAGTGCTCCGGGGCGACAACACGGGAAAGATGATCGTCAAGCTGTAGCCGCCCCGAGCAGGCGGTGGGTGGGGGAGAAGAAGCCCCCACCCACCCCCAGCAC
>NZ_MUBA01000365.1 GCF_002154575.1 Streptomyces bobili
GGTGGGTGCTTCGGTCAGGCGGGGTGGATCCCATTCGTAGGGGGTGGCGGTCAGGTAGAGCCGGCGGTCGGCGCGGATGCGGTTGTGGTCGTGCAGGACGGTCCAGTCCTTGTCCCAGCTTCCTGCGGTGCGGTGTGCCTCGTCGACGATCAGGAGGTCGAAGGTGGGTGCGGGAGCGCGAGTGTGCTGGGTCTGTTCGATTCTCGGGAGGGAGTCGAGGGTGACGAAGACGGTGGCGTGCTCGTGCCGGGCCAGCCAGGTCGCCAGGAACTCTGGGTTGTTGGTGCTGTGGACGGCTGCTCCGGCCAGGACCGGGTGCTTGGCCGCAGCCAGGGAGGAGACGGCCATCATCGGTTCCCGGCGTCCGTCGTTGCGGGCTGCCTGGGCCCACTGCGAGATGAGGTCCAGGCTCGGCACGGCGATCAGCAGGTGACGGGCATCCAGGGCTTCGGCGGTCCGCAGCGCGGTGAGCGTTTTTCCAGTGCCGCAGGCCGACACCATGTGTCCGCGGGTGTGTGCGCGCGCGAGGTGACGTGCCGCACTGTCGACGGCCCGCTGCTGGTCCGGGCGTAGGGGGAGCCGGGCGGGGCGGGTGCGGGAGGCGGTGACGGCGGCGATCTCGGCGATGGGCTCCTCGGAGGGCATGAAACAAGATCCTCAGTGCGCGATGGAGCGGTGGCCGGCGGGATCCATCGTGTCGGGTGTCCTTCGCTGAGTGGTGTTGCGGGGGCTAACGGGCCGGACCGGTCGGGCGGGGGTCGTGTCGTGCAACGCTAGGGGATGTTGTGGGGCTGGTCTGGAGGCTAGGCGAACAGGGCTTCTACCAGGACTGCTTGGAGCCTCCCTTCTTCCAGGGCGGTCGTGATTTCGGCTGCGGAGGGGTCCCCGGTGAGGCCGGTGCACAGGACCGCGCAGGGCTCGTTCTGTTGCATCTTCCACATCGCGTCGGACAGAACGGTATTGGGGACGCGGAAAGTCTGCGTCTCTTCCTGAGTGGGGCCCTCGTAGTAGAGGCCCCTGAAGGTGCGGTCCTGGGTGACGAAGACTGCCTTCCACTGCTGGTGGGCCTCAGCGATGGTCTCTCCCCGCCAGGGCGGCCAGATAAAGCGGCTTCGATCGACGTCGGTCTCGGCCAGGTGGGTGGCGGGGCTCACCACGATCACGATCACGTCGGTGCCCAGAGTGATTTCGTTGCTGCGGTTGGTCAGGCGGTTGACCTGTACCTGTGAGGTGGGGAGCGTGACGTGGGTGAGGCCGATGTTGAAGACAGGCAGCTGGCCGGGTGAGTGGGGCGGTGTCGTCATGATGCCGGAGTACTCCTGGTTGAGGTCGTTCGGTTCTTTCGTGCTTTTGGGCTGCGGTACGTCTGGTGATGTCAGCCGGGGCTCGGGTTCCGGGTCTGTTGGGCGGGTGCGGCGGGCGCTGCCGGGAGGATCCGGTACAGCTGTTCATGCCGGGGGCCGGAGCGGAGGGACGCCCGTGGTCCCGTGGTCTGCCGGTTGGTACGGCGGGTTCAGGGTGTGCGGTGCCGGTGGCGTGAGGTCCAGCGCATGTCGAGGGCTTCCAGGGCGTCCAGTTGTTCTCGCGAGAGGGTCTGCGGAGCTCGCCGTTTCTCGGCGAGCCACCTTCCCAGGGCGAAGGCGGCGGCGTCTTCGCAGGTGTAGTTGTAGGGAACGTCCAGGTGATGGTGGCGGCGGCGGTAGGCGTAGGCGGCCTGCAATCCTCGGGCGAAGGCCCGTTGGGAAGCGCCGCGCGGGCGGCGCAGCAGGAGGGCCAGGGGGTGCTCGATGGGGAGGTCGCCCAGGAGGTTGTGCAGGTAGGTCTCGAGCTTGTCGAGGTTGTCGATCTGTTCGGCCAGCCATTGGGTCAGCACAGGGGCGGCGCCGGTGAGTTGGTGCGGGCTGGGGAAGATCAGGGTGTTGTCGCGGGCGGCGGCGTGGGCGCGGGCGTAGGTGCGTTTCCATTCGGCTCTGCCTTTGGCGTTCCACCAGGGGTAGATCTCGTTCAGGGCCCGCTGGTAGCAGTGGGGCAGGCGGCGGGTGTTGGCTTCCTTTCGGCTGTCGGCGAGCCAGCGGCCCAGGTGCAGGCCTTGGTGGTGTTCGGCCCACCGGGGTGCGAGGTGTCCGTGGCGGGTGACGTAGTCGCGGGCGATGAGGAGTTTGCGCTCGATGCTGTGTGGGGGGTGCTCCCAGATCATGCCGAGGGTGTCCAGTGCTGCGATGCGTTCGGGCAGGAGCAGGCCGTTGTTGCGCATGGAGCGTTGTGCGCCGATCCACCAGCCGAGGTAGAAGCGGCCGTCGTGGAGGTAGCGGCTGGGGACGTCGAGGTGGCCGTTTTGGAGGTGGAAGTCTGTGGCGACTTCGAAGGCGGCCTCCCATACGCGGTTGGGGGCCATGACGTCGTTCAGGTCGAGGACGGGGATGATCTCGTCGGCGCGTTCCGGGGGCGGGGCGATCTGGGGGGTGTCGGTG
>NZ_MUBA01000366.1 GCF_002154575.1 Streptomyces bobili
AGTTGATCCAGTGCGGCGTCGTACTCGAACGCGCGATCCTCGACGCCGCACTGGATCAACTGGGCACGGTGGGGTGGAACGGCCTCACGATGGAAGGGGTGGCGGCCGGAGCCCAGACCGGCAAGGCGGCCGTGTACCGTCGGTGGCCGTCCAAGGAGGACCTCGTGGCCGACGCCCTGCGTGCCGGACTGCCGCGCCTGGACGCGGCGCCCGATCTGGGCAACGTGCGCGAGGATCTGCTCGTCCTGACGCGCCAGGCGCGCGACGCCATGTACTCCCGACCCGGCTTCGCGCTGCGCTCGATCATTCACGAGTGCGACCCGAGTCAGGCGGAGCGTTTCCACACCCTGATCTTCGAAGGGGTGGTCGAACCGACCGTGCAGCTTCTGCAAGAGGTCGTCAGCCGTGGAATCGATCGGGGCGAGGTGCGGGGGGACGCGGTGAACGGCTATGTCCTGGACGCGATCCCGGCCATGATGATGTACCGCTCCAAGATGTGCGGCAGCGAATGGAGCGACCCGGAGATCGAAGAGCTGATCGACCAGTTCATGCTGCCCCTGCTGCGTCCGGTCGCGGGCTGAGCCGGGGGCCGACGGGGCCCTCGACGATCGCGCGGGCGGTCACGGGGGCCGGAGTGTCGCGAGGAGAACCGGGCGGCGTAGGCTGAGGCCGCCATGGCGTACGAACCACCCACTCACACCGTCGAGCGCTCCCTCCGCGCCACGACCGGGGCCAAGGTCATCGCGGGCGTGGACGAAGTGGGCCGCGGTGCGTGGGCCGGCCCCGTCACCGTCTGCGCGGCCATCACCGGACTGCGTCGGCCTCCCGCGGGCCTCACCGACTCCAAGCTCCTCTCCGTCAAGCGTCGCAACCAGCTTGCCGTGGAACTCGAGACGTGGGTGACCTCCTACGCGCTGGGACACGCCTCCCCGGAGGAGATCGACGACCTGGGGATGACCGCCGCCCTGCGGCTCGCCGCGGTGCGCGCTCTGGACGCCCTGCCGGTGCGTCCCGAGGCGGTGATCCTCGACGGGAAGCACGACTACCTCGGCGACCCCTGGAGAGTCCGCACGGTGATCAAGGGCGATCAGTCGTGCGTGGCGGTCGCCGCGGCTTCGGTGCTCGCCAAGGTGCGGCGCGACAAAATGATGGCCGAACTGGGTATCGACCATGCAGACTTCGCTTTTGAGGACAACGCCGGGTATCCGTCCCCCGTGCACAAGGCGGCACTGGAGGAGCGGGGCCCCACCCCGTACCACCGGTTGTCATGGGCGTATCTTGATGCGCTGCCCCAGTGGCAGCACCTCAAGAAGGCCCGCAGCTGGGCGAACGGACGTGTTCCGGAGATCGAAGGCCAGCTCGGCTTCGACTTCTGACGGTTCCGCTCGCACTGACGTGCCACCCACTGGCGCGAGCCGCATCAACGTTTGATAGATATCAGCCCATGCCTCTCATTCCCGAGGAGCCTCAGATTCACGAGAGTGCCCAGGGTCCCCGCGCCACTCCGGCCAGTGGCCGCACCGCGCCGACCCCTCGTCCCGTTCCCGGCCCCCGTCCCGCGGCTCCGTCGCGTCCCGGTCGGCCTGGTCCTGTCCGGCCCACGCCGCCCGTGCAGCGCACGCCGCGCGATGTGGCCCCCACACCCGGGCCTTCGGCCCCGGCCACCCCTTCCGCTTCCGTGTCCGCTTCGGCGACTCCTCAGATCCAGCTGATCCCGGCCTCGGCCGAGGGCGCGCTGGATGCCGCCGAAGAGGCCGTCGACCTGCTTCTCGAGTCGGGCCGCGCCCCGGGCGAGGTGCTGGTGATCACCACCGGCGAACTCCACCCCTGGGCCGCCCACGAACTGTCCTTCGGTGAAGCGTCCTACTGGGCGCAGCACGACACGGGGGACGACGTCTTCTACGCCGACGTCGCCGCGCTGGAACGGGCGGCGGTGCGTCCCGTCGTCGTCGTGGCGGTCAACGGCGGCTCCGCTACGGCGGGCGTCACCGCACTGCCCTCGGCCCACGCGCGGGCCGGCGCCCTGCTGATCGTCTGCGGTGACCCGCAGGAGATCAACTCGGCGCTGGGCACCGCCATCTGAGCCCACTCCGGGTCGTCCGGGCATGCCCGGACGGGGGAGGCGCCGCCCCGGCGGTATCTCCCGTCTTCGCCTGCGTGGGCCTCGGCAGTGCGCAATGGCGCGCGCCCGGTCGCGGGCGCGTGGTCGGCCTCGGTGAGCGCCTGCACGGTGCTCTGGCGACGTGCGGAGCTTCTGGCGTCATGCGGAACGGGCGCGCCGTCATGCCGCGCGGACACCGTCACGGGCGGTGCCACGTGCCTGGTGCCGCGCCCTCGGTGTCCGCCGTTATCCGGGCGCGACTTCGCGCTGCACGGGCTGTGCGGTCGCTGCGCGGGGTGTGCGGTCACGGTGTGCCGGGCTCCGCCCGGTGAAGGCGGATCGTTTCTGCCGATCGGCGGGGAGTCGGCGGCTCTCAGCGGGCGGCCGCGCGGCGCAGTACTTCCGAGGCTGCGCCGCCGGTCCGCGGCAACGGCGGCGGCGCCTCGGACAGAGCGAAGGGCTCCGGCTCCGAATCGGCGTGGGGACGACGGCCCCCGCGGCCCTCGCCGAGGACCTGCCAGCCGTCCCTGGTCAGCGTGATGTACGCCCCGCAGCGCAGCCCGTGCAGCGTGCACGCGTCCCGCAGACCCCACATCCAGGCGCCGTCCTCCTCCGTCCAACGCCCGTCGCCCTCACGGCAGTAGAGCAGCACGGCGGTGCGCACCGGCGTACGGCGCCGCAGATCGTGCGGAATGACCCGGCGCAGCTGGGAGAGCAGCGCGTTACGGAACATCCAGCCGTCGGCCTGGGCCTGGCGCCGCGTGAACGAGGCGCTGGCCAGCAGACGTTCGTCCGGGTCGAGCACGGCCACGATCGCGGTGGCGGGCTTCGGCCGATGACGTGCGTGCAGGCCGCTGACGACCTCCCGCGGGCTGCGCAGCAGCGGAATGCCGGCCGAAGCCCATTCCGCGGGTTCGAGCAAGCGGTTGGCGGAAGCGGCGGACGTGGGCGTCGACAACGATGCCGAGGACGGAGCGATTCCGAGGGTCACGAGCCTCCCTTCGGCTACGGCCCACACCTGCGGGCGGGTCGGATTCGGGGGCGCGCACACCGCAGCAGAGCCCTGCCGGACCACGGGCGAGCCGTGCGGGGAGCGGAATTCAATTCTTCCTGTCGAACTTGGATGCGGCAACGAGCAATTGGGGTCGGCGACCCATATGTGGCGGAGAGTGTCTTATATCCTTACCCATGAGCACAGGGTGACGCGTGCCCGGCTCTCCACCCCACGTTCACCTGATGGGAAGGTGGCGTTCCCCGACCGGCGCGCACGCGGTGCCGCCTCGCGACCCCACCGTACGCCCGCGTCCGCCCTCGCTCACGCAGGGTGAGGTGGCCGATTGTCAGTGCCATCGGGTTGCATGGGGGCATGGACAACCTGGAGCTCCGCACCGAAGCAGACGCCATCCTCGCCGAACTGGTGGGTGCGCCGGGGGCGCGGCTGCGGGAGGACCAGTGGCAGGCGGTGGCGGCCCTGGTCGAGGAGCGCCGACGAGCCTTGGTCGTGCAGCGCACCGGCTGGGGAAAGTCGGCGGTGTACTTCGTCGCCACCGCTCTGCTGCGCCGGCGCGGTTCCGGGCCGACGGTCATTGTCTCGCCGCTCCTCGCGCTGATGCGCAACCAGGTCGAGGCGGCGGAGCGCGCCGGCATCCAGGCACGCACCATCAACTCGGCCAATCCGGAGGAGTGGGAGACGATCTACAAGGAGGTAGAGCACGGCGAGACCGACGTTCTCCTCGTCAGTCCTGAACGCCTCAATTCCGTGGACTTCCGCGACCAGGTGCTGCCCAAGCTGGCGGCCACGACCGGCCTGCTGGTGGTCGACGAGGCGCACTGCATCTCCGACTGGGGCCACGACTTCCGTCCGGACTACCGGCGGCTGCGGGCCATGCTCGGCGACCTCGCCCCTGGTGTGCCGGTCCTGGCCACCACCGCGACGGCCAACGCGCGCGTCACCGCGGACGTGGCCGAGCAACTGGGCACGGGTGCGGGCGAGGCCCTGGTGCTGCGTGGCTCACTGGAGAGGGAGAGCCTCCGGCTCGGCGTCGTACGGCTGCCGGACGCCGCCCACCGCCTGGCCTGGCTGGCCGAGCATCTGGACGAGCTGCCGGGCTCCGGGATCATCTACGCGCTGACGGTCGCCGCGGCGGAGGAGGCCACCGCCTTCCTGCGGCAGCGCGGCTTCACGGTGGACTCGTACACGGGCCGTACGGAGAACGCCGACCGGCTCCAGGCGGAGGTCGACCTCCAGCAGAACAGGGTCAAGGCACTCGTGGCGACCTCCGCGCTGGGCATGGGGTTCGACAAGCCGGACCTGGGATTCGTCGTCCACCTCGGCTCGCCGTCCTCGCCGATCGCCTACTACCAGCAGGTGGGCCGCGCGGGCCGAGGGGTGGAGCACGCCGAGGTGCTGTTGCTGCCGGGCAAGGAGGACGAAGCCATCTGGCGCTACTTCGCCGATACCGCCTTCCCGCCCGAGGCGCAGGTCCGCCAGACCCTGGCGGCCCTCGCCGACGCGGGACGGCCGCTGTCCGTGCCGGCCCTGGAGGCGCTGGTGGACCTCCGTCGCACCCGGCTGGAGACGATGCTGAAGGTCCTCGACGTGGACGGGGCCGTCAAGCGGGTGAAGGGCGGCTGGGAGAGCACCGGGCGGCCCTGGACGTATGACACCGAGCGGTACGCCTGGGTGGCCCGGCAGCGGGCCACCGAGCAGCAGGCCATGCGCGACTACGTCAGCACGACCGACTGCCGGATGGAGTTCCTGCGCCGGCAGCTGGACGACGAGGGCGCGGTCCCGTGCGGCCGGTGCGACAACTGCGCCGGCGCCTGGATCGACGCCTCGGTCTCGACCGAGGCCCTGACGGGGGCGACGAAGGAACTGGACCGTCCTGGAGTGGAGGTCGAACCGCGCCGGATGTGGCCGACGGGCATGCCCGCCCTGGGCATCGACCTCAAGGGGCGTATCCCCGCGCGAGAGCAGTGTTCCACCGGCCGCGCCCTGGGCCGGCTCTCCGACATCGGCTGGGGCAACCGGCTGCGCCCCCTGCTGGCGGAGAACGCCCCCGACGGCCCCGTTCCCGACGACGTCCTGAAGGCCGCGGTGTCCGTCCTCGCCGACTGGGCGCGCTCCCCGGGCGGCTGGGCACCGAACGTGCCCGACGCCTCGCCCCGGCCCGTCGGGGTCGTCGCCGTCCCGTCCCTCGCTCGCCCGCAGTTGGTCGGCTCCCTTGCCCAGGGCATCGCCACCATCGGCCGCCTCCCCTTCCTGGGCACCCTGACGTACACCGGTCAGGGCGGCGCCCACGCGGTACGCCGCAGCAACTCGGCCCAGCGGCTCAGGGCCCTCTCGGCGGCCTTCGCCGTCTCCGAGGAGCTGGCCGACGCCTTGGCGGCCGCTCCGGGGCCCGTGCTGCTCGTCGACGACTACACCGACTCCGGCTGGACCCTGGCGGTCGCCGCCCGTCTCCTCCGCCGGGCCGGCGGCGAGGCGGTGCTCCCGCTGGTCCTCGCCGCCGCGGGGTGAGCTTTTCCTTCGGCGGCGTGCTACCGGAGCATGTACGACCACGCGGTGACGTGTCCCTGGTCAGAGTTATCCACAGGCTCAACCGGAACCTCGCATTCTGCGAGATCGTCTGAGCATGACGAATCACAGCGAAACGACTGGTTCTTTCGAAAACGGCGACATCACGGGACGTGAGGGATGTACCGGTCCCGAGTCGTGCGACGGTGAGGCCGCGTACGTCCACGGGGGCACGCGGGGCAATGAGGCCACGTACGACCATGCCGCCAGGTACGACCGGGAGACGACGTACGACCTGGAGGCGACGCACGACCGGGAGACGACGTACGACCCGGAGGCGACGCACGATCAGGGGGCGACGCACGACCGGGAGGCGGTGTACGACCGGGAGACCGCGTTCGAAGGCCACGTCCCGTACGACGGACGCCCCGGCTGCGACGAAGGACCCGAGCATCAGGTCACCCTGCGCAGCCCGGCCGAGTTGGCCGATGCATTGCCCTACCTGCTCGGGTACCGTCCCGAGGACAGCATCGTGCTGGTCGCCCTCCACGACCAGGGCGGCAGGGGCAGGTTCGGTGGCCGCGCCCGCCTCGGTATCCCCGCCAACCCCGACGACTGGCCCGCGGTGGCCCGGCAACTGGCACAGGGACTCGTGACCGGCAGTGAACGCAGGGGAGGCCGCCCCGCACAGATCGTCGCGTATCTGTGCCAAGATCCGGCGCTGGGCGAGACGGGCGCCCTGGTGAGGCAGCGCCTCCAGCCGCTCGCGCACAGGCTCCGTGTCGAATGCGGTCGGCTCGACATCCCGGTGATCGAGGCGCTGTGCATCTCGGACGGCCGCTTCTGGTCGTACTGCTGCTCGGGCGCGGATTGCTGCCCGGCCGAGGGAGTGCCGATGGGCCTGCCAGGCACATCCGTCCTCGCCGCGGCCGCCACGTACGCAGGTATCCAGGTACGCGGCACGCTTCGCGAGCTGAGGGCCCGTCTGCTCCCGCTCGAGACGGGTGTCGCCGTGGAACAGGAAACGGCCCTCGACACCGCGGGTATGGCCCTGGTCCCGAAGATGCTCCACGAGGTGAGCCGCGCGGCCGTAGCGGACGAGACCATCGTGCTGGCCGCACGCCTCATTCGCCGGTTCTCCGAAGCGCCCACGGTGACGGGCGGCGCCCTCGTCGCCGACCGTCGGGACGACGCACTGCTGGCTCCTGAAGAAGCAGCGGACCTCGTCCTCGGCCTCCAGGACCGTGTGACCCGCGACCGCGCCGCCGAGTGGATGGAGGGCGACGAAGCAGCACCCGCCCTGCGCCTCTGGCGAGCGCTGGCCCGTCGCTGTGTCGGCCCCTACGGGGAGCACGCGGCGGCCCCGCTCACCCTCGCCGGCTGGGTCGCCTGGTCCAGCGGCGACGAACTGGAGGCCCGCGAGGCCCTCGCCATGGCCCTGGGTGCGGACCCGGGCTACCTCTTCGCGCGCCTCCTGCACCAGGCCTGCAACCAGGGCCTCGACCCGGAGTCGGTCCGTCGCTGCCTGCGCTCCGAACGCGAGGTCCGCGGGGACGAGGCGACAAGGCAGGGAACGGACCGTCCGGCTGAGGCCGGGGCGTCGGCCTCAGCCGGGGAGGAGGACCACGAAGTCGGCGTCGACGGCACCGGCGACCGGGGCGAAGCCCAGCGTGCTGAGGCATCTGACGAGGACGGTGGCGCGACCGGTTGCGCTTCAGGACCGGCGCAGATCCCTTCACCGGCTGCCGGCCGTCGACGGCGCCGTGTGCGTTCCGCCGGCTCGACGCGCCCCACCACGCCAGGGCAGGGCGAGACGCGCTCGCGCACCCGCACCCGCGCCTCGGACGGGGCTTCGGCACAGCGGCGGAGCGGCGGTGCCGACGGCGACGAGATCAACAGGCAGAAGTGATCCGGTACCGGATCGGCGCGCCACCGCGAGGGGTGACCGGGGTGCCCCCGGGTCGGTCGGTTCCCGGGCAGGAGCATCGAGGCAAGGAGCACGCCCCGGGCTCCGCAGGCTTCCCGAGTGATACGGCGTGAGCAGCGAACCGAGGGGCGCGCCCCGCTGCCGCAGACGACGGGGCTGTGGAGGCGGGGTGCCGCCGGAATCCTCCTCCCGACCACGGTGGCGGGCATCCGGCCCGATGCCGTGGCCAGGACCGTGACTCTGTGCCCGCTGTGCAGCGCGCCTCTTGGTGAACCCGGCCCCTGACGGGACGGCAGGTCTCCGCTGCCGCCTTCTCCGCACGAGTCGGCCGAGCTGACCGGCCATGGTCGAGGAAGCGCCCGAATGGCTGCCATTGGGCACATGACCTGGCATGACAGCAGACCGGTCGGCAGCGTGGGCGAGTGGTGCGAACGCTTCCGGCCGCGAGGGATCAGCCGTCGAAGCGGCCGACCGAGGGAGTGTTTATCGTCAGGAAGACGACTATGATCGCCGCATGCCCTACGACCCGTCAGCATTTCCGCCCTTCGCCGTCACCGTGGACCTGGTCGTGCTGACCGTGCGTCGTCATGCCCTGTGCGCGCTGGCGGTGCGCAGGGGTGAGCCGCCGTTCCAGGGCCGGTGGGCGCTACCGGGCGGCTTCGTGCGGGACGACGAGGACCTCTCCCAGGCCGCTGCCCGCGAACTGGCCGAGGAGACCGGACTTCGCGCCTACGGCCCCGCCGCCCCTGACCAGGACAATGGCGCGCACCTGGAGCAGCTCGCCACCTATGGCGATCCCAAGCGTGACCCCAGGATGCGGGTGGTCAGCGTTGCCCACCTCGCGCTCGCCCCCGATCTGCCCGCGCCACGCGCGGGCGGCGACGCCAGCAATGCGCGCTGGGCGCCGGTCGAGGAGCTTCTGCAACAAGGCGGCTACGGCCGTGACGGTGAACCGGTGGCGCCCCTTGCCTTCGATCACGCGCAGATCCTCGCGGACGGCGTCGAGCGGGCCCGCTCCAAGATCGAGTACTCGTCGCTGGCGACCGCCTTCTGCCCCGCCGAGTTCACCGTCGGGGAGCTGCGCCGCGTCTACGAAGCGGTGTGGGGCGTGGCGCTGGACCCACGCAACTTCCATCGCAAGGTGACGGGTACCCCGGGCTTCCTGGTCCCTACGGGCGGCACCACCACCCGTCAGGGCGGCCGTCCCGCACAGCTCTTCCGCGCCGGCGGCGCGACCTTGCTCAACCCGCCGATGCTGCGGCCCGAGGTCTGATCCGGGCATACGCGCGGGCACGCGGCCGGGCGGCCTCGATCACCACGGGCCGCCCACCTGGCCCCTGCCCTGGCCCCCTGCCCCCCGGCTCCTCGCCGCCCGAGGAGCCAGGGGGCAGGTGTCGATCGCCTTGCCCGGTCAGGGCGGTTGGGCGCCGGGACGATCACCGGCCCGCGATCAGCCTTGCTATACCTCAAAATCGGACATAGCGCGCTATCTTGCTACGGGTGATCCAGGCCTTCGGACTGACCAGCAATCCCCGCAAGGACCTCCCGCTCGCGCTCGACGACGTTTCCTTCGAGGCGCGGGCGGGACACGTGACCGTGCTGCTCGGAGCGGCGGGCGCGGGTAAGACCACGGCGTTGAGGCTGATGCTCGAACTTCAACAGGGCCGTGGCCTCACCTACTTCAGAGGCCGACCTCTGCACCGCATCGCCCACCCGTCACGCGAGGTCGGTGTCCTCCTGGGTGATGTGCCGGGGCATCCCGCCCGTTCCGTCCGAGGCCACCTGCGCATGCTGTGCGCGGCCGCCGGCGTTCCGGGCCGACGGGCCGACGAAGTCCTCGAAGCGGTCGGCCTGGTCAGCCTGCGCGACGAACGCCTCGGCACGCTCTCCCGCGGCATGGACCGTCGGCTCGGCCTCGCCTGCGCTCTCCTCGCCGACCCGCACACCCTGGTGCTCGACCACCCGGCCGAGGGGCTCTCCGAGCGCGAAAGCCGGTGGCTGCACGGTCTGCTGCGCGCGCACGCGGCCCAGGGCGGGACCGTCCTTTCGACGACCCCCGACCCCAAGGAAGCCGCCCGCACCGCGGACCGGGTCGTCACCCTGGACCAGGGCAGACTCGTCGCCGACCAGGAGGCCGCGTACTTCGCCCGCACCCGGTTGCGTCCCCGGGTGGCCGTCCGCAGCCCGCATGCCGTGCGTCTGGCGTCCCTGCTCACCAAAGAGGCCCGCACCGCTCGCCGCTCCGTCGAGGTCGTACAAGAGGACGGCAACCGCCTCTCCGTGTACGGCAGTAGCTGCGCCGACATCGGAGAGGTCGCTTTCCGGCACCGCATCCTTGTTCATCAACTCGCGGTCGAAGTCGGTGACATGGGGCCCGGATTCGATGGCCGCCCCGTGGACGCGACGCCCGCCTGGCAGGAAACCGGTGGCTCGGGCGGGGAGCCCACCCGTGCCGACGCCCCTGCCCCGTGCGACGCCGGTGACCTGGGTGCCATGGGTGCCATGGGTGATCCGGGTGACGCGGATGATCCTGGTGACGCACATGTCCGAAGTGGCTCCGGTGACTCGCGGGCCTGCGACAAGGTGTCCCGCGCCGTGACGCCCGCAGCGGCAGTCGACGGCACCTCCCCGGACGACCCGAACGCGGCCTCCACCTCCGCCGGAGCCCGGCCCCCGTCGCCCACCGCCGATCCAGAACTCACCCCGGCCGGGACGACAGTTTGGGTCGGCGAACCGTGTGCGCCCGGAGCCGTCGGGACCGGACCCACTGCCGTCGGAGGAGCAACGGGACCCATCGGCCCGCCGAGCCCACCCACAACCGTCGTCGACGACTCCCC
>NZ_MUBA01000367.1 GCF_002154575.1 Streptomyces bobili
GGCTACGTCCCCACCCCGCACCGCGGCGGCCCCGAGGTGGTCCAGCCGGCGGAGCGCTGGTGACCGGCCCCGGCGGCGACGGCTTCGCGCGGTGGACCCGGCGGTTCGAGGACGAGCGGGAGCGCCGGCACGCCCGGGGCGACCCGGACTGGGAACGCGGCGCGACCCTGCACCCGGCGGTGTGGTCCGGCATCCAGCGCTTCCAGGTCGGTGAGGACGGCGACGGCGCCAACCTCGTCGCCAAGGCCGACCGGGCGGCGGACCCCGACTACGCGCGGGCGGTCCGGCTGTTCGTCGCCGAGGAGCAGAACCACGCCCGCCTCCTCGCCCTCCTGCTCGCCGCGGGCGGCACACCGACCCTGTCGGGCCACTGGTCCGACACCGTCTTCGTACGGCTGCGGCGGCTCATGGGGCTGCGCCTGGAGCTGCTCGTGCTGATGATCGCCGAGGTGGTGGCGCTGCGGTACTACCGCGCCCTGCGCGACGGCACCGACGACGCGCTGACCTCGGACGTCGCCGCCCGGATCCTCGCCGACGAACAGCGGCACGTCCCCTTCCACTGCGAACGGCTGCACGCCTCCCTCGCCGAGCTGCCCCGCCCGGCCAGGCGCCCCGTGATGGCGTCCTGGCGGCTGCTCCTGCTCGCGGTGTCCCTGGTCGTCGCCACCGACCACGGCCCGGGACTGCGCCGGCTCGGCCTCGGACGCCGGCGCTTCGTCGCCGACGTCATGGCCTCCTCGGGCGAGGTGGTCTCCACGGTGCTCGCACCCCTCAGCCGGACCGCCGGCCCGAACCAGACACCGAATGCATATTCGAATACGAAGGCGGAGTCGGCTCGTCGCTCGCCGCGCGGCGGTACTCGGCGTTGATCCGCCGGGCCTCCTCCAGCTGGTCCTCCAGGATCACGATGCGGCACGCGGCATCGATCGGGGTGCCCTTGTCGACCAGCTCGCGGGCGCGGGCGGCGATCCTCAGCTGGTAGCGCGAGTACCGGCGGTGGCCGCCCTCCGACCGGAGCGGACTGATCAGACGTGCCTCCCCGATGGCCCGGAGGAAGCCGGGGGTGGTGCCGAGCATCTCGGCCGCCCGGCCCATCGAGTACGCCGGGTAGTCGTCGTCGTCCAGACGACCGCTGAGCGGGTTGTCTGCTGTCATGTCACCTCGTTGATCGCCGCGTAAAGGGACCCCGCCGCACTCCGGCTCCTGGGCCCCAGAGGAGATTCAACACCGTCCACCGGTCGTCCCGCCGTGCCGGTCCGCCGTTACGGGTACCCAGCCTGCCGCACTTCCGCCCCCGGCCACCCCTCGCCGGGCATGCGCAAGGGCCCCGCCGACAGCTGTCGACGGGGCCCTTCTTCGCAGGTGGGAGGCGGTTTCCCGGCCCTACCCGCACACGCCCGCAGGCGTGGTTCTTCCGGTCTTGCTAGGCCGCCGAACCGAAGGCGGACCGACGCTGGCCACGGCCACGCGAGGACGACGCGTCGCCGGTGGACCGGCCGCGCTCGCCGCCGCCCTGGCCGCGCTCGCCACCGCCGCCGCCACCGCGACCGCGACGGCCACGGGAGGACGAGCCACCCGAGGACGCGGAACGCCGGGGGCGCTCGACGACCGGCGCGGTGATCACGACGGGGATGCCGGACGGGGCCTGAGCACCGGTGATACGGGTCAGCTCCTCCTCGCCCGAGCGGACCGAGGTCACCGTCGCGGTCACCCCGGCCATGGCCGTCAGACGGCTCATGGCGCGACGCTGGTCCGGCGTCACGAGGGTGACGACACTGCCGGACTCGCCCGCACGGGCCGTACGGCCGCCACGGTGCAGGTAGTCCTTCGGGTCAGTCGGCGGATCCACGTTGACGACCAGGTCGAGGCTGTCGACGTGGATGCCGCGCGCGGCCACGTTCGTCGCGACGAGCACGGTCACGTGGCCCGTCTTGAACTGGTCCAGCGTCCGGGTGCGCTGCGGCTGGGACTTGCCACCGTGCAGCGCCGCGGCGCGCACGCCGTTGTTCAGCAGGTGCTTGGTCAGCCGGTCCACCGCGTGCTTGGTGTCCAGGAACATGATCACGCGGCCTTCGCGGGCCGCGATCTCGGTGGTCGTGCGCTGCTTGTCCGTGTCGTGGACGTGCAGGACGTGGTGCTCCATCGTGGTGACCGCGCCGGCCGACGGGTCGACGGAGTGCACGACCGGGTCGGAGAGGTAGCGGCGGACCAGCCGGTCGACGTTGCGGTCCAGGGTGGCCGAGAACAGCATCCGCTGTCCGTCCGGCTTCACCTGGTCGAGCAGCGCGGTGACCTGCGGCATGAAGCCCATGTCGGCCATCTGGTCGGCCTCGTCGAGGACGGTGATGGCGACGTCGTCGAGGCGGCAGTCGCCCCGGTCGATGAGGTCCTTCAGTCGTCCCGGCGTGGCCACGACGACCTCGGCGCCGCCCCGCAGGGCGCTCGCCTGGCGGCCGATCGACATGCCGCCGACGACGGTGGCCAGCCGCAGCCGCACGGAGCGGGCGTACGGCGTCAGCGCGTCGGTGACCTGCTGGGCCAGCTCGCGGGTCGGTACGAGGACCAGCGCGAGCGGCTGACGCGGCTCGGCGCGCAGGCCCGCCGTACGGGCCAGGACGGCGAGGCCGAAGGCGAGGGTCTTGCCGGAGCCGGTGCGGCCACGGCCCAGGACGTCACGGCCTGCCAGGGAGTTCGGCAGCGTCGCGCCCTGGATGGGGAACGGGACGCTCATGCCCTCGCTGGCCAGCGCGGCCGACAGCGGCGCGGGCAGGCCCAGGTCGTCGAACGACTCGACGGCGGGCAGCGGCGGCGTGATCGTCTCCGGCAGCGCGAACTCGCCCTGCTGCGCCATCGGCCGGCGGCCGGAGCCACCGCCCTGCGAACGACGGGGCGCGGAGGAGCGGCCGGCGGAGGAGCGCTGCGGGGCGCCGCCTCCGGAGCGGCCGTAGGAGCGGGCGCTGGAACGTGCACGGTTCATGCGGGGGACCTTCCTTGATGCGGGCGCGTATCAAGGAATTCCCGGAGCACATGAAAGGCGCGGAGAATTGCGAGAACGAGCCGGAGGGGGTGGGGCCGAAACAGGTGGACGGGAAACATGACACCGTCCTGCGGGAAATCAGGTCATCCCGCGCGGCGCCCGGAAAAGCGGCGAGCCGGGGCCCGCACCCCACGGTGCGGGCCCCGGCTGCGACGTTACGCGTCAGGCTGGGTCAGGCGGGAGTGATGTTCTCCGCCGTCGGGCCCTTCTGGCCCTGCGCGATGTCGAAGGTGACCTTCTGGCCTTCCTGAAGCTCACGGAAGCCCTGGGTCGCGATGTTGGAGTAGTGAGCGAAGACGTCGGGACCGCCGCCGTCCTGCTCAATGAAGCCGAAACCCTTTTCGGCGTTGAACCACTTCACGGTGCCACTGGCCATTTTATTCTCCTTCGAGGGACGGTTCGGAGTCACCCTGTGTGCCTCCGGTCGCCGTGATGATCACCCCGACGGAAAAACCTTCTGGCAACCACAACTGCAACTGATGACGACAGTAGCACGGTGCGTTCGGCCGAGTGAGCGCGACCATTTTGCCTGGTGAGGCGCCTGCGGGAATACTCGCCGGGGCTGCGGCAATTTCTCATCTGGCGACCACAGATATTGCTCCACAGACACTCCCGCATTCCTGCGGGCACCGCCGACCACAGCCCTGTGACCTCCTACGACGGCCGTCACGGCCGCTTCCCGGAACGGCTCCCGCGAATGCCCGCGTCGCCTCCCACTGCGACGAAGGACACATTCGCGGTGAACATGCGTCCGATCCGCGGACCCCGTAGTCCCGCCGGTGGAGCCCGTACCCCTTACGTACTGCGTTCTCAGTAGGGGCGATTGTCGGCAGGCGCACGACGACAGGCAGGAGACCGGGCGGCGAGTCTGGGCGGACAGTCGGCACCAGATGCGGAGACCCCCTGTCGTGGCAACTTTCCTCTATCGCGTGGGCCGTCTGGCCTTCCGGCGGCGCTGGTACGTCGCCCTGGTCTGGGCGGCGGTCCTCGCCGCCGTCGGGCTGGGCGCCGTCACGGCCCCCGGCGCCTCCGACGAGCAGTTCTCGATGCCGGGCATCGAGTCCCAGAAGGCGTTCGACCTGATGGAAGAGCGCTTCCCCGGCGCCTCGGCGGACGGCGCCACCGCGCGGGTCGTGTTCGTTGCGCCGGGCGGCGAGAAGGTCACCGCGGCCGACAACCGGCGGGCCGTCGAGGACGCCGTGGCCGACCTCGCCGACGGACCGCAGGTCGCGAGCGCCGCCGACCCGTTCGGGGCACAGGCGGTCAGCGAGGACGGCACGACGGCGTACGCGACCGTCACCTACAAGGTCACCGCGAACGAACTGACCGACGACAGCACGGCCCGCCTGGACCGGGCCATCGAGGACGCCCGTGCCGCCGGGCTGACCGTCGAGGCCGGCGGGGACGCCCTGGAGGAGGCCGGCGGACCGGGCGGGGTCGCCGAGATCATCGGCATCTCGATCGCCGCGGTCGTCCTCCTCGTCACCTTCGGTTCGCTGGCCGCGGCCGGGCTGCCCCTGCTGACCGCGCTCATCGGCGTCGGCGTCAGCATGGCCACGATCCTGGCGCTCTCCGACGCCCTCGGCCTGTCCACGACGACCGGCACCCTGGCGATGATGCTCGGCCTGGCGGTCGGCATCGACTACGCCCTGTTCGTCGTCTCCCGCTACCGGGAGGAACGCGGGCGCGGCCATACTCCGCAGGAGGCGGCCGCTCTCGCGGCAGGCACCGCCGGGTCCGCGGTCGTCTTCGCGGGCCTCACCGTCGTCATCGCCCTGGCCGGACTCGCCGTCGTCGGCATCCCGATGCTCACCAAGATGGGCCTGGCCGCGGCGGGCGCGGTCGTCGTCGGCGTCCTGATCGCGCTCACGCTGGTGCCGGCGTTCCTCGGCTTCTGGCCGAACGCCGTGCTGGCGCGCAAGGCCCGCAGGAGCGGCCGTACCGACGACGGCGGCGCGGACAACGGCGGGACCCGCTGGGCGCGGTTCGTGCTGCGCCGCCCGCTGCCGGTGCTGCTGCTCGGCGTCGTGGGCCTGGGTGCCCTCGCGCTGCCGGTGGCGGATCTGCAACTGGGCATGCCGGGCGACGAGGCGAAGGCCACCTCGACCACCCAGCGCCGGGCCTACGACGCGCTCGCCGACGGCTTCGGACCGGGCTTCAACGGGCCCCTGACCGTCGTCGTCGACGCGCGGGGCGACGCCGACCCCAAGGCGGCCACGCAGACCGTCGCCGACCGGATCGGCGGCACCGAGGGCGTCGTGTCCGTCTCCCCGGCCCGCTTCAACGAGGCCGGTGACACCGCCGTCTTCTCGGTCGTGCCGTCCACCGCGCCGACCGACGAGCGGACCAAGGACCTGGTGAAGACCATCCGGGGCGAGCGCCCCGGCGTGGAGTCCGAGGCCGGTGCGACCTACGAGGTCACCGGCAGCACCGCGCTGAACATCGACATCTCCGACAAGGTCCAGGCCGCGCTGGTCCCGTACCTGATCGTCGTGGTCGGTCTGGCGATCCTGCTGCTGATGGTGGTGTTCCGGTCCCTGCTCGTCCCGCTGAAGGCGGCCTTCGGCTTCCTGCTGTCGGTGCTGGCCTCCCTCGGCACGGTCGTCGTGGTCTTCCAGCAGGGCCACGGCGCCGGCGCCCTCGGCGTGGAGCAGACCGGCCCGATCATGAGCCTGATGCCGATCTTCCTGGTGGGCATCGTGTTCGGCCTGGCCATGGACTACGAGGTCTTCCTCGTCTCCCGGATGCGCGAGGCGTACGTCCACGGCGAGCGGCCCGGCCAGGCGGTCACCTCCGGCTTCCGGCACAGCGCCCGGGTGGTCGTGGCCGCCGCGCTGATCATGATCGCCGTCTTCGCCGGGTTCATCGGCGAGAAGGACTCCATGATCAAGATGATCGGGTTCGGGCTGGCCGGAGCCGTTCTCCTCGACGCCTTCGTGGTCCGGATGGCGATCGTGCCGGCCGTGCTCGCCCTGCTCGGCGACAAGGCATGGTGGCTGCCGAAGTGGCTGGACCGGATCCTGCCCCGCGTCGACGTCGAGGGCGAGGCGCTCAGCCGGCGGCCCGAGCGGGAGGGCGATCGTGACCCGGCCCACGAGCCGGACCCGGCCGGTCTGGAGCCGGCGCGCACCTGAGCCTGGCCGCTCTCCCTCCCGCCTCGCCGACAGGGACCGTCCGTGGTGAACGACACGGGCGGTCCCGTCGCCCGTCGGCGGCGGCGGAGGCCACGATGAACACAGCACCACCGACCGGAGGGCCGATGCCCGATGAGCAGCAGCCTTGAGCGCTACCAGGACCGCCTGGAGAGGTACTCGGGACGCGTCGGCAAGTACGCGGACCGTCATCCCCGTCTCATCGACCTGGCGGTCGTCCTCGCGCTGATGGGCTGTGTGAGCCTCGGCAGCTCCCTCACCATGCCCGGTGCCGCCCCACCCGACCACGGGATGGCCGGCACCGCCCCGATGGGCGTCTCCTGCCTCGCCCTGCTGCGGTACCGCAGCCACCCGCGCACCGCCGTCGTCGTCACCGGGGTCTGCACGGTGATCGCGATCGTACTGGGGTATCTCGTCACCCCGCTGCTGCTGGCCCCGATCATGGCGGCGCTCTACTGGCTGGCCATGCTCACCGACCCGAAGACGACCCGCGTCTTCGGCGTCGCCACCACCGTGGCGGTGACGGCCGCGGCCGTCTTCGCCGACAGCATGGACGAACTCTCGCTGCTGCTCAGGACCATCGGCCCGTTCTTCTGGCTGATGCTGCCGCTCGCCGCCGGGAACATGACCCGGCTGAGGCGCGCCTACCTCCAGGCGGTGCAGGCCCGCGCCGAGCACGCCGAACGCACGAGGGAGGAGGAGGCCAGGCTGCGCGTCACGGAGGAGCGCATGCGTATCGCCCGCGAGCTGCACGACGTCGTCGCCCACCATCTGGCGCTGGCCAACGCCCAGGCGGGCACCGCCGCCCACCTGGTGCTGACCCGCCCGGAGCAGACGAAGAAGATCCTCACCGACCTGACCGGCACCACGTCCTCCGCGCTGCGCGAGCTGAAGGCCACGCTGGGACTGCTGCGCCAGAACGACGACCCGGCCGCCGATCCGCTGGAACCGGCACCGGGCCTGGCCCGCCTGCCTGAGCTGGTCGCGTCCTGCGAGTCGGCGGGGCTCACCGTCACGGTCACCACCGAGGGGGAGCCCCGGCCGCTGTCACCGGGGGCGGACCTGACCGCGTTCCGGATCGTGCAGGAGGCGCTCACCAACGTGACCAAGCACGCGGGCAGTCAGTTCGCGCGAGTCCGGCTGGTGTACTCCGGGTCCCGGCTGGTGATCACGGTCAGCGACGACGGCCCGGTGAGCGCCTCGCCGCCCGCGGCCGCGCCGGGCCGCGGCTTCGGCGTCCTGGGCATGCGTGAACGCGCCCACTCCATCGGCGGCGAACTCCGCCTGGGCCCCCGCCCGGAGGGAGGCTTCGAGGTCACGACGGCCCTGCCGCTGATTCCCGAAGCCTGACCGCGCGTCGGGTCTCGCCCGGCTGCGGTCTCCGGCTTCGCGTCCGGTCTCGCTAGAGGCCGAACTCCTGTGCCGACAGGCCGAGTACCGAGCATGCCTCGCGCAGGACCTGCTCTTCGGCCGGTGCGACATACCCGTCCGCGCCCGCGATGACGAAGCCGGTCTGGATGACGGCTCTGGCCTCCGTCGGCTTCTTCGCGGCCTTGGCGATCTCCTGGAGAACCTCGGCCTTGCCCTGGGGGAAGTCGAACGCCAGCCGGTCGACGTGCTTGTTGAAGCGCTGGCGCAGCTGCTCGGACGGGAAGTTCTGCAGGACGTCGTTGTTCACGATGAGCGATTCCACGTGCTGACGCTCGGTCGGGTCGACGTTCCCGTCGGCGGCGGCGACCAGCGCGCACATGGCCATGCTCGCGTCGCGGTACGCCCCGCTCTTCAACTCCGTCTTGAGGGAGGTGAGCTGGGTCTTGAGCGTGCTCACCAGCTGGGCGCGCGAAGCGCCCGACCCTCTTGAGGCCGGCCGCCCCTGGCCGCCGGTGCCCCGCGCCCCCTGTGCCTGCTGGAGGCCCTTGGCCTGGTCCTTGATCCGATCCCACATCGCCACGCGCGCCATCCTCGGCTTCAGCCCTGTCGTTCCGGTCGGACGCGCATGTAACACGCGTCACCCTGCCAACGGCCACCGGACCGGCGAAGTTCCACGGCACGGCACGGGCAGGGTGATGTCGTTCGTTCGCTGCTACACGTCTCGCGGGTCGGGGCCGCCGAGCATCTCCGACGCGGACTGCATGGGGCTGAGGGAGCCGGCGCTCACGGGCGCGGCCTCCTCGGGCAGGCCGTGGCAGGTGAAGCCCAGGCGGCGCATGGCCCGGACGACCTCGCCGCTGCTGAAGTCACGGCGGTCCTGCCGGGTGACGACCTCACCGACCTGCTTGACCGGGTAGCGGCGGCGGCCGATGGTGACGGACTCGCCGGTGATCAGCTCGGGCGTGACGCCCGCCAT
>NZ_MUBA01000368.1 GCF_002154575.1 Streptomyces bobili
GCGGGCGGGGACGAGGTGGGCCGTGCCGGGGGCGGTGGCGTACACGCCGTGCTCGGTGCGGGAGCCGGGGCCGACGAGGTAGCCGCCGGCGCCGCGGATGTCGATGCCGGGGGCGAGGCGGCCTGCCGAGTTGGGGACGACGACGTCCGGGGGGCCGGTGAGCCAGAGGTGACGGCCGCCGGAGGGGGTGAGGACGACGACGGTGGGCGGGATGGTGAAGAGGTGGCGCAGGGCGAGTTCGCGCAGGGCGGTGGTGGAGTCGGTGCCGGACTTGGTGTCCAGGTCGACGCCGACGAGGTGGTGCGGGGGGAGTCCGCAGGCGATGCCGTAGCCGGTGGACCAGGGGGCGGCGGCGAAGAGTTCGCGGATGCGCGCGGGGTCGGTGCTGGCGTCGTACACGCCGTGGCCGGGGCGGCCGCAGGCGCCGTGGCAGGGCGGGGCCGTCGGGTCGTCGCGGTGGGGGGAGCGCAGGGCCGGGAGCTTGGTCCGGGACAGGGGGATGACGGCCAGGCCGCGGTCGGCGGCCGACAGGGCATGGGCGAGGGCCAGCGTGGTGGCCTGCCGGGGGTACCGGTCGGTGGTGGCCATGGATCCAGTTTCGTACGTGCGTTCGAAAAAGGGAAGAGGGTGAGGGGGTGGCGTGCCGAGGGAAGTGTGGTCGGCCGGGAACGTGCCGGAACGCTTCGCCTCTTGTGGGGCCTGAGGTGTGGATGCCCGACTTGCCGGGGGTTGAGGTGGCACGGGTAAGAAAAGTGGTGCTAGGGGTTTATCGACTTGTCATCACGCTTGCGTGCTAATCATGGCTTCGAGGGTGGTTCGAGGGGATTCGGTGGGCAACTCTGGTCTCGCGACGTCGTCACAGCACCGGGGCGGTCGGCCAACTTCCCTGGTGAAAGCCGTACTTCTTGAATCGTCCGGTCACGAGCCGGTGCGTAGTCCCCGTTCTGGAGGAACAACATGGCAAGCATCCGTACCGCCCGCGTCATCGCCGCCGTCTCCGCCCTTCCGCTGGCAGCCGCTCTGTTCACCGGCGTCGCGGCGGCGGACAACGGCGCCATCGCGGACGACGGATCGAACGCGGGTGTCGCGAGCGTCGTCGGCAGCGGCGTCGGGCACGACAACAACGGCAACTCGTCCACCACGCAGCAGAACGCCGTCGGCTCGGGCGCCTCGAACCAGAGCAACACCGCGCAGGTCAACGGCTCCGCGTTCACGGCCATCAACCAGGGGAACAGCAACGTGGCCGTCAGCTTCACGCCGCTCTGGTGGTGATCTGAGGGGACCGGCGCCCCGGCGCCGGTCCCCTCCTCTCCTTCGCGCTGGGTGCTCTGTGGGGTGGGAAACGCGTCTGCGCGGCGGTGCTTCGGCGCCGCCGCGCGGACGTTTTCGCGTGGAGGGCGCGCGCGGGCGTTCGGCGCGTTCGGAAGCCGGTGACCTTGACATCGCCATCGACCTGACGGACAGTCAGAAACCCTCGACGCAGGGGATGGTGTGGTGAGGATGAGCAGCGGCACGGAAGGCGTACGGGAGGCCCGGAATGCCCTGGAGGCCCGGCTGAAGGCCTACGAGGGAAGGCCCGCCACGACCGCCGGAGCCGGCCGCGATCCGGTCAACGCGCCCATGATCCGCCACTGGTGCGAGGCCATCGGGGACACCAACCTCGCGTACACCGGCCCCGACGCCATCGCCCCGCCCACCATGCTCCAGGCCTGGACCATGGCCGGCCTCGGCGGCCGGGCCGGACGCGCGCCCGCCTACGAGGAGCTGCTCGCCCTCCTCGACGAGGCGGGCTGCACGGCCGTCGTCGCCACCGACTGCGAGCAGGACTACGTCCGTCCCCTGCGCCCCGGTGACGAGATCACCTTCGACACCGTGATCGAGTCGGTCTCCGGCCGCAAGACGACCAAGCTCGGCACCGGGTACTTCGTCACGACCCGCACGGTGGTGCGCGTGGCCGGGGAGCCGGCCGGCGTCCACCGCTTCCGCATCCTCAAGTACGCCCCGGCGCACCGGGAACCCGAACCGGAGGAGCGCCGACCCCGCCCGGTGATCAACCGGGACAACGCCGGCTTCTGGGAGGGCGTGCGCAGTCACCGGCTCCTCATCCAGCGCTGTACCGCCTGCGGCACCCTCCGCTTCCCCTGGCTGCCGGGGTGCGCGAGCTGCGGGGCGCAGGAATGGGACACCGTCCAGGCGTGCGGGGAGGGCACCGTGTACTCGTACGTCGTGATGCACCACCCGCCCTTTCCCGCCTTCTCGCCTCCCTTCGCGGTCGGTCTCATCGAACTCGCGGAGGGCGTGCGGATCGTGAGCGACGTGGTCGGGGTGCCGTACGACAAGGTGCGCATCGGGATGCCGGTGCGGCTCGAATTCCGGCGGTACGACGAGGAGCTGGTGCTCCCTGTCTTTCAGGGGGTGGCCGCGTGAGCCGGGGCGGGCGGGTGA
>NZ_MUBA01000369.1 GCF_002154575.1 Streptomyces bobili
CCCCCGCCCGCCCTGAAGAACCTCCAGGAGGAGACGCCCCTGACGAGGGTGCGGCTGTGGGACGGCAGTGAACCCTGGCTCGTGACCCGGTACGCCGACCAGCGCGCCATCCTCGGCGACGCCCGGGTCAGCGCCGACACCGACAGCCCCGGCTACCCGACCAAGGCCAGTCCCGAGGGCGGCGAGGGCAAGCTCAGCTTCATCATGATGGACGACCCCGAACACACCCGGCTGCGCCGGATGGTGACGGCCCCGTTCGCCGTGAAGAAGGTGGAGGCCCTGCGGCCCGCCGTACAGAGGATCGTCGACGGCCTGATCGACGGGATGCTGAGCCGGCCGGGCCCGGTGGATCTCGTGGAGGAGTTCGCCCTGCCGATCCCCTCCCTGGTGATCTGCGAACTGCTCGGCGTGCCCTACGACGACCACGCGATCTTCCAGGAGCACACCAAGACGATGGTCCGCACGACCGCGACCCCCGAGCAGCGCGGTGCGGCGACCTGGGAGATGGCCGGATACCTGGCCGGTCAGATCGCCGAGCGGCTCGCCGAGCCGAAGGACGACCTGCTGTCCAGCATCGCGGGGCGCGTCACGGCCGGGGAGATCGACCACCAAGAGGCCACCGAGATGGCCCTGCTCCTGCTGATCGCGGGCCACGAGACCACCGCGAACATGATCGCCCTCGGCACCCTCGCTCTCCTGCACAACCCCGACCAGCTCGCCCTGCTGCGCGAGAGCGACGACCCGAAGTTCGTCGCGGGCGCTGTCGAGGAACTGCTGCGCTACCTGCACATCACCCACCTGGGGCGGCGTCGCGCGGTGACCGAGGACATCGAGGTCGCAGGACAGGTCGTCAAGGCCGGCGAGGGCGTCATCATGGTCAACGAGATCGCCAACCGCGACCCCGAAGTGTTCCCCGACCCGGACCGCCTCGACCTCACCCGCGACGCCCGCCGCCACGTCGCCTTCGGCTTCGGCGTCCACCAGTGCCTGGGCCAGCCGCTGGCCCGCATGGAACTCCAGGTCGTGTACGGCACCCTCTACAAGCGCATTCCCACGCTGAAGCCGGCCTGCGCACTGGAGGACGTCCGGTTCAAGAACGACGCGTTCATCTACGGCGTGCACGAACTGCCCGTCTCCTGGTGACAGCTCCCCGTCCCGCGAACGAACCGAGAACCACGAGCGAAGCAGGTAAGGGGAATTCCATGAAGGTGGAGTTGGAAGCCGACAAGTGCGTCGCCTCCGGGCAGTGCGTGCTCGCCGCGATGGACGTCTTCGACCAGGACGACGACGGCATCGCGATCCTCCTGGAGGAGCAGGTCGGCGACGGCCGACTCGACGACGTCAAGGAGGCCGTAGCGCTCTGCCCGGCCGCCGCCATCCGGCTGGTCGAGCAGTGAGGCGGATCGTCGTCGTCGGTGCCTCGGCCGCCGGACTCGCGGCGGCCGAGACCCTCCGCCGGGAGGGCTACGACGGCACGCTCACCCTGGTCGGCGACGAACCGCTCGCCCCGTACGACCGTCCGCCCCTGTCGAAGCAGCTCCTGGCCGGGGAGTGGGAGCCCGAGCGGCTGACGCTGCGCACCCCCGACGCGCTGGCCGCGCTCGGCCTCGACCTGCGGCTCGGCGTGGCGGCCACCCGCCTCGAACCAGCCGGCCGAACCGTCGAGTTGGCCGACGGATCCGCCCTCCCGTACGACGGGCTGGTCATCGCCACCGGGGTCCGGCCGCGTCGGTTGCCCGGCGAGGGCCCGCACGTCCTGCGCACCCTCGACGACGCGCTGACCCTGCGGGAGCGGCTCGCCCCGGGCCGACGTCTGGTCGTCGTGGGCGCCGGCTTCCTCGGCGCGGAGGCCGCCGCCGTCGCCTGGCGACTCGGCTGCGAGGTCACGCTCCTCGAACCCGCCCCGGTGCCCCTGGCCCACGCCGTCGGCCTGGAGGTCGGCGAGATCCTGACGAACGCCCACCTGGAGCGGGGCGTGAACCTGCGCTGCGGGGTCACCGTCACCGAGGTGACCGAGGACGGCGTGCGGCTCGCGGACGGCGAGCGGATCCAGGCCGACGAGGTGCTGGTGGCCGTCGGCTCCGTGCCCAACACCGAGTGGCTCGCGGGCAGCGGCCTGACCGTCGGGGACGGCGTCGTGTGCGACGAGTACTGCGAGGCCGCCTGGGGGTCCCCCCGGCCGGAGGCTGGGGAAGTGTACGCGGCCGGTGACGTCGCCCGCTGGTACAACCCGCTGTTCGGCACCCCCATGCGCATCGAGCACCGCACCACCGCGGCCGAACAGGGCGTGGCCGCCGCCCGCAACCTGCTCGCCGCCCCACGGGCGCGCAAGCCGTTCGCGCCGGTGCCCTACTTCTGGTCCGACCAGTACGACATGAAGATCCAGGCGTACGGCTACCTCCGCGGCCACGACGCGGTCGCCGTGGTGGAAGGGGACCTGGCGGACCGCCGGTTCGTCGCCGCGTACCGCACCGGCGACCGCGTCACCGGCGCCCTCGCCATCGGCATGCCGCCCAAGGCGATCCGCCCATGGCGTCAGGCGATCGCGACCGGCGCGGTGTGGCACGACAGCGTGCGCACCACCGTCCCCGCAGCGGAGTCCGACCGGGGCAACACCACCGCGGCCGAGCACCTCGAGGAACTCACCGCAGAGTGAGGTCGCGGGCGCGGCAGGCGACGTTGTCGTGTCGGCTACTTCGGGTCGCGGTTGAACACCGACTTCGACCACAGGTAGCCGAGAACGGTCAGTGCCAGGCACCAGATGAGGGCTAGCCAGCCGTTGTGGCCGATCTCGGTGCCCAGGAGCAGTCCGCGCAGCGTCTCGATGGCCGGGGTGAAGGGCTGGTATTCGGCGATCGGCTGGAACCAGCCCGGCATCGCGTCGATGGGGACGAAGGTGCTGGAGATGAGCGGGAGGAAGATCAGCGGGAGCGCGTTGTTACTGGCGGCCTCCGGGTTCGGGCTGATCAGGCCCATGCCGACGGCGATCCAGGTGAGCGCCAGGGCGAACAGCGCGAGCAGTCCGAACGCCGCGACCCATTCCAGGGCGGTGGCGTCGGTGGAGCGGAAGCCGATGGCCACGGCGACGGCCCCGACAAGGACCACGCTGGCGATGCTCTGCAGCACGCTGCCGACGACGTGCCCGACGAGCACCGATCCGCGGTGGATCGCCATGGTGCGGAAGCGGGCGATGATGCCCTCGGTCATGTCCATGGAGACGGACACCGCGGTGCCGACCGTGGTGCCGCCGATGGTCATCATCACGATGCCCGGGACGAGATACGCGATGTACTCCGACCGGTCGGCCCCGCCACCGCCGATACCGGCGCTCATCACGTCTCCGAAGATGTAGACGAAGAGCAGCAGCATCATGATCGGCGTGAGCAGCAGGTTCAGTGTCATCGACGGGTAGCGCCGGGCGTGCAGGAGGTTACGGCGCAGCATGGTGTTCGAGTCGCGTACGGCGAGGGAGAGGGCGCTCATCGGACATCCTCCTTGGACTGGCTGGGGACCATGGTGGTGCTGGTGAGGGCGAAGAACACGTCGTCGAGGTCGGGGGTGTGCACGGTCAGCTCGTCGGCCTCGATGCCGGCCGCGTCCAGCCGGTCGAGGAGGGCGCGCAGCTCGCGCTGGCTGCCGTCGCTGGGGATCTGGAGCGCGAGCGCCTCGTCGACGGAGGTCCCCCCGCTCGAGCGAAGCCGCGCGTGGGGGACGGTGACCTCGCTCAGCGCGGTGGCGGCGCTCTGGTAGGCGGCCGGGTCGGAGAAGCGGAGTCGCACGTGTCCGCCGGGAACAATGCGCTTCAGTTCGTCGGCGGTCCCTTGGGCGGCGATCCTCCCGCCGTTCAACACCGCGATGCGGTCGG
>NZ_MUBA01000037.1 GCF_002154575.1 Streptomyces bobili
CGGCGATGACCTCCGCCGCCGCCCGTCCGCAGACGCGGGCCGCGCCGTGGGTGGCGAGGTGCAGGGCGCCGCGGGGCGGGGCCTGCGGAACGCCCATCTCGACGACGACCGTGTCGGGGCGGGCGGCGAGGAGGGTGTCCAGGGCCGCCGTCATCCACGGGTGGCGGTGCTCGTCGCGGACCACGGCCACGATCCGCCGCTCCCCCGCCGCGATCAGGGCCGCGTGTCCCGCGTCCTCGCCGGCGAAGCTGCCCGTCTCGGTGCCGGGCAGCAGCCGGGCCAGTTCCGCGGCCACGCCCCAGGGGGTCTCGTCGCCGACGGCGATGTTGGCGACCGGGGTGAGGGCGGCGACGTACGGGGCGTCGGTGAGCGGGGTGAAGGGGGCGTCCGCGGTCCGGCGCAGTGCGCGGCGGGCGGCGACGAGGCCGATGTCGGTGAGCGCGCCGGACCGGTCGGCGGAGGCCGCTGCCGAGGCCGTCCAGCGGGCCAGGGCTCGGACCCGCTGCGCCGCGTCGGCGAGGCGTTCCTCCGGGAGTTCGCCGGCCCGGACCGCGGCGACCAGGGCGTCGCGCAGGCGCCGTACCGTCTCGTCGTCGGCGAGGCCGCCGCCCACGCAGATGGCGTCGGCACCGGCCGCGACGGCGAGGACGCTGCCGTGCTCGATGCCGTAGGTGCCGGCGATCGCCCGCATCTCCATGCCGTCGGTGACGATCAGGCCGTCGTAGCCGAGTTCGCCGCGCAGGAGGTCCGTCAGGATGCGGCGGGACAAGGTCGCCGGGTGCTCCGGGTCCAGGGCGGGGACCAGGATGTGGGCGCTCATCACGGCACGGCTGCCGGCGGCGATGGCCGCGCGGAACGGGGCCAGTTCGCGCTCGGCCAGCACGGCGGGGTCCACGGCGATGCGGGGCAGGGCGAGGTGGGAGTCGACGGCCGTGTCGCCGTGGCCGGGGAAGTGCTTGGTGCAGGCGGCGACGCCGGCCGCCTGGAGGCCGCCGACATAGGCCGCGGTGTGCCGGGCGACCAGGTCGGGGTCGGCGCCGAAGGAGCGCACGCCGATGACCGGGTTGCCCGGGTTGGAGTTCACGTCGGCCGAGGGGGCCCAGTTGAAGTCGACGCCGCAGGCCGCGAGGCGGCGGCCCAGTTCGAAGGCGACCTGCCTGGTGAGGTCGGTGTCGTCGACCGCGCCGAGGGCGTGGTTGCCGGGGAAGCTGGAGCCGGTCCGCACCTCCAGGCGGGTGACGTCGCCGCCCTCCTCGTCGATCGCGACGAGCACGTCGTCACGTTCGGTGCGCAACTGGGCGGTGAGCGCGGCGAGTTGTTCGGGGGAGGCGATGTTGCGGCCGAACAGTCCGACCGAGGCCAGGCCTTCGCCGAGCCGGCGCAGCAGCCAGTCGGGGGCGCTGGTGCCGGCGAAGCCGGGCTGGAGGACCGTCAGGGCGTCACGCGTCAGAGTGTCGGTGCCGCTGGCGAGTGTCGTCATCGGGGGCGTTATCCCTTCACGGCGCCCGCGGTGAGACCCGCGGCCATCTTGCGCTGGACGAGGAGGAACAGCACGACGATCGGGACGGCCATCAGGGTGGCGCCGGCCATCATCGGGGCGTACTCGGTGCCGTGCTTGGTGGTGAAGTTGCCGAGCCAGACGGTCGCGGTCTGGTTCTTCTGGCTGAGCAGCATGAGGGCGTAGAGATACTCGTTCCAGGCCTGGATGAAGCCGTAGACCGAGGTGGCGACCATGCCGGGGGCGAGCAGCGGGAAGACGACGCGCATGAAGGCGCCGGTGCGGGAGCAGCCGTCGACCATCGCGGCCTCCTCCAGCTCCTTCGGGATGTTGACGATGAAGCCGCGCAGGGTCCACACCGTGAAGGGCAGGATGAAGGTCAGGTAGGTGATGATCAGGCCGGTGAGGCGGTCGTACTGGCCCAGGTCGTTCAGGAGCAGGAAGACCGGAATGATCATGGCGACCAGCGGGACCATCTGGACGGCGAGGATGCCGACGATCACGACCTTGCGGCCGCGGAAGGCGAACCGCGAGATGGCGAGCGCCGCCAGCATGCCGACGACGATGCCGATCAGCACGACCGCGAGCGAGACGACGAGGCTGCGGGCGACCGGTCCCCAGAAGTCGGCGATGTCCATCGCGCGGCCGAAGTTGGAGAAGGTCAGTGCGGTGGGCAGCAGGCTCGGGTCCGGGTCGATGGCGTCCTTCGCCGGTTTGAACGCCGTGTTGAGCATCCAGTAGACGGGGAAGCCGACGATGACGAACACGAGGAGGCCGAGGAGGTTCCAGCCGAGCTTGGACTTCCGGCGGCCCGAGCCGCTGCCGGAGCCGCTCCTGGCCGGTGCGACGGCGCTTTCGCCGGAGCCGCTCTTCGCCGGGGCGATGGCGCTCATTCGACCTCTCCGATCTTCAGCATCTGGCGCATGTACACGGCGACCACACCGAGCAGCAGCAGCACGGTGATCAGGGCGATCGCGGAGCCCTGGCCGTAGTCGTTGACGACGAAGGCGCGGTCGTAGGAGTACGTCGTCAGCAGCTGGAACTCGGCCTCGGGATGGCCGTTGCGCATCACGAAGACCTGTGGGAAGACGCCCATGTCCCAGATGACCGACAGGGTCGTGAGCATCACGATGATCGGCTTGAGGATGGGCAGGGTGACGTACCGGAAGACGCCCCAGGCGCCGGCGCCGTCGAGACGGGCGGCCTCCTCCAGTTCCTTGGGGACCTGGGTGAGACCGGCGCTGAGGGTGATCACGACGAACGGGACGGCTCCCCAGATCACCAGCAGCATGATCACGGCCAGGCCCTGCGGCCCGCTCGCGAACCAGTTGTGGCCGATCATGTCGACGCCGGGCAGCCTGCTCAGGACCGCGTTGAGGATGCCGTAGTCCGCGTCGAACAGCCACTTGAAGACCGTGGTGGCCACGATGATCGGCATGCCCCAGCTGGCCACCAGCGCGATGTTGATGAGCGTCTTCACCCAGCCGGAGACCCGCTGGAGCAGCAGCGCGATCAGCATGCCGAGGACCATCGTGAAGATGACGCAGCCGGCCGCGAAGACGATCGTGCGCACGACGACCGACCAGAACTCGCTGTCGGCCAGCACGTTGGTGAAGTTGTCGAACCCGACCGACTCGGCGGGCTGGAAGCCCCACAGCTGGGACTGTCCGAACTTCTGGAAGGAGAGGGTGACCAGGCGGACGAGCGGATAGCCCATCACCAGCACCAGGATCAGCAGGCAGGGGGCGAGCAGCAGCCAGGGGGTGCCGGCTCCGGCGGAGCCCGCCTTGGCGCGGGGCCGCCGTGGCGCGGACGGCGGTGGCGGTGCCGGCCGCGGCGGCGGCACCTTGGCAGGGGTGGTCGTGTCTGCGGCACTCATCGCGCGCTCCTCAGCGGTCCCTCAGGTCGTACGAAGGCGAAGCCCCGTGGAGTACGGAGGCGGGGGCCCTCTCGGTCGCACGGACGGCGGGGCTCCGCCGCAGCGGAGCCCCGTCTCGCGTCACTACTTGGTGTTGATGACCTTGTCGATCTCGGCGTCCGCCTCCTTGGCGGCCTCCTCGACGGTCTTCTTGCCGGTGCCGATGGACTGGAGCATGGTCTGCAGGACCTGGGCCTTCTCGACCTGGCCCCAGCCGGGCGCCATCGGGACGAACCAGTTGGACTCGGCGGCGGTGGCCGGGACGACCGTCTTGGGGTCGTTCTTCAGGGTCGCGAGGTCGGTCTTGTTGTTGGGCAGGTTGCCCTTGGCCATCAGGCCCTTCTGGCCGGCCGGACCGGTGAACGCGTTGATCCACTCGGCGGCGAGTTCCTGCGCGTCAGACTTGACCGGGACGGCGAGGTCGGAGCCGCCCAGGAAGACGGGGAGGTTCTTGCCGGACGGGCCGGGCATCACGAAGTTCTCGAGGTTGCCCTTGAGCTTGCCGCTCTTGTCGTTCTCGGGGGCCTCGGCGGTCGCGCCCTCCCAGGCCGCGCCGAAGATCATGCCGGACTTGCCCTGGCCGTAGACGATGTAACGGTCGGACTCGTCCTTGGTCTTGTCGCCGTGCATGTACGTGTCGACGACGTTCTTGTACTCGCCCAGGCCCTTGAGGGACTCCGGGGAGGAGAGGTTGCCCTTCCACTGGCCGCCCTCCTCCTTCGCGATGGAGCCGCCGGCGTCGTAGACGAAGGACATGGCCGCGTACCAGTCACGGGTGGGCTGGTACCAGGAGCTGAACTTGTCGCCCTCCTTCTTCTGGACCTTGTCCAGGGCGGCGGTCAGCTCCGCGTAGGTCTTGGGGGCCGCCTTGACTCCGGCGGCGGCGAAGAGGTCCTTGCGCCAGTTGCCGACGCGGCCACCCGCGTAGTACGGCACGCCGTAGGTCTTGTCCTCGTACGTCACCGAGGCCTTGAGGCCGTCCAGCCAGGCGGAGGAGTTGTCGAACTTGCCGGCGTCGAGGGGGGCGAAGGCGCCCTTGACCATGTAGCCGAGCATCTCGGTGTTGCCCATCTCGACCACGTCGGGCACCTTGTCGGTGGCGAGGACCGCGTCGAGCTTGGCGTTCTTGTCGGGCCAGCCGTAGTACTCGTGGTTGATCTTCACGCCGGGGTGCTTCTTCTGCACCGCCGCGTCGGCGGCCTTGACCAGCTCGGGCCAGTTGTTCTGGGCGTCGACGGTCAGCCAGACCGTCAGTTCCTTGGCGTCGGTGCCCTTGTCGGAGCCACCGCTGTCCTTGTCGTCCCCGCACGCCGCGATGGAGACCATCATGCCCGCGATACCGATCGCGGCTATCAGCTTGCGCTTCACGCCAACCCTCCTCAGGGATGCCACAAACCCCCCTGCCTCCCCGCCGCGGTCGAGCGTCAACGCGTACCGTCCGTGGGACCAGGACCTGGACCAATGGTGTAGACCAGTAAGCCGGAGCTTGGCTCAGACCAATTGGGCTGTCAAGGGTGTTCAACCTGGGTTGAGTCGTCCGTTACGGGACCGCGATATGCAGGGACTTTTCAATTCGAGGGCGGCACATCGCCCCCCTTCGCGGGACTGGACCAATCGGCCACGCGTGACCTGCTGGACTAGACCAACAGGGGCCCCAGGGGTATACAGAAGAGATCACGGAGCTCGCGAGGTCACCGCGCTGGACACCCCGTCGGCAAACCCGTGCCACGATGTGAGCCGCGGCCGACAGGTTTGTCGGCCGCTTCGGCACCCGGAGCCGGGAAGGCAGGACATGAGCACCGACGTCAGCAGTGCGGAGAACGAGGGTGGGGCGACCGTCCGTACCGCGCGCGTGCCCAAGTACTACCGCCTGAAGAAGCATCTCCTCGACATGACGGAGACGCAGTCGCCCGGCACCCCGGTGCCGCCCGAGCGCACGCTGGCGGCCGAGTTCGACACCTCGCGCACCACCGTGCGCCAGGCGCTCCAGGAGCTGGTCGTCGAGGGCCGGCTTGAGCGCATCCAGGGCAAGGGCACCTTCGTGGCCAAGCCGAAGGTGTCCCAGTCGCTCCAACTCACCTCGTACACCGAGGACATGCGCGCCCAGGGTCTCGAACCCACCTCGCAACTGCTGGACATCGGCTACATCACGGCCGACGACCGCCTCGCCGAGCTGCTCGACATCACCACGGGCGGCCGTGTGCTGCGCATCGAGCGGCTGCGCATGGCCAACGGCGAACCGATGGCCATCGAGACCACCCACCTCTCGGCCAAGCGCTTCCCGGCCCTGCGCAGGTCACTGGTGAAGTACACGTCCCTCTACACCGCGCTCGCCGAGGTCTACGGCGTCCACCTCGCCGAGGCCGAGGAGACCATCGAGACCTCCCTGGCCACCCCGCGCGAGGCCGGCCTGCTCGGCACGGACGTCGGTCTGCCGATGCTGATGCTGTCCCGCCACTCCGTGGACAAGGAGGGCCTGCCGGTGGAGTGGGTGCGCTCGGTGTACCGGGGGGACCGGTACAAGTTCGTGGCGCGGCTCAAGCGGCCTGTGGAGTAGCGGTCCGTGGACTAGACGGGCGGTTCGGCGGGACGGCTGGGCTCCGCCGGCCATCCCCCGGGCCCGCAGAGCGTGGAGTATCGGGACCGATATGCGGACGAGGTCTTCCGCTTGGCTTTATCCGTCACCTACATTTCGTGCGCGTTGCACATGATCTGCTAGGGGACGGAGCCGCCCGATGTCAGAAGCCCCAGAAGTGAACAGAGGGCCGGTGGTCACGCCTTTGCGCGTCGTCATCGCCCTCTGTCTGTTCGCGCCCTTCGTGGCGATGCTGTGGGTCGGTTCGTACGCGAAGACCGACCCCGCGTTCATCGGCATCCCCTTCTTCTACTGGTACCAGATGCTGTGGGTGCTGCTCTCCACCCTGCTCACGGTGACCGCGTACAAGCTGTGGCAGTTCGACCAGCGCGGCCGTAGGAACCAGGGCGGAGGTGCGGCGAAGTGAACGACGGCGTGAACGGCGTGGCACTCGCCGTCTTCATCTTCTTCTTCCTGGCCGTCACCGTCATGGGCTTCCTGGCGGCCCGCTGGCGCAGGGCCGACGACGAGCACAGCCTCGACGAATGGGGCCTGGGCGGCCGGTCCTTCGGCACGTGGGTCACCTGGTTCCTGCTCGGCGGCGACCTGTACACGGCCTACACGTTCGTGGCGGTCCCGGCGGCGATCTACGCGGCCGGCGCGGCGGGCTTCTTCGCGGTGCCGTACACGATCCTCGTCTACCCGCTGATCTTCACGTTCCTGCCGCGCCTGTGGTCGGTCTCGCACAAGCACGGGTACGTGACGACCTCGGACTTCGTGCGCGGCCGGTTCGGCTCCAAGGGGCTGTCCCTGGCCGTGGCCGTCACCGGCATCCTGGCCACCATGCCGTACATCGCGCTCCAGTTGGTCGGCATCCAGGCCGTGCTGGACGTGATGGGGGTCGGCGGCGGCGAGGACACCAACTGGTTCGTCAAGGACCTGCCGCTGCTGATCGCCTTCGGTGTGCTCGCGGCGTACACCTACTCCTCGGGCCTGCGGGCGCCCGCGCTGATCGCGTTCGTGAAGGACACGCTGATCTACATCGTCATCGCGGTGGCGATCATCTACATCCCGATCAAGCTGGGCGGGTTCGACGACATCTTCGCCAAGGCGAGCGACGCCTTCGCGCAGCCCAACCCGGCGACGGGCGCGCCGCGCGGTGCGCTGGTGCCGGGCGACGCGGGCCAGTGGACGTACGCGACGCTGGCGTTGGGCTCCGCGCTGGCGCTGTTCATGTACCCGCACTCGATCACCGCGACGCTGTCCTCGCGCAGCCGTGAGGTGATCCGCCGCAACACCACCATCCTGCCGCTGTACTCCCTCATGCTGGGTCTGCTCGCCCTGCTGGGCTTCATGGCGATCGCGGCCGGGGTGAAGGTCAAGAACGGGCAGCTGGCGATCCCGCAGTTGTTCGAGGACATGTTCCCTGACTGGTTCGCGGGCGTGGCGTTCGCGGCGATCGGCATCGGCGCGCTGGTGCCGGCGGCGATCATGTCCATCGCGGCTGCGAACCTCTTCACCCGCAACATCTACAAGGACTTCATCAAGCCGGACGCCACCCCCAGGGAGGAGACCCGCGTCTCCAAGCTGGTCTCGCTCCTGGTGAAGGTGGGCGCGCTGGTCTTCGTCCTCACCATGGACAAGACGGTCGCCATCAACTTCCAGCTCCTGGGCGGCATCTGGATCCTCCAGACCTTCCCGGCCCTGGTCGGCGGCCTGTTCACCCGCTGGTTCCACCGCTGGGCGCTGCTGGCCGGCTGGGCGGTCGGCATGGTCTACGGCACGGTCGCCGCGTACGGCGTCGCCTCCCCGACCCAGAAGCACTTCGGCGGCTCGTCGAAGGAGATCCCCGGCATCGGTGAGATCGGCTACATCGGCCTCACCGCGTTCCTGCTGAACGTGGTGGTGACGGTGGTGCTCACCTTCGTCATGAAGGCCCTGAAGGCTCCGGAAGGCGTCGACGAGACGTCCCCTTCGGACTACACGGCGGACGCCGGCGACCCGGGCGTCAAGGTCGAACTGCCCCCGGCGACGGCGGGGGCGGGACACTAGCGGGAGGGAGCACCCCTCGTACGCATCCCGCAGCGGGCCGCCGAAGGCAAGTCGCCTCGGCGGCCCGCTGTCGTACGCGCGCTCCCGCCGGAACCACCCCCTGAGTTGACGCTGCGAAGCCAGCCCGACACAACATCTGGGGGTCGCACGGCGACCCGGCACAAGATGTATGCTCATGCTCGCTGTCGCCGCAGGGGAATCCGGTGCGAATCCGGAACTGTCCCGCAACGGTGTACTTGCGTGCGTATCGCTGCATTCACGCACGCATGGTCAGTCCGAGCACCTGCCGGCAGCGCACCCGGTCCGTCCGGCTCGGGTGCCCTGACGTCCGGGCCTCGCGGAATGGGCCGGTGGACGCGACGCGCCCCGCGCTCGTGTGCCGCCTCCTGCCCTGCGCAAGGCCCCCGCCGAGCGAGGGAGAGCCCCACGTGACCATCGCGCCAGCCGAACCGGTTTCAGCAGCCCTGGAGACCGACGGTCCCGGAGCCGCACTGCTGCGGACGCTGACCGAGCTGACCGCCGACCTTCCCGACGCCGACCCCGGCCGGGTCGCCGCCGCCGCCCTGCGGGGCCGGTCCGCGCGGGCGGACGAGCCGGAGCTGCGCGAGCTGGCCACGGAGTCGGCCGCCGGTCTCATCTCCGAGGATCCCGCCTACTCCCGGCTGGCCGCCCGGCTGCTGACGATCGGCATCCGCGCCGAGGCAGCCTCGCAGGGCGTCACCTCCTTCACCGAGTCCGTCGCCGTCGGCCACCGCGAGGGCCTGATCGCCGACCGCACCGCCGAGTTCGTGCGGCTGCACGCGGCCCGGCTCGACGCGCTGGTGGACACGGGCGCCGACGACCGCTTCGGCTACTTCGGCCTGCGCACCCTGTACGGCCGCTACCTGCTGCGCCACCCGATCACCCGCCAGGTGGTCGAGACGCCCCAGCACTTCCTGCTGCGGGTGGCGAGCGGCCTGGCCGAGGACGACACGGCCAGGTCCGTCGACGAGGTCGCCGCGCTCTACACGCTGATGAGCCGCCTGGACTATCTGCCGTCCTCCCCCACGCTGTTCAACTCCGGCACCCGGCACCCCCAGATGTCGTCCTGCTACCTCCTCGACTCCCCACTGGACGAGCTGGACTCCATCTACGACCGCTACCACCAGGTCGCCCGCCTCTCCAAGCACGCCGGCGGCATCGGTCTGTCGTACAGCCGCGTCCGCTCCCGCGGGTCGCTCATCCGCGGCACCAACGGGCACTCCAACGGCATCGTGCCGTTCCTGAAGACCCTGGACGCCTCGGTCGCCGCCGTGAACCAGGGCGGCCGGCGCAAGGGCGCCGCCGCGGTCTACCTGGAGACCTGGCACTCCGACATCGAGGAGTTCCTGGAGCTGCGCGACAACACCGGTGAGGACGCCCGCCGTACGCACAACCTCAACCTCGCGCACTGGATCCCGGACGAGTTCATGCGCCGGGTCGACGCCGACGGTCAGTGGTCCCTGTTCTCCCCGGCCGACGTGCCCGAGCTGGTAGACCTGTGGGGCGCTGAGTTCGACGCGGCCTACCGCGCGGCGGAGGCCCAGGGGCTGGCGCGGAAGACCATCGCGGCGCGTGACCTGTACGGCCGCATGATGCGCACCCTCGCCCAGACCGGCAACGGCTGGATGACGTTCAAGGACGCCGCGAACCGCACCGCCAACCAGACCGCCGAGCCGGGCCACGTCGTCCACTCCTCGAACCTGTGCACCGAGATCCTGGAGGTCACCGACGACGGGGAGACGGCGGTCTGCAACCTGGGGTCGGTGAACCTCGGCGCGTTCGTGGTCGGCGACGACCTCGACTGGGAGCGGCTGGACGAGACCGTCCGCACCGCCGTCACCTTCCTGGACCGCGTCGTCGACATCAACTTCTATCCGACCGAGCAGGCGGGCCGCTCCAACTCCCGCTGGCGTCCGGTCGGTCTGGGCGCCATGGGCCTCCAGGACGTCTTCTTCAAGCTGCGGCTGCCCTTCGACTCGCCCGAGGCCAAGGCCCTCTCTACCCGGATCGCCGAGCGCATCATGCTCGCCGCCTACGAGGCCTCCGCCGACCTCGCCGAGCGCAACGGCCCGCTGCCCGCCTGGGAGAAGACCCGCACCGCCCGGGGCGTGCTGCACCCCGACCACTACGGCGTCGAGTTCAGCTGGCCGGAGCGCTGGGCGGCGCTGCGGGAGCGGATCGCGGTGACCGGCATGCGCAACTCGCTGCTCCTGGCCATCGCGCCGACCGCCACCATCGCCTCGATCGCCGGTGTGTACGAGTGCATCGAGCCGCAGGTCTCCAACCTGTTCAAGCGCGAGACGCTGTCCGGCGAGTTCCTCCAGGTCAACTCCTACCTGGTGCGCGAGCTCAAGGAGCTGGGCGTCTGGGACGCCCGCACCCGCGAGGCGCTGCGCGAGGCGAGCGGCTCGGTCCAGGGATTCACCTGGATCCCCGAGGACGTACGGGCGCTGTACCGCACGGCGTGGGAGATCCCGCAGCGCGGCCTGATCGACATGGCCGCCGCGCGCACCCCGTACCTGGACCAGGCGCAGTCCCTGAACCTGTTCCTGGAGACGCCGACCATCGGCAAGCTCTCCTCGATGTACGCGTACGCCTGGAAGTCAGGGCTGAAGACGACGTACTACCTGCGCTCGCGCCCGGCGACCCGCATCGCCCGCGCCGCCCAGGCGCAAGCCCCCATTCCCGTGCAGCAGCTGGCCCCCGAAGAGGCCGTCGCCTGCTCCCTTGAGAACCCCGAGTCCTGCGAGGCCTGCCAGTAATGCGTGACAACCAGAAGAACCTGCTCGACCCGGGCTTCGAACTGACCCTGCGTCCCATGCGCTACCCCGACTTCTACGAGCGCTACCGGGACGCCATCAAGAACACCTGGACCGTCGAGGAGGTCGACCTCCACTCGGACGTCACCGACCTCGCGAAGCTGACGCCCGCCGAGCAGCACCTGATCGGCCGGCTGGTCGCGTTCTTCGCGACGGGCGACTCGATCGTCTCGAACAACCTGGTGCTCACGCTGTACAAGCACATCAACTCCCCCGAGGCGCGGCTCTACCTGAGCCGGCAGCTGTTCGAGGAGGCCGTGCACGTCCAGTTCTATCTGACCCTGCTGGACACCTACCTCCCCGACCCGGAGGACCGCGCCGCCGCCTTCGACGCGGTCGAGAGCATCCCCTCCATCCGAGAGAAGGCCGAGTTCTGCTTCCGCTGGATGGACTCGGTGGAGAAGCTGGACCGGCTGGAGTCGATGTCCGACCGCCGCAGGTTCCTGCTCAACCTGATCTGCTTCGCCGCGTGCATCGAGGGCCTGTTCTTCTACGGCGCCTTCGCGTACGTCTACTGGTTCCGCAGCCGGGGTCTGCTGCACGGCCTCGCCACCGGCACCAACTGGGTGTTCCGTGACGAGACCATGCACATGTCCTTCGCGTTCGAGGTCGTCGACACCGTCCGCAAGGAGGAGCCGGAGCTGTTCGACGACCGGCTCCAGGAGCAGGTCACCGACATGCTGCGGGAGGCCGTCGAGGCCGAGCTGCAGTTCGCGCGCGACCTGTGCGGGGACGGCCTGCCGGGCATGAACACCGACTCGATGCGCCAGTACCTGGAGTGCGTGGCCGACCAGCGGCTGAGCCGCCTCGGCTTCGCCCCGGTGTACGGCTCGGAGAACCCGTTCTCCTTCATGGAGCTGCAGGGCGTTCAGGAGCTGACCAACTTCTTCGAGCGCCGACCGTCGGCGTACCAGGTCGCGGTGGAGGGCACCGTGGACCTGGACGAGGACTTCTGAGTCCGGGCGGTCCGAGACCGGGCGGTCCGGGTCCGCGCCTCGCGCAGTTGGCGGTCGATCCGGCGTTCGTGGGCCAGCCCCACGAGCGCCGGGCCCGCGAGGAGGAGGAAGAGGACCAGGACGGTGAGGGCTCCGGTGAGTGCGTTCATGAGGTAAGCATCGTGCTCCCGTGACACTCCTGACAGTGGCAGGACTGCCGTACACCTTCAAATTCCTGCCACTGTGGGTGCACACTGGCCGCATGCTGAAGAACGTGGCCGCGATCCTCCTCGACGGCGTGCACCCCTTCGAACTGGGCGTGGTGTGCGAGGTGTTCGGCATCGACCGCAGCGACGAGGGACTGCCCGTCTACGACTTCGCCGTCGCCTCGGCCGAGGGGCCGACCCTGTCCACCCCGCACGCCGGCTTCACCATGAGCACCTCACACGGTCTGGAACGGCTGGAGAGCGCCGACCTGATCGCCGTACCGGCCGGGGACACGTACACGGCACGGGAGTTCCCGCCCGAGCTGCTCGACGCGCTGCGCCGGGCCGTGGACCGCGGGACCCGGGTGCTGAGCGTGTGCTCCGGGGTGTTCGTGCTGGCCGCGGCGGGGCTCCTGGACGGGCGGCGCTGCGCGGTGCACTGGCGGCACGCGGAACAGCTGGCCCGCGAGTACCCGCGCACGAGAGTCGAGCCCGACGTGCTCTACGTCGACGAGGACCCGGTGATCACCTCGGCCGGCACGGCCGCCGGCATCGACGCCTGCCTGCACCTCGTACGCAAGGAGCAGGGCCCCGAGGTCGCCAACGGCATCGCCCGGCGGATGGTCGTACCGCCGCACCGGGACGGCGGCCAGGCCCAGTACATCCAGCGGCCACTGCCGCGCTCGACCTGCGACACCGTGGGCGAGGTGCTCGTCTGGATGGAGCAGCACATCGACCAGGAGGTCACGGTCGAACAGCTCGCCGCCCGCGCCCACATGGCGCCGCGCACCTTCGCCCGCCGCTTCCAGCAGGAGACCGGCACGACGCCCTACCGCTGGATCCTGCGCCAGCGGGTGCTGCTCGCCCAGCAGCTGCTGGAGGCGTCCGACGAGACGGTGGACGCGATCGCCTGGCGGACCGGCTTCGGCACGGCGGGCGCGCTGCGGCACCAGTTCGTGCGGGCGCTGGGCACCACCCCGAACGCCTACCGGCGTACGTTCCGGGGCCCGGAGGCCGCCTGAACGCACGCCGGCAGGGTGACGGTCCCGGAGCCCGAGTCACAGGCTCTCACCGCGGGACGGGCTTCAGCCGCAGCCGCTGCGGACGCAGCGTGATGCCCACCCGCGTCGCGTCGACCGAGCCGGGGACCTGCTCGAAGCGGTAGCCGTCCGCGAGCACCGCCGTGACCAGCGTGAGCAGGGCCATCGAGAAGTGATCGCTCGGGCACTTGCGGTTGCCCACGCTGAACGGCCGCATCGCGTACTTCGGGATGTCCTTCGACCGCTCCGGAAGCCAGCGGTCGGGGTCGAAGTCGAGGTGCCGCTCGTAGGACCGTGGGTCGCGCTGGATGGCGTACGGGCTGTACACGATGTCGGCACCGGCCGGAATGCGATAGCCACCGAGTTCGGTCTCGGTGACTGCCCGCCGCGTCAATATCCATACGGCCGGACGCAAACGCATGGCCTCGATGACGACGTTGTTCGTGTGCGTGAGCTTGCGAACGTCGTCGAATGCGACAGGCCGTCCTCCCGTGACCTCGCGCACCTCGGCGCACACTTTGTCCGCCTGTTCCGGGTGGTCCGCGAGAACCAGCAACAGGGACATGATCGTGGAAGCGATGGTTTCGCTGCCGGGGGTGAGGATCGCGACGACCTGGTCGTGGATCTCCTGTTCCCCGATCGGGTCGCCATTGTCGTCCTTCGCTTCCAGCAATGCCGTCAGCAAATCGTCCGGCTTTTGACCGGATGCCCGGCGTTCGGCGACGATCTCGTCGACCAGGAGATGCAAATCGGCCAGGGCCCGGTTGAATTCGCGGTTGGCCGGAAGCGGCAGCCTGTAGAGCGGTCCGAGCGGTACCACCATGCGGTGGTACATCCCCTGGAAGACGCTGGCGAGCGCGATGCACAGCCGCTCGGCCCGCTCGTCCATGAACTGCCCGCGCAGCAGGCAGCGGGCCGCCACCCGCACCGCTATCCGGAACGACTCCGAGGTGCAGTCGATCGTCTCGCCGCCCTTCCACCGCTCGACGAGCGCGCGCGTCTCCTCCTCCATGATCGGCCCGTAGGCGGGGATGGCGTCGAGCCGGAACGCGGGCTGGACGGTGCGCCGCTGGCGGCGGTGGAGCGGACCGTTGGCGGTGGCCACGCCCTCCTTGCCGAGCAGCCCCTCCAGGGACTCCCACAGCGGTCCGGCGATGATGTAGTCGGGGCTGAGGGCCATCGCCCCGGTGAGGGCCGGTGTGGTGACGGCGTACACCGTCTTCGGTCCGAGCTTGATGCGAACGACGTCGCCGTGGTCGCGCAGGTGGCTCATGAAGGCCAGTGGGTCGCGGGCGAGCTTCCAGCCGTGGCCGAGAAGCGGAACCCCGCCGCCGGCCAATGGCGGCTCACGCAGTTCGGATGCCTCGGGTGTCACGGGTTTGACGGACTCGACGGTCATTTCTCACCTGCCGCTTCGTTGTTGACGTACGGGGGCGTGGACCGGTCGTCCCAGCTGTCGACCATGTAGCGGCCGGACTCGTGGTGGAACCAGTAGACGGAACTGAACCAGTTCCGCATATTCGCGAGACAGGCCCGGACAGCGGCGCCGAGTTCTTTTCCGTGGACCGTCCCGTCGGCCAGCCGGTCGGCCAGTCGTAAGACGTCCTTCTCGACGACGAGGAATTCGGATATGGATTCCTCGACGCGCCGCCTGACTTCCTCGACCGCCTCTTCGAGTGTCAGTCCCTCATGGGTGATGAGACTGATGCCGAGATTGTGCACCTCGTCGCCCGCGATTTCCTTCGGGAGCGAACAGAGGTCGTTGTACCAGGCGGCGAACTCCTGACTCAGCAGAGCCGCACGCCGATAGGCCGGGTGTTTCCGTACGGTTTCCGGGAGTTCGCATCCCGCACTCGGTTCCAGCAGATCCGTCCAGATCCAGTGCGCGAAAGTGAGCCGGCGCAGGGCCAGATACTCGTCGACGCTCGGGACGCGCCCTTCCGCCCGGTTGTGGAATTCCCGGTCGTACGCCTCGATCACCTCGTGGAAGTGGCGGGCGAACCGCGCGTTCCACGTCTTCGGGAGGAAGGAGTACAGCCGGCCCACACTGTCCGCGAGTCCGGCGACCAGCGGATCCTCGTGCTGCAGGTGCTCCGCCGGGAAGTCGAGGGCCGCGTGCAGCCGGCGCCTCAACTGCCGCCAGGCGGCGGCCCGGCCGTGCACGACGTCACGGTCGTGCCGGTCGTCCCAGACGAAGAACCACGCGCTGTAGTCGGCGATGGCCTGCATGACCTCGTCGGGGGCGCCGAGGTAGTAGCCCGCCATCAGGTCGGTGTAGCACAGGCCGTCGGCATATTCCGCGACCTTGTCCGGCGGCATGAGCCGCTTTTCCAGCAGCCACGAACGGGTGTTCTCCTGCAACTGAGGCCAATACGGATGCAGTTGCCGGGGAAACACCGCCTCGATGACCGGAAGGGAGAGCGATGGCGGAACCGCGACCGCGGTCACGGTCCCCGCGGTGCGGTATGTGGTGCGGTATGTGGTGCTGTATGGGAAAGCTGGCACGAACAACCCCTCTCAGCCGCCAGTTGGTACACGCCCCTCCCGCCGTGCCGGGCGTGCGCCGTTGCGTATCCCCGCACTTCCCATTCAGCACCACAACTGACCGTTCTGGGAACGGATTTGCTTCATTCACTACCCCAACACACCGAGATCCCCCCTTGTGTGACTGGATATGGATCAGCGGATGTGCATAAGCGATCGAACGTGCGTCGGACACACGAACGACGCCCGGCTGCCGGTGATCGCGGCCGGGCGTCGGGGGAGGCGAGGTGGCTCAGTCGTTGGGGACCACGGCGTAACGCGGTTCGTTCTCGGCCATCTGCCGCAGTGCTTCCTTGCGTTCACGCTTGGAGAGACGGTCGATGTAGAGGTACCCGTAGAGGTGGTCCGTCTCGTGCTGCAAACACCGAGCGAAGTAGCCCGTGCCGCGCACCTTGACCGGGTTGCCCTTCTCGTCCTGGCCGGTCACCTCGGCGTAGTCCGGCCGGGCCAGCGGCGCGTACGCGGTGGGCACCGACAGACAGCCCTCGTTGCTGTCGTCCAGCCGGCGCCTGTCCGCGGGCAGCTCCACCAGCTCGGGGTTGCAGACCACACCGGTGTGCCGGGCACCCTCGTCATCGGGGCAGTCGTAGACGAACACCTTCAGATCGACACCGATCTGGTTGGCGGCCAGGCCCACGCCCTCGGCGGCGTGCTGCGAGGCGAACATGTCCGCGACCAGCTTCTGGAGCTCCTCGCCGAACTCGGTGACGTCCCTGCACTCCTTGTGCAGCACCGGGTTCCCCACGACGGTGATGGGCCGCGCGGTCCCGGCCCGACGCCAGGCCAGCTCGCGCTCCTCCGTCTCCCCGGTGTCGATGACGAAGCCCTCGTCGTCCACGGGGAGCACTCCCGCGTGCTGCTGATCGGTGTCCTGCTGCGCCATGACCGACGTATGCCTTCCTGCAACCTGGAGGCCGCGAACCCGGAGACCGCAGCCTGAAAAACTTGCGAACCTGCGAGTACAGCCTAAAGGGAGCCGCCCCCGGGTCTCAGCAGACCTCTTCCAGATCCCGCCAGTCCCGCGAGTGCGGACTGTCCGCGACCCACCCGTCCAGCAGCCCCCTGACCAGCGAGGCCGGCGCGGCCACCCCACACTCCCGCTCGGGCACCCACAGCTGCCCGTCGGTGCGGTGACCGAGCGGTCCGGGGTGGCCCGGCTCACTGTGGTCGTGCGGGTCGAGATGCTCGCCGTCACCCTCGTCGGACGGCATCCGCGACTCGGAGCACATCCGGCACAGCAGCCGTACGGACGACGACCAGTCCTCGGCGGCGAAGCCTGCGTCGGCGGCCAGCTGCTCCAGCGCGTCGCGGTCCGCCTCCGTGGCCGCCTCCAGCAGGACCACCCAGGTCGGCACCGGCGAGGGCGCCCACAGCTCGATCTCGTCGAAGACGGGGTAGGAGTGCCCCACCGAGGTGGTCCGCTCGCCGTGCGGCACCCCGTCGTGCAGGACGACCTCGCCCCAGCGCCGCCCGGACGACGGCAGCGGGATCGACAGCACCTCTATCCGCGCGGGGTCCAGCCGCCGCCCCCACACCACCTCGGCCTCCCCCTCGGGCGACAGCCGTACGGCCGCGCTGCCCAGGTCCATGCCGAGGGGCTCACCGGCGGCGGTGGGGCCGCCCGGAACGTGCAGCCCGTAGGCCTGCCAGGAGCGCCGGGCCAGCGGCCAGTCCTGGAGGGCGGTGGCGGCGATGCCCACGTTCCACCAGTCGGGGGCGCCGGTCTCCCGGTCGAGCAGGGCGACCGCGCGGAGCCCGGCGGTGCGGGCCTGCTCCCAGTCGTGCCGGAACTTGTGCAGCAGGGCGAGGTTGAACCAGGACTCCGACAGCCAGGGCTCGAGATCGGCGGCACGGGTCAGCAGCGCGCCCGCGTCCTCGTACCGGCCGTCGCCGATCAGCGTGAACGCGCGATCGGTGGCCTGCCGCCAGGAGGCGGAGGGCCGGTGCCGTCCCTTGCCGAAGATCCTCACGATTCCCGCCTGCCAGTTCCGTACTGTGGGCTGGCCAGTGCCCCCGGACACTCTCTCCCTCGCATCCAACCACGTGTGGCTGGAAGGGCGCTCATTACCCATGGGTTACCCAGCCGCGGGCAGGGTCAGACAGTCCCGCGACAGCACCCTGGCCAGGGCTTCCACCACTTCGGGGGCGTACTCCCCGCCCGTGCCCAGCCGTAGTTCCTCCAGTGCCGTGAGCGGCCCGCCGGGGCCGGCGTCGCGCACCTTCTCCTCGTAGGCGTTGACCACCCGCACGATCCGCGCGGCCGTCGGCTGCTCCGGATAGGGGTCGGCCTGGCGCTCCACCACCATGGCGACCTGCGCGCTCGCCCCGGTCTGGCGGACGACGGCCCCGCCGAGCAGCGCGATGCGCCGCTGCTCGGCCGTCGGCAGCCCGGCCGTGGCCCCGGCGGGGACCGGATCGACGAGGCTGAGCTGCCCGATGTCGTGCATCAGGGCCGCGTACTCCAGCACGGTCAGCTCCGGCTCCGTGAGGCCCAGGTCCCGGCCGACCGCCTCGCTGAGCGCGGCGACCCGGCGGGCATGCCCGGCCGGCGTGTATCCGGCGATCTCGGTGGCGCGGGCCAGGGAGGCGATGGTCTGCCGGTAGGTGGCGCGGACGGCGGCGTAGCGGCGCAGGGACAGCTGGGTGAGCAGCAGCGGCACCGAGAACACCGGCAGCGCCCACAGGCCGACGACGGCCACCGCCAGCGCCATCACCGCGCCCGTCGCGGCCACCGCCGACCCTATTCCGGGGACGGACCGCAGCTCGTCACGCAGGAGCGGGGCGAACGGCCAGCCGGTGCGGGAGTGCGCGAGCGCGGCGGCCACGACGGCGTCGCACAGGGCGGTGAGGACGAGCAGCGCGAGCAGCAGCAGCGCGTAGGCGGGGCCGGTCCAGTGGTCGAACACCCCGTGGTTGTAGAGGGGCTGGAAGCAGACGGCGGCGAACCCGACGGCCAGCACGCGCCGGACCAGGTGGTCCAGGACGGGCCCCTGCCCGCGCGCGAGGTGCGGCACGCTGCCGAGCAGCGAGGCGGCCACGACGACGGAGACGACCTGGGCGACCCCGTGGTGCGTCGCGTGCCCGGCATGCTCCCCGAGCAGGGCGTACGACAGTGAGGCGGCCGAACCGAGCGGCGCGGCCTCGCGCAGTCCCGGCCCGCTCCACCGGGTCAGCTCGCCGACGGCCATGAGCACCCCGAAGGCGAGTGCCACGGACCGCTCCTCCAGCCCCGAGCGGAGCACGACGAGCAGCGACCCGACGACGAGGAGCACTGCGGCGGCACGCAGGAGGCTCAGGAGTCCGCCCGCCCGCGCCGTCCTCCCCCGGCCGTCGCTCAGGAGCCCGCCCGTCCGCGCCGTCCTCCCGCGGCGGCTCACCGCCGGACTCCCGGCCGCTCGGGAGCGGCGGCCGGGGACTGCGCCGGCAGGTGGGGCTCGTCGGCGGTGACGACCGGGTGCCAGCCGTCCCGGGCGATCACGCGGGTCAGCGCGGTGACCATACGGGGGTCGAAGTGGTCCCCCGCGCACCGCCGCAGTTCCTCCAGTGCCGCCGGCACGGGGCGGGCCCGGCTGTAGGAGCGGGTCGAGGTCATCGCGTCGAAGGCGTCGGCGACCGCCACCACGCGCGCGGGTTCCGGGATCTGACTGCCGACCAGCCCGTAGGGGTAGCCGCTGCCGTCCAGCCGCTCGTGGTGGTGGAGGATCGCCGAGCGGGCCTCGCCGAGGAAGGAGATGCCCCGGGTGATCTCGTGCCCGTACTCGGGGTGCAGCTCGATCACGCGCCGTTCCGCGGGCGTCAGCGGGCCGTTCTTGCGGAGCAGCCGGGTGGGCACGCCGAGCTTGCCGACGTCGTGCAGGATCCCGGCGAAGCGGATCACCTCGACCCGGTCCTCGTCCATGCCCAGCTCACGGGCGATCAGCATGGAGGCCTGCCCGACGCGTTCGCTGTGCCCGCGCGTGTAGCCGTCCTTGATGTCGACGGCCTGCACGAGCGCGCGGATCGTCGCCTGGTGGGCGGCGCGCTCCCGGTGGTACTGGGCGAACACCCACCAGGACACGCCCATCGGGAACAGCACGAGCAGTGCGGCGACCGGCCCGTAGGGGCTGTGCCACAGGACGGCCATCATCAGCCCGGCGAGCCCGTGCACCCCTACGGGTGCCAGGGAGCGCAGGAACAGCCCGTGCCAGGCGCGCCGCGGTGGCAGCCCCTCGGCCGGCGCGAGGATCCCGCCGTCCAGGACGGCGAGCACCAGGCACAGGACCAGGACTGCGGCCACGGCGGGCAGGAGGAGGGCGGGACTGTCGGACGCCTCCACGGCTTCCCGGCCGCCCAGCGCCTCGTGCGTGCGGGACGCGGCCCACACGCCGAGCGCCAGCCGGGCGGCCCGCCAGACACGCCGCAGCGCCACGGGGCCGTGTTCCACCCGCGACAGCAGGGCACCCGGCAGCGGCACGAGCGCGGCCACGGCGGCCGGAAACAGAAAAGCCCCGGCCAGCAGGACGGGGTAGAGGGTGCCGGCGAACCGGCGGCGGGCGACACGCTCCCCGCACGCGTACAGCGCGGCGAGCAGCAGGACCGGCCACCAGGGCGTGCGGTCCGTCGTCAGTGGGAGCAGGCAGCACAGCGCGCCGACGGCGGCGCAGACGACGTACACCCGCGCCCGTACCGGAATGCCGTCCATGTCGCCCTCCCCCCGGCCACGCCTGGTCCAGACTTCGGAGCCTAGGGTGGCGGGGGGTGGCGACGCGGGCGTATCACCCGCGGATTAGCACCTTCGGGTGACGTCGGTGCCGTCCTGTGCGTCCTCAGGACAAGGGGCCTAAGGGGCCTGATGGGCCTGCGGGGTTCAGGACTCCTGCGGGGTGACCGACACGTCGTGGTCGGGCACGGCCTGGCCGGAGCGGATCAGCTCGATCCGGCCCATGACCTTCGAGCGCAGGTCGGTCGGCACGTCGTCGTGGCCGCAGCAGCGCTTGACCAGCTTCTTGACGGCCTCTTCCAGCCCGTACTTCTCCAGGCACGGCGAGCACTCGTTGAAGTGCTGCTTGAACTTGTCGCGGTCCATGTCCGGCATCTCACTGTCGAGAAACTCGTAGAGATGGTCGAGGACCTCACCGCAGTCCGTCTCGTGCGGCTCTCCACAGCTCATGACCCAGAGCCTTTCGCTTCGTTCGACTCTCCGGCGCCGGCCGGGACCAGCCCGCGCTCACGGGCGTAGTCCTCGAGCATTCCGCGCAGTTGACGGCGGCCTCGGTGCAGCCGGGACATCACCGTACCGATGGGTGTCCCCATGATGTCCGCGATCTCCTTGTACGCAAAGCCCTCTACGTCCGCGAGATAGACGGCGATGCGGAACTCCTCGGGGATCGCCTGAAGTGCCGCCTTCACGTCCGAGTCGGGGAGATGGTCCAGTGCCTGCGACTCGGCGGAGCGCAGACCCGTGGACATGTGCGACTCGGCACGCGCCAGCTGCCAGTCCTCGATCTCCTCGGCCGCGCTGCGCTGGGGTTCGCGCTGCTTCTTGCGGTACGAGTTGATGAAGGTGTTGGTCAGGATCCGGTACAGCCAGGCCTTGAGATTGGTGCCCTCGCGGAACTGGTGGAAGGACGCGTACGCCTTGGCGTAGGTCTCCTGCACCAGGTCCTCGGCGTCCGCCGGGTTGCGCGTCATGCGCAGCGCGGCCGAGTACATCTGGTCGAGGAACTCCAGCGCGTCCCGCTCGAAGCGCGCGCTGCGCTCCGTGGTGGACTCCGCGGGCGTCCCCACGTCCGTGCCCTGGCCCTCGGGCAGCTCCGCCTGGCCGTTGTCGGTCCCTGCGTCGGTACCGGTGACCGGACCCACCTCCTCAAGATCACGGGCAGGACCGAGAGCGGTCCCACTCGAATCGGAGGATAGACGACTACCCGTCCCACCCGCCGCTCGAATAGGAGCGGTCTTGGCCGCGTGCAGCACCGTCCAGTCCAGGTCGGTGCGGCTGGGGCAGATGGTCGAACCCATGCGCCGGACTTCCTCTCCCACGACATCGGTGCTGCGTGTTCAGCACTTCTGCCCCGCTCAACAGCCGTGCGCCCCGCAACATTCCCCGCTGTTCACCCGAGTGACCCGGCCCACGGGAGGACCGCCGCGGTGACCGTCTCCAGTGCCTGGTCCTGGGTGACGGGGGCCCGCTTGGGCACGGCGAACCCGTGATCGCCGTAGGGCACCTCGACGAGGTCGTACGTCCCTTCGGGGAACTCCTCGGGCCTGCCGAAGGGATCGTTGCCGCCCTGGACGACGAGCGTGGGCACCCCGGCGCCCAGCAGCTCGGCGGCCCGTGACTTCTCGGGCCTGCCGGGCGGGTGGAGCGGGAAGCTGAGCGCGAGAACGGCGTGCGCGCCGAGTTCGCCGGCGGTACGGCAGGCCACGCGCGCGCCCGCGCTGCGCCCGCCGGAGATCACCGGGAGCCCGCCCCGCGCGACGGCCGGCCAGATCCCACGCCAGCCGACGTCCAGTGTCTTCGGCGCGGGCGCCACCTTCTTGCCGGCGACCCGCCAGGGCTGCTCGACGAGCGCGACGCTGACGCCGTGCCCGGGGAGCGCTCCGGCGAGCGCGCGCAGGTCCCGCGCCTCGATGCCGCCACCGGCGCCGTGGCTCACGGCGAGGACGAGCCGGGGCCGCTTCGCCCGGTGCCAGGTGATGCGGGCGGGTCCGGCATCGGTGTCGACGGTCTCGACCGCCTCGGCGGCTCCGGCGGTCCCGGAGGTCTCGTCAGTCATGTCCGTCACATTCGTCCCGTCGGTCACATCAGAAGAGTGTGCCCTCCTCGGGCCCCTCCAGCTCCTTCAGCAGCTCCGCACCGTTGTTGCGGACGTTGCTCACGGCCGTGGACACCGGATAGGCGCGCATCAGGCCGGGCGGAGGCGGGTCGAGCAGCGGACGCAGCTCCTCGACCTCGGTGCGGGACGGGTCCAGCCAGGCGTCCCAGCGGTCGGGGGTGAGCATCAGGGGCATCCGGGGATGGATGTCGTACAGCGTGCGCGGGCCCTCGGCGGGCGCCCCGGCCAGCGGGCTCGTCTCCGCGTCGGTGGTGACCACCGAGCAGGTCGCCCACCAGGCCTGCGGATGGTCGTCCGGCAGCGTGCGGTCGCGCCAGAACTCGTACAGCCCGGCCATCGCGAAGACCGAGCCGTCGGCCGGGAGCACGAAGTAGGGCTGCTTGCGGGGCCTCTTCTTCCGGCCCTCGACCTCCAGTTCGCGCTCCTGCTGTCCGGTGACCCACTCGTAGTAGCCGTCGGCAGGGATGATGCAGCGGCGCGTGGCGAAGGCACGGCGGAACGACGGCTTCTCGTGGACGGTCTCCGCGCGCGCGTTGATCATCCGGGCCGCGCCCTCGGGGGTCTTCGACCAGGACGGGACGAGCCCCCACCTGAGTCTGCGCAGCTGGCGAACCGGGCGCGGGTCCGGCACGTCCTTCAGAGGACGGTCCAGGACCACGTGGACCTCCTTGGTGGGGGCCACGTTGAAGTCGGGTTCGAGGGTCTCCTCGGGCTCCCACTTCTCGATTTCAAAGACTCCTGCGAGATCCTCGGGCTGGCGACTCGCCGCATACCGTCCGCACATACGTGCCACACTGCCAGATTCCTTAGGACAAGAGGAGCCACCGGAAACCATGGCCAGCACCGCCGCCACCGCGCTGCCCGACCTCTGGGACCGGCTCGTCGGCACCCAGACCGACCCCGATCTGTGGGTGGTGATCGCCACCATGGCGGCCGCGCTCGCCGTGGTCGTACCGCACACTCTCTGGCGCCTCTCCCGCAACGCCATCACGATCGCCCACGAGGGCGGCCACGGTCTGGTCGCCCTGCTCACCGGCCGCCAGCTGACCGGCATACGCCTGCACTCCGACACCAGCGGCCTGACGCTCAGCCGGGGCAAACCGCACGGCCTCGGCATGATCCTCACCGCGGCCTCCGGTTACACCGCTCCCCCGCTGCTGGGCCTGGGCGGTGCCGCACTGCTCGGCGCCGGCCGCATCACGCTGCTGCTGTGGCTGGCGACGGTGCTGCTGGTCGCGATGCTGGTGATGATCCGCAACGCGTACGGAGTACTGACGGTGGTCCTCACCGGCGGCGCCTTCCTGCTGGTGTCCTGGCTGGCCGGCCCGCAGGTGCAGGCGGCGTTCGCGTACGCGGTGGTGTGGTTCCTGCTGCTCGGCGGGGTGCGCCCGGCCTTCGAGCTCCAGGCGAAGCGCTCGCGCGGCGGGGCCGGCGACTCGGACGCGGACCAGCTGTCCCGCCTGACCCACGTCCCGGCGGGCCTGTGGCTGTTCCTCTTCCACGCGGTGAGCCTGTGCGCGCTGCTGGGCGGCGGGCGCTGGCTGCTGGGCCTCTGAGCGGGCCCGTCGGGGGCAGCCCCGCGGACCCCGGCCGACCCCCACGCCGGACCACCTCGGCCATGCCCTGCTTATACAGTGGGCCCATGGCCCCGAACCCCACCCACACCGCCCTTTGGCCCGCCCCGCACGCGAGCGAGGCCGTCGACGCGACGGTCCACGTGCCGGGGTCCAAGTCGGTCACGAACCGCGCTCTCGTCCTGGCCGCCCTGGCCTCCGAGCCCGGCTGGCTGCGCCGCCCCCTGCGCTCCCGCGACACCTTGCTGATGGCGGGCGCCCTGCGCGAGATGGGTGTGGGCATCGAGGAGGGCGTGGGGCCCGACGGGACCGGCGAGGCCTGGCGTGTGCTCCCCGCGGGGCTCCGCGGCCCGGCCACCGTCGACGTCGGCAACGCGGGCACGGTGATGCGCTTCCTGCCGCCGGTCGCCGCCCTCGCCGACGGTCCTGTCCGCTTCGACGGAGACCCGCGTTCGTACGAGCGTCCCCTGACCGGTGTCATCGACGCCCTGCGCGTGCTCGGTGCCCGCATCGACGACGACGGCCGGGGTGCGCTGCCGCTGACGGTGCACGGCGGCGGCGCGCTGGACGGCGGCCCGGTCGAGGTCGACGCCTCGTCCTCGTCGCAGTTCGTGAGCGCCCTGCTGCTGTCGGGCCCGCGCTTCAACCAGGGCGTCGAGGTCCGTCACACCGGCGCCACGCTGCCCTCCCTGCCGCACATCCGGATGACGGTGGACATGCTGCGCGCGGTGGGCGCCCAGGTGGACACCCCGGAGTCCGGCGGTGAGCCGAACGTGTGGCGGGTCACGCCGGGCGCGCTGCTCGGCCGGGACCTGACCATCGAGCCGGACCTGTCCAACGCGCAGCCGTTCCTGGCGGCGGCGCTGGTCACCGGCGGCCGGATCGTCGTCCCGGACTGGCCGGCCCGGACCACCCAACCGGGGGACCGGCTGCGGGAGATCTTCACCGAGATGGGCGGTTCCTGCGAACTCACCGAGTACGGCCTGGTCTTCGCCGGATCGGGAGCGATCCACGGCATCGACGTCGACCTCGGCGACGTCGGCGAGCTGACCCCCGGCATCGCGGCGGTCGCCGCCCTCGCCGACTCCCCCTCCACCCTGCGGGGCGTCTCGCACCTGCGCCTGCACGAGACGGACCGGCTGGCCGCGCTCACCAAGGAGATCAACGAGCTGGGCGGCGACGTCACCGAGACCGCCGACGGCCTCCACATCCGCCCGCGCCGGCTGCACGGCGGGATCTTCCACACCTACGACGACCACCGCATGGCCACGGCCGGCGCGATCATCGGCCTGGCGGTGGAGGGCGTACAGATCGAGAACGTGGCGACGACGGCGAAGACGCTGCCCGACTTCCCCGACCTGTGGACCGGGATGCTCGGGACGTCCGGGGTATAGGGACTTTCGCCATGCGCCGCTACGGCAAGCACACCGACGAGGACGACATCCGCAGCCGCCCGAACCGCAAGGGCAACCGGCCGCGTACGCACATCCGGCCCAAGCACGAGGGCGCGGCCGAGGGCATGGTCCTCACGGTCGACCGAGGCCGGCTCACCTGCCTCGTCGACGGCCGCATCGTGATGGCGATGAAGGCCCGAGAACTGGGCCGCAAGGCCGCGGTGGTCGGGGACCACGTCGCCCTGGTCGGTGACCTGTCGGGCGAGAAGGACACCCTCGCGCGCATCGTGCGCATCGCCGAGCGCACCTCGGTGCTGCGCCGTACCGCGGACGACGACGACCCGTTCGAGCGGGTGGTGGTCGCCAACGCCGACCAGCTGGCCATCGTGACCGCTCTGGCCGACCCCGAGCCGCGCCCGCGGCTGATCGACCGGTGCCTGGTAGCGGCGTTCGACGGCGGTCTGACCCCCCTGCTGGTCATGACCAAGTCGGACCTGGCGTCCCCGGACAAGCTGCTGGAGCTGTACGGCCACCTCGACATCCCCTACGTCGTCACCAACCGTGAGGAGCTGGCCGGCGGCGAGGCGGCGGACGTGGTGCGCGAGCAGCTGACCGGACGGATCACGGCGTTCGTCGGCCACTCGGGCGTCGGCAAGACGACGCTGGTGAACGCGCTGGTCCCCGAGGAACGGCGCCGGGTGACCGGCCACGTCAACGCGGTGACGGGCCGTGGCCGCCACACCACCACCTCGGCCCTCGCCCTGCCTCTGAACGGCACCGACGACTGGGTCATCGACACCCCGGGCCTGCGTTCCTTCGGGCTGGCCCACATCGACCCGGCCCGGGTGATCCTCGCCTTCCCCGACCTGGTGCCGGGCACGGAAGGCTGCCCGCGCGCGTGCAGTCACGACGAGCCGGACTGCGCGCTGGACGCGTGGGTCGCCGAGGGACACGCGGACCCGGCGCGGCTGTACTCGCTGCGACGTTTGCTCTCGACCAGGGAACGCACGGAAGGCGACTGACCTTCGCGTGTTTGGGTGCGCCGGGGTTCGGTAAGTGCATAATCGCACCGAGCCGCTTACACGGGAGGACAGCACATGGCGTGGCTGCTGGTCATCGTCGCGGGAATGCTCGAGACCGGCTTCGCCGTCTGCCTCAAGCTGTCACACGGTTTCACCAGGCTGTGGCCGACGGTCGCGTTCTGCGTCTTCGCGCTCGGCAGCTTCGGTCTGCTGACCCTCTCCCTCAAGAAACTCGACGTGGGCCCGGCGTACGCGGTCTGGACCGGCATCGGGGCGGCCGGCACCGCGATCTACGGAATGATCTTCCTGGGCGACCTGGTCTCCGTCTTGAAGATCATCTCGATCAGCCTGGTCATCATCGGAGTGATCGGCCTCCAGCTGTCAGGCTCGGCCCAGTAGCTTCGCGGGTCGGTTCGCGTCCTCCGGGCCCGTGGGCCGATTCAGCCCGTCCGCGCCTCTGGGGTCGATCCAGCCCGTCCGGCGTTGAGGACAAGGCCCGTTCAGGGCCGATGCGGGGGTCTGGGGGCGCAGCCCCCAGGTTCGGGACGGG
>NZ_MUBA01000370.1 GCF_002154575.1 Streptomyces bobili
GCCCCAGCCACCGCACCGGACCCCCTCCCCTACGCCGACGACCTCCTCCGGCGCTGGCAGGAGCCGCAGCGCCACTACCACACGGTCACCCACCTCACCGCGGTCCTCGACCGGATCGACACGCTCCAGGAGTACGCCGACGACCCGGACGTCGTCCGGCTGGCCGCCTGGTTCCACGACGCCGTGTACCTGCCCGACCGCTCCGAGAACGAGGACCGCTCCGCCCGCCTCGCCGAGCGCGCCCTGCCCGAGGCCGGACTGCCGGACGCGAAGACCGCCGAGGTGGCCCGCCTGGTCCGGCTCACCGTCTCCCACGACCCGGCCGAGGACGACCGCGACGGCCAGGTGCTGTGCGACGCCGACCTCGCCGTCCTCGCCGCGCCGCCGTCGGCGTACGCCGCCTACGCGGCCGGGGTCCGCGAGGAGTACCACTTCGTCCCCAACGACGTCTTCCGTGAGGGCCGGGCCGCAGTGCTGCGCCAACTCCTGGCCCTGCCCCGCCTGTTCCGCACCCCGCACGGGGCGAAGGAGTGGGAGGCGACCGCCCGCTACAACATGCGCGCGGAGCTGGACCTGCTCTCGATCTGAGCCACGCGCCCGCCTACGCTGCACGGCATGCGCGCATGGGGCGGGGATCAGGTGACGGAGGCCGTCGCGAGCGGCGTGGAACTGCTGCGGACGGTGACGGACAGGGACTGGACCGGCGTGAAGGCCGGCCGGCTGGACTGGTCCTGCCGGCAGACGGCGGAGCACATGGCGGGCGATCTCATCGCCTACGCCGGGCAGTTGGCGGGCCGCGCGCAGACGGCGTACGTCCCCTTCGAGTTCGGTTTCGAGGAGGGCACCGACCAGGCGGGGGTCCTGGACGTCATCGAGACCACCGGCGCGCTGCTCACCGCCACCGTCCGCACCACCCCGCCGCGGGTCCGCGCCTTCCACCCGTACCCCTTCCGCAGCGCGAACCGCGAGGGCTTCGCCGCGATGGGCATCGCCGAGGTGCTCCTGCACACCCACGACATCGCCGAGGGCCTGGGCGTTCCGTACGAGCCGCCCGCCGAGCTGTGCGAGTCCGTCCTCACCCGGATCTTCCCGCACGTGCGGCCCGGCCCCGAGCCCTGGCCGACGCTGCTGTGGGCCACCGGCCGCGGCGAACTGCCCGGCCGCGCCCCGGTCACCGCGTGGCGCTGGAACAACAACCTGGTCCTGCCGACCGGGCGGCTCACCCTCGAAGGCCTCACCCCGGCAGCCGCCGCCGACCTGGTCGCGGGCGGCGACGGCGGCTTCGTCTGGCTCGGCGACGCCCCCTTCGAGGGCACCCGCGACGTCGCCGCCGGCCTGCTCAAGGCCTACGAAGGCGGGGTGCACCGGCCCGAGTTCGGGGCGTTCGTGCTCGTCCGGCGGGAGGACGGCCGGGCCGTCGGCAGCCTGAACCTGCACGGGATGCCCGACGAGGAGGGCCGCGCCGAGATCGGCTACGACCTCGTGGAACCGGCCCGGGGTCACGGCTACGCGACCGAGGCGCTGACCGTCCTCGCGGACCGGACGCTCGCCCACGAGGACGTCCATCTGCTGTACGCGGCCGTGGAGGAGGCGAACACCCCCTCGCAGGGCGTCCTGACCCGCGCCGGGTTCGTCCGGGCCGACGTGGCGGCCGAGCCCCTCCTGGAGGACGCGTCGCTACGGCTCTACACACGCCGGGGGTGACACCCGCCCGGCGGGGCCTACGCCCTGCGTCGCCCCTTCGGGCGTCGTAGTCCCGCCGCCGTCAGCAGCCGCACCACCTCGCGGCTCCTGACCTCGACCGCCCCGGCCTCGACCACCTCCCGGTACCGGTGCGAGGGAATGTCGTAGTGATCGCGTTCGAACGCGCGCCGGGGCACGCCCAACTCGTCGGCGAAGCTGTGCAGTTCCTCGAAGGAGACGTCGCTGACGAGGTGGGACCACATCCGTCCGTGACCCGGCCAGTCCGGCGGGTCGATGTAGAGCGTCACGCGCGCCTCACGAGGGGCCCGGCCCGCCGGAGGCCGCCCCCAGCGAACCGACCGCGGCGACCTTCACGCCCGCCTTGTGGCACACCCAGTGCGGGTCGGGCCCGAGTTCGGGCTCGATCTCCAGGGCGTGCGGGTCGCCCGAGCCGCACACCGGGCAGATCGGCCAGCGGCCGTGCCGCTCCAGCAGGGCGTCCTGCACGTCCTGCGCCACCAGCCCGGCCACGAAGGTCACACCGTCCGGCCACTGCTCGACCCACCAGCGCCGCTGCGCCACGGACTCCTCGACCATGGACACGACGTCCGCCGCGGCCACCTCGCCCGAGGCCAGGTCGGCGAGGACGAGGGCCCGCGCGGCGTGCAGCGCCTGTTCCAGGGCGCTGACGGGTGTGGGGGAAGGCGTGTGCGAGGGGTTGTGGGAGGGGTCCATGCACCCATTGTGCGCACTCTTGACCGTGACACCGAGCCGAAAATACCTTTCATGGGTGCCCCAGGACGTGAAGGAAATTTTCGGCGGCGCTCTCGCCGCCAAGGTCCGCGCGCTCGCCCCCTCCATGACGCGCTCGATGCAACGCGTCGCCGAGACCGTCGCGGGCGACCCCGCCGGCTGCGCGGCGCTCACCGTCACGCGTCTCGCGGAACGCACCGGCACCAGCGAGGCCACCGTCGTGCGCACCGCCCGCCTTCTCGGCTACGGCGGCTACCGCGACCTGCGGCTCGCCCTCGCCGGACTCGCGGCGCAGCAGCAGTCCGGCCGCGCGCCCGCCATCACCACCGACATCGCCGTCGACGATCCGATCGCGGACGTCGTCGCCAAACTCGCCCACGACGAGCGGCAGACCCTCGCCGACACCGCCGCCGGTCTCGACACCGTGCAGCTCGGCGCGGCGGTGGCGGCGCTGGCAGGCGCCCGCAGGACCGACGTGTACGGGGTCGGGGCGTCCGGGCTCGTCGCCCAGGACCTCGTGCAGAAACTGCTGCGGATAGGCCTCATGGCCCACGCCCACAGCGACCCGCACCTGGCGGTGACGAACGCGGTGCAGTTGCGGGCGGGTGACGTGGCGATCGCCATCACGCACTCCGGGTCGACGCGGGACGTCATCGAACCCCTGCGGGTCGCCTTCGAGCGGGGCGCCACGACCGTCGCCGTCACCGGGCGGCCCGGCGGCGCGGTCGCGCAGTACGCCGACCACGTGCTGACGACGTCCACGGCACGCGAGAGCGAGCTGCGGCCGGCGGCCATGTCCTCACGGACCGGTCAGCTGCTGGTGGTGGACTGCCTGTTCGTGGGGGTGGCCCAGCGAACCTACGACACCGCCGCGCCGGCGCTGGCCGCGTCGTACGAGGCCCTGGCCCACCGGCACCGGTAGACCGTAGGAGTACTCCGGCCGACCTACGTGGGAAAGAAAGAGCCGTCTGCCATGACCTCCACGCCCCGCCCCGACGACCTGCTGGCCCAGCTCGGGTCGCTCACCACCGAAGCCTTCCGCCCGGAACTCGCCGAGATCGACCGGCTGCCCACCCTCGACATCGCCCGGCTCATGAACGGGGAGGACGCCGGCGTGGCCGGGGCCGTGGCCGCGCGGCTGCCCGAGATCGCCTGGGCCGTCGACGCGATCGCCGCGCGGATGGGGCGCGGCGGACGGCTGGTGTACGCCGGGGCGGGGACGGCCGGACGGCTCGGGGTGCTCGACGCCTCCGAGTGCCCGCCGACCTTCGACACGGCGCCCGGCCAGGTCGTCGGGCTCATCGCGGGCGGACCGCGGGCGATGGTGACCTCCGTCGAGGGGGCCGAGGACTCGCGGGAGCTGGCACGGGCGGACCTCGCCGCCCTCGCGCTGACCGCCGAGGACACGGTGGTCGGGATCTCCGCCTCGGGGCGCACGCCCTACGCGATCGGCGCGGTCGAGTACGCCCGCTCGCTCGGTGCGCTGACCGTCGGGCTGGCCTGCAACGCGGGCAGTGCGCTGGCGGCGGCGGCCGAGCACGGCATCGAGGTCGTCGTCGGGCCCGAGCTGCTCACCGGGTCGACGCGGCTGAAGGCGGGCACCGCGCAGAAGCTGGTGCTGAACATGCTGTCGACGATCACGATGATCCGGCTGGGCAAGACGTACGGGAACCTGATGGTCGACGTCCGGGCCTCGAACGAGAAGCTGCGGGCCCGCTCGCGGCGGATCGTCTCCCTCGCGACGGGCGCGGCCGACGAGGAGATCGAGGAGGCCCTCGCGGCCACCGGCGGTGAGGTGAAGCACGCGATCCTCGTGCTGCTCGCCGGGGTCGACGGGCCGTCGGCCACCCGCCTTCTGGAGGAGTCCGGCGGTCACCTGCGTGCCGCGCTCGCCGCGGCGCGCCCCTGAGCCGCACGCTCAGCAGGTGCCTACCGATTCCCGTGCCACCGCCGCCGCGCTGCTGCCCCTGGTCGGCGGCCCCGCGAACGTCCTCTCCTTCGCCCACTGCATGACCCGGCTGCGGCTGGGCCTCGCCGATCCGTCACGAGCGGACGAGGAGGCGCTGCGGGCCGTCCCCGGAGTGCTGGGCCTCGTCGTGGACGGCGGGTCGTACCAGGTGGTCCTCGGGCCGGGCGTCGTCGGACCGGTGACGGCGGCGTTCGAGGAGCTGGTGGACGCCACAGCCGGCGGCCGGCCGACGGCGGCCGAGGAACTCGCCGCGCGGGGCGCGGACTTGAAGGGCGAGCGGCAGCGGCGCAACGCCACCCCGGTCAAGGCCGCCCTGCGCCGCCTCGCCGCCGTCTTCGTCCCCCTCATCCCCGCCCTCATCGGCTGCGGGATCCTCGCGGGCGTCAACGGGCTGCTGCTCAACGCCGGCCTGCTGCCGTGGCTGACGCCCGCGCTGGCCGCCATGGCCTCCGGGTTCATGGCGCTGATCGCGGTGTTCGTCGGCGTCAACACGGCGAAGGAGTTCGGCGGCACGCCCGTGCTGGGCGGGGCGGTGGCGGCGATCGTGGTCTATCCGGGCGTCGCGAAGGTCACCGCGTTCGGGGTGCCCCTCGCCCCCGGCCAGGGCGGAGTGCTCGGCGCACTGGCGGCGGCACTGCTGGCGACGTACGTGGAGAAGTGGTGCCGGGGCCGGGTCCCGGCCGCCCTCGACGTGCTGCTGACCCCCACCCTGACGGTCCTCGTCGCGGGCCTGGCCACGCTGTACGGCCTGATGTGGGCGGCCGGTACCGTGTCGACGGCGATCGGCACGGCGGCGGACTGGCTGCTGTCGACGACGGGCGCGTTCGCCGGCCTCGTCCTCGGCGGACTGTTCCTGCCGCTGGTGATGCTGGGCCTGCACCAGGCCCTCATCCCCATCCACACCACGCTCATCGAACAGCAGGGCCACACCGTGCTGCTGCCCATCCTGGCGATGGCGGGCGCGGGCCAGGTCGGCGCGGCCCTCGCGGTCTACGTCCGTCTGCGCCACGACACCTCGCTGCGCACGACGATCAGATCGGCGCTCCCGGCGGGCCTGTTGGGCGTCGGCGAACCCCTCATCTACGGCGTCTCCCTCCCGCTGGGCCGCCCCTTCCTCACGGCCTGCGTGGGCGGAGCCGCCGGCGGGGCCTTCGTGGGCTTCTTCGCGATGCTCGGCGACCAGGTCGGCGCGACGGCCATCGGCCCGTCCGGCTGGGCCCTGTTCCCGCTGCTGGCCGGGAACCGGGGCTGGGGCGCCCTGCTCGCGATCTACGCGGGCGGGCTGCTGACCGGGTACGCGGTCGGCTTCGCCACGACCTACGTCTTCGGTGTCACCGACCGCGTCATGGCAGCCGCCGGCTCCGGCCGCCCCGCCCAGGACCCGTCCGGCAGCCCGGCACCCTCGCGATCCGGCTGAGGAAGGCGGCCGGCCGGCTCGCTTCCGGAAAGCAGGGGGAACTCCTCCGCGAACGGCTCGTACGGGGCCTTGTCGGTGGGGTGTGCGACGGTTGAGTCGGCGGTGTTCGCACCGTCGAACGCTCAGGCCGGAGGAAAGCCCGCCGCGGAAAAAGGGAGACGCTCGTCATGAACCACGCCCAGCTCACCCACCTGGGGCGTGCCCTGCGGGTGCTCGGTGAGCACGGGGACGCCCTGAACGCCGACACCCCGGACGCCAAGTTCCACGAGATCAGATCCGACCTGCGACGCGCACTTGAGCTGCTGGAGGAAGGCGCCTCGGCCGTGCCCAGCACCCGGTGCGCCGAACATCCGAACGGTCCCGTGGACGAGGCCGCCCCCGACCTGTGCCTGCTGTGCGAGACCCGGCGGCGGGCGGCCCGGCGCGCCGAGTTCGACGGACCCGCCCCGCGGGCACCGCACCCCACCGCCCCGTCCCGCTACGGCGGCCGGGGCGACCGCCCGCAGCCCCAGCAGCGCTGGCTGCCGGAGCTGTGGACCGGCCAGGAGTGGCAGCTGTGCGGCACCCCGAGACGCGACCGCCAGGAGGCCGAGCGCTACCTCGCCGCCCTGCGCCGGGGCTCCCGCCCCGCCATGGCCTACCGCCTGGTGCACGAGTTCACCGACTACGAGGTGCTGCGCGTCTGGGGCACCCCGGTGAGGGTCGACATCGAGCCCATGGGCAACATCTAGGCCGGCCCCCGGTCGGGCAGTCGGTCACGCCTTGACGGGCATGGCCTCCTGCGCTTCTTCCGGGGCCGCCGCCGTGACGGCCGCCCCGCGCTTCGGGATGAAGCCGGCGAGCAGGAAGGCGGCCAGGGCCGCACCCGCGCCGATGGCCATGACGACCTTGAAGCCGTTCTCGGCGGGGAGGGCGAAACCGCCGTACTCGGTGGTCATCTGGGCGAGGATCACCCCGGCGACGGCACTGGCGAAGCTGGTGCCCAGGGACCGCATCAGGGTGTTGAGGCTGTTGGCCGAGCCGGTCTGGGACGGGTCGACCGCGCCCATGATCAGGGCGGGCAGGGCGCCGTAGGTGAAGCCGACGCCGGCGCCGATGACGCAGGACACCAGGACGAGGTGCCAGACCTCGCTCATGAGCACGATGTTCAGGCCGTAGCCGGTCGCGACGATCAGCGAGCCGATCATCAGGGTGACCTTGGGGCCCTTGGCCTTGGTGATACCGGCGGATACCGCGGACATGACCATCATGACCAGGCCCTGCGGGGCGAGCACCAGGCCGACGGTGAGCATCGACCTGCCGAGGCCGTAGCCGGTCTGCTCGGGCAGTTGGAGGAGCTGGGGCAGGACCAGGGACATCGCGAACATCGAGAAGCCGAGGGCGATCGAGGCGAGGTTGGTGAAGAGGACCTGCCTCTTCGCGGTGGTGCGCAGGTCGACCAGGGGCTGCTTCGCCCGCAGTTCCCACCGGCCCCAGGCGAGCAGGATCAGGACCGCGGCTCCACCCAGGCCCAGCGTGGTGGCGGAGGTCCAGCCCCAGTCGCCGCCCTTGGACACGGCCAGCAGCAGGGAGACCAGACCGGCCGACAGTCCGAGCGAGCCGACGAGGTCGAAGCGTCCGCCGACGCGGTTCTCGGACTCGGGGACGACCAGCAGGACGAGGACGAAGGCGACGACGCCGAGGGCGGCGGAGGTCCAGAAGAGGATGTGCCAGTCCCAGTTGTCCGCGATGAACGCGGCGGTGGGCAGACCGAGCGCGCCGCCGACACCGAGGGAGGCGCTCATGACGGCCGTCGAACCGGCGAGCTTCTCGGCGGAGACCGTGTCGCGCAGGATGCTGATGCCCAGCGGCACCACGGCGGCCGACAGGCCCTGCAACGCCCGGCCGGTGATCATCGGGATCAGGGAGTCGGCGAGGGCGCACACCACGGAACCGGAGATCAGCAGGACGATGCTGGTCAGCAGCATGCGCCGCTTGCCGACCATGTCACCGAGCCGCCCCACGACCGGGGTGGCGACGGCCGCCGCGAGCAGCG
>NZ_MUBA01000371.1 GCF_002154575.1 Streptomyces bobili
GACGAGCGGCCCGCGGGCCGCTCGTCGTCGTACCCCGCCTGCCGCCGGAGGCCTTCCACCGGGTGCCGGGTGAAGATGGAGTCGAGAGGTGGTGGAGGACTCTCGGGATCCTTGAGGACTCTCAGCGACTCCAGAGCGCGACGGAGAGGGCGGCCGTGGGCAGTCACGACGTGGGCGATGGTGCCCGTCGGTGGTTCGACGTGGCGGATGCGGTGCCGCTGCTCCTCGATGCGCGCGGTGTGGTGACCAGCTGGACCAGGGACGCCGAGCGGCTCTTCGGCTATGGGGCCGCCGAGGCGGTCGGCAAGGACCTGGCCGGGCTGCTGACCGCCGGGGACGCCGCGCGGATGCCCGACCTGCTGGAACTGTGCCGGCGGTCCGGCGGGTGGGCCGGGCTGCTGTCGGCCCGCCGCAAGGACCAGCATCCGGTGCCGGTGATGGCACGGTTCACCTCGGCGGACGAGCCCGGCGGTCCGGGGCGCTGGCTGGTCCTGGTGAACGAGATGGGCGAGGCGCACGGCTGGAGCATGAGCCGCTCCGTGCTGGAGCAGATGGTCGCCGGGTCACCGATCGGCATCGCGATCGTGGACACGGACCTGCGGTTCGTGTGGTCGAACGAGACCCTGGCCCAGTTCGGCGGCGGCGCGCCCGAGAGCCGACTCGGGCTGCGGCTGGCGGACGTCCAGCCCGGCTTCGACGCGGAGGCGGTCGAGGCACGGATGCGGCAGGTGCTGGAGACGGGCGAGCCCGTCGTCGGCTACGAGCACGTCGGGCGCCTGCGGGCCGCCCCGTTCCGGGAGACGGCGCACATGCTGTCGTTCACCCGTCTCGACGACGACCGCCACCGGCCGATGGGCGTGTACTACACGGTCGTGGACATCACCGACCGGCACCGCGCCCGGCAGCGCCTCGCCCTGCTGGACCGGGCGGGCCGGCACATCGGCCGCAGCCTGGACACGGCCCGGACCGCGCAGGAACTCGCCGAGGTGGTGGTGCCGGGTTTCGCCGACGCCGTGGCCGTGGATCTGCTGGAGTCGGTGCTGCGGGGTGCCGAGCCCGTGGTGGAGCGGGCCGAGGCGCCGGACGGGTCGGTGGCGCTGCGCCGGGCGGGACTGCGGTCGGCGGGCGGCGCCGCGCAGGACGGTGCCGTGGCCGTCGTGTCCCATCCCGCCGGGTCCCCGGCGGTCGGCTGTCTGACCACCGGGCTGGCCTGGCGCGCGGAGCGGCTCGGACCGGACGCCGCGGACGTGAATCCGTACCTGCCCCCGGTGGGCGCCGGGGCGGGGCCGCCCAGCGCGCTGATCGTGCCCGTGCGGGCGCGCGGCGCCACCCTGGGCGTGACCACGTTCCTGCGCCGGTCCACGCAGGAGCCCTTCGACGAGGACGACCTGACGCTGGCCGAGGATCTCGTCTCGCGCGCCGCGGTCTGCCTGGACAACGCCCGCCGCTACACCCGCGAACGCGACGCGGCCCTGGTGCTGCAGCGCAGTCTGCTGCCGCACCGGCTGCCCGAGCAGGAGGCGGTCGAGGTGGCCGCCTGCTACCGGCCGGCCGACGCGCTCACCGGTCTCGGCGGCGACTGGTACGACGTCATCCCGCTCTCGGGAGCCCGCGTGGCCCTGGTCGTGGGCGAGGTGCAGGGGCACGGCATCGACGCCGCGGCGGCCATGGGACGGCTGCGCACCGCCGTCCGTACGCTCGCCGCCCTGGAGCTGCCGCCCGACGAGGTCCTCGCCCACCTCGACGACCTGGTGTCCCGCGCGCAGGAGGACGGAGAGGCCCCGGAAGAGGACGGCGGGGGTCCGGCGCGGGCCGTGGGGGCCGGGTGTCTCTACGTGGTGTACGACCCCGTCGACGGGCGGTGTGCCATGGCCGCCGCCGGGCATCCCGCGCCGGCGGTCGTCCTGCCCGACGGCACGATCAGCTTCGTCGACCTGCCGCAGGGGCCGCCGCTCGGCGCGGGCGGTCCGCCGTTCGAATCGGCCGAGCTGGTGCTGGCGGAGGGCAGCACGCTGGCGCTGCACACGGACGGGCTGCTGTCCCAGGGCGAGCAGTGGACGCCGGAGGCCGGGCGGGAGCGGCTGGTACGGGCCCTGACGGCACCGGCGGACTCCCTCGACCTGCGCTGCCGGACGGTGATCGACGCGCTGGTCCCGGACCGCCCGCGCGACGACGTGGCCCTGCTGATGGCCCGCACCCGGCGCCTCTCCCCGGACCGGGTCGCGCAGTGGGAGCTGCCCGCCGATCCGGCCGCGGTCGCCGAGGCCCGCAAGGCCGCGGCCCGCCGGCTCGCCGACTGGGACCTGGCCGAGCTGGCGTTCACGACCGAGCTGGTCGTCAGCGAGCTGGTCACCAACGCCATCCGGTACGCCACCGGTCCGATCCGGCTGCGTCTGATCCGCGAGCGCGCCCTCGTCTGCGAGGTGCACGACGGCGGCGCCACGACTCCGCATGTGCGCCATCCCCGCACCACCGACGAGGGCGGGCGCGGGCTCCTGCTGGTCTCGCAGGTCACCCGGCGCTGGGGCACGCGTTTCGTCCCCGAGGGGAAGATCATCTGGGCCGAGCAGTCACTCACGGACCCCGAGGTCTGACGAAGCTTTGGCTGCACAGCGTGCCAAAATGGCGCAATACCGGCGGATGGGGCGTGACCATGGACGACTCGGCGATCGACTACGCGGCGGTCTTCCAGGCCCTGCCCGGCATGGTGGCCCTGATCACCCCGGCCCTGGTGTACGCCGACGCCAACGACGAGTTCCTTCGGGTGTCGGGCCGGCGGCGCGATCAGGTGGTCGGCCGGCACCTCTTCGAGGTCTTCCCCGACAACCCGGAGAACCCCGGCGCCAACGGGATGCGCAACCTGGAGGCCTCGCTGCGCCGCGTCATGGCCACCGGCGAACGCGACGCGATGGCTCTTCAGCGCTACGACGTGGAGTCCCCGGACCGGCCCGGCGAGTGGGAGGAACGGTACTGGAGTCCCGTCAACGCGCCCGTGCGCGGCCCCGACGGCGCGGTGGTGCTGCTGGTGCACCGCGTCGAGGAGGTCACCGAGCTGATCCGGGCCCGCGGCGGCCACGCGAACGACCGGACCGGCAACGGCAGGAACGGAAGCCGCGCCCGCGTGCTGGAGGCCGAGCTGTACACCCGCGCGCGGGAACTCCAGGAACTCAACGACCGTCTGCGGCTGGCGCACGCCCGTGAGCGCGAGGTGGCCCTCGCCCTCCAGGAGGCGATGCTGCCCGCCCGCCGTCAGGTCGGGCACCACCGGGCGGCGGTCCGCTACCGTCCGGCGGCCGGCTCGCTCAACGTGTGCGGCGACTGGTACGACCTCGTCGATCTGGTCGGCGGCAACCGGATCGCGGTGTCGGTGGGCGATGTCGTCGGCCACGGTCTGGCCGCCGCGGGCGTCATGGGCCAGCTGCGCAGCGCGCTCAGCGCCGCCTCGCGGGTCGCGGCGGGTCCGGCCCAGGCGCTGGACGTACTGGGCCGCTACGCCCATGTCGTGGACGGCGCCGAGTCCGCGACCGTGGTGACGACGTTCATCGACTGCGACCACCACACGATCACCTACAGCAGCGCCGGCCATCCACCGCCGGTGCTGGTGCACCCCGACGGCCGCCTGGAGTTCCTGGACCGGGCCACCGATCCCCCGCTCGACGCCCGGCCCGATCCCCGGCCCCGGCCGCAGGCGGTCACCCCCTACAGTCCGGGGGCCCTGCTGACCCTGTACACCGACGGTCTGGTGGAACGGCGGCGCGAGGACATCGACACCGGCCTGGCGCGCCTCGCCGACTCCCTCACCCGCCACCGGGACGCGGATCCGGAGGAACTCGCCGACGCCGTCCTGCTGGAACTGCTGCCGCACGGGGGCGCGACCGACGACACGGCCCTGGTCATCGTCCGGCTGTGAGCGCCCGCGGCGAGGGCCGGCACGGCGCGGGAGGTGGATGCGCGCGGGTTCCGGCCGCACCGTGCCCCGCCTAGACTTGCACCCCACACATGCCGGTTGACCTGCTGGAACACGGCGGTTGAGCCGATCCGCCGGATTGAGGAGCCACCCGTTGTTCTACTACCTCCTGAAATATGTGGTGCTGGGACCGCTGCTGCGCCTGGTGTTCCGGCCCCGCATCGAGGGACTCGAACATGTGCCGGCGTCGGGAGCGGCGATCATCGCGGGCAACCATCTGTCGTTCTCCGACCACTTCCTGATGCCGGCGATCCTCAAGCGGCGCATCACGTTCCTGGCGAAGGCCGAGTACTTCACCGGCCCCGGCGTGAAGGGCCGGCTGACCGCGGCCTTCTTCCGCAGCGCGGGGCAGATCCCGGTCGACCGCTCCGGCAAGGACGCGGGCCAGGCAGCCATCCGTGAGGGTCTCGGCGTCCTGAGCAAGGACGAGTTGCTCGGGATCTACCCGGAGGGCACGCGCTCGCACGACGGCCGCCTCTACAAGGGCAAGGTCGGCGTCGCGGTGATGGCTCTGCGGGCCGGGGTGCCCGTCGTGCCGTGCGCGATGATCGGCACGTTCGAGGCCCAGCCGCCCGGCAAGAAGATCCCGAACATCCACCCCGTGGCGATCCGCTTCGGCGAGCCCCTGGACTTCTCCCGCTACGCCGGCATGGAGGGCGAGAAGGCCGTCCTGCGCGCGATCACCGACGAGATCATGTACGCGATCCTGACGCTGTCGGGGCAGGAGTACGTCGACCGGTACGCGGCCGAGGTCAAGGCGGAGGAAGTGGCGGCGGCGAAGGAGAGGGCACGCAAGTTCCCCCGGCTGCCGAGGCGTTGAAGCCGAACGGACGGTGAACGCGACGGGTGAGGGGCGGCCGGGATGATCCGGCCGCCCCTCGCTGTCGTATCAGCCGTCGGCTACGGCTTGGGTGTGGCGTGCGGGGCGCAGGTCACGTCCGCGGTGTCCAGCTTGCCCGTGAGGAGGTAGGTGTCCACGCGGGTGTTGATGCAGGAGTTGACCAGGCTGGTGACGCCGTGCGAGCCAGCGCCCTTCTCGGTGATCAGGCGGGAGCCCTTGAAGCGGTCGTGCAGTTCGGCGGCGCCCTCGTAGGGCGTGGCCGCGTCCCGCTCCGACTGCACGATCAGTACGGGAGGCAGGTTCTTGTGGCTCTTGACGTTCACCGGGGTCTGCTGCTTGACCGGCCAGGTGGCGCACGGCAGGTTCATCCAGGCGTTCGCCCACGTCATGAACGGGTGGTCCTTGTGCAGCCGCGTGTTGTCGCGGTCCCACTTGGTCCAGCTGGTGGGCCACTTGGCGTCGGCGCACTCGACGGCCGTGTAGACGGCGTTGCCGTTCTCCGAGCTCGCGTTGCCCGCCGTGTCCGACAGGTCGGGGGCGGCGGCGTCGATGAGGGCCTGGGTGTCACCGGCGACGTACTTGCTGAAGACGGTGGCGACCGGGACCCAGGAGGAGTCGTAGTACGGGGCGCTCTGGAAGAAGGAGATCAGCTCGGCGGGGCCGACGACGCCGCCGAGGGGGCTCCTCTTGGCGGTGGCGCGCAGTTCGAGCCACTTGGCCTGGACGGCGGCGCGGGTGGTGCCGAGGTGGAAGGTCGCGTCGTTGGCGGCGACCCAGTCCTGCCAGTCCTTCCAGCGGCCCTCGAAGGCGACGTCCTGGTCGAGGTTGGCCTCGTACCAGATCTTCTCGCGCGAGGGGTTCACCACGCTGTCGACGACCATGCGGCGCACGTGGCCCGGGAACAGGGTGCCGTAGACGGCGCCGAGGTAGGTGCCGTAGGAGACGCCGAGGAAGTTCAGCTTCTTCTCGCCGAGGGCGGCGCGGATCACGTCGAGGTCGCGCACGGTGTTCGGCGTGGTCATGTACGGCAGCATGCCGCCGCTGCGCTCGTAGCAGCCCTCGGCGTACTCGCGGGCGAGCTTGCGCTGGGCGCGCTTGTCGGCCTCGGTGTCGGGGACCGGGTCGGCCTTGGGCGCCTTGACGAACTCCTGCGGGTCGACACAGGAGATGGGCGCGGAGTGGCCGACACCGCGCGGGTCGAAGCCCACGAAGTCGTAGGCCTTGGCGATGTTGGCCCAGACGGGGGCCTTGGTGGTGACCCGGCGCGGGAAGCGCAGGCCGGAGCCGCCGGGGCCGCCGGGGTTGTAGACGAGGGCGCCCTGGCGCTCCTCCTTGGTACCGGTGTTGCCGATGCGGTCGACGGCGATCTTGATCTGCTTGCCGTGGGGCTTGGCGTAGTCGAGTGGCACGGTCACATAGCCGCACTGGATGGGCTTCTCCAGCCCCCAGTCGGCCGGACAGTCCTGCCAGTCGATGCCGGCCTTCGCGGCCCGCTCCGCGGCGATCGCGGCGCCGCGCATCTCGCGGTTCTGCCCCGACCGGTCGCCGGCCCCGGACCGGTCACCGGTCGCGCTCGCGGTCGGCGCCATGACGGCTCCGGCGACCAGTGTCGCGGCGACGAGCGCGCCGGCCGAGCCGAGCGCCGCGGTCCTTCTGGTCGGTCGTATGTCCCTCAAGTGGGCCCTCCCCGTATCTCAGTTCGTCAGTTCGTCAGTTTCAGAACGTCAGTACGGGGATCCTTGCCGCTGTGAGGTCCCTGAGAACAGGTGTAGTCGGCCTTCTTTGCCAATCCGATAACCGGATACCCACGTCCCGCTCACCGGATGAACGGACGTGTCAGGCCAAGGACTTGAGGGCCTCGTCGAGCACGCGCCGCAGTCGCAGGCCGTCCGCCGCGACCGCGGTGACCAGCGCGGCCGGCCCGGCCAGCGGCACGAGCGTGGCGCTCTCGCCGAGCATCCGGGCGGTGACGGGATCGGCCGCGAACTCCGGCCGTACGACGACGATCTGGCCGACGGCGCGATGTCCCGCGAGGACGGCGGGCCCGTCCCAGCCGCCGGGAGCGCCCGGCCCGCAGGAGAGTTCCTGGTCGAGGACGACGCGTCCGCCCACACGGACGACGAGCCGGCTCGTCAGGCGGCCGGGTTCCTCGCCCACCCGGCCGAGCACCTGCTCCTCCCGCAGGACGAGCCGGGCGCCGGCCGCGAGGTCGGCGCGGGTGGTGACGAGGTCGGCGCGGACGCCGAGGGCGAGCAGCGCCGAGTACCAGTCGAGCGCCTCCTGCCGGTAGTCGAGCAGGGAGGTGGGGTGCGAGTCCTGCTCGCTGGCCCACCACGACTCCCAGTCGTACAGGATGCCGACGCGGGCGCTCTCGCGCTCGGTCCCGGCCACCGGCGCGAGGGTCTTGAGGGTGTCGCCGAGCGCTGCCACGGCCCGGAACAGGTCGCTGTCCGCGCCGGCGTGCGGAACCATCGCCGAGTGGTACTTCTCGGCTCCGGCCGCCGACTGCCGCCACTGGAAGTAGCAGACCGCGTCCGCCCCGTGCGCCACGTGCAGCAGCGCGTCGCGGGCCAGGTCGCCGGGCCGCTTGGCCACGTTGACCTGCTGCCAGTTCACGGCGCTGGTGGAGTGCTCCATCAGGAACCAGGGCCGCCCGGCGGAGATGCCGCTGACGAGGTTCGCCGAGAAGGACAGCTCGTCGCGGTCCTGCGGTCCGGGGTGGACGTAGTGGTCGTTGGAGACGAAGTCGATCTCGTCGGCCCAGTCCGGGTAGTTCATGCCCTTGGTGCCGCCCATCACCATGAAGTTGGTGGTGACCGGAACCTCGGGCGTCAGCTCGCGCAGGACCTCCCGCTCGGCGCGCAGGTAGTCCTTGAGCGCGTCCGAGGAGAAGCGCTTGAAGTCCAGCTGCTGCGTCGGGTTGGGGTGCGAGGCCGTCAGCCGAGGCGGCAGGATCTGCTCCCAGTCGCTGTAACGCTGCGACCAGAACGCCGTGCCCCACGCGTGGTTGAGGGCTTCCAGCGTGCCGTAGCGGGCGCGCAGCCAGCCGCGGAAGGCGCGGGCCGCGTCGTCGGAGTAGTCGAAGATGTTGTGGCAGCCCAGCTCGTTGGAGATGTGCCAGGCCACCAGCGCGGGGTGGTCCTTGTACCGGGCCGCCAGCTCCCGCACCAGCCGCAGGGCGTGCTCGCGGAAGACCGGGGAGGTGGGCCGCCAGTGCTGGCGGGCACCCGGCCACACCGTCTCACCGTTCGCCGTCACCGGCAGGATCTCCGGGTGGGCGGTGGTCAGCCAGGGCGGCGGGGAGGCGGTGGCGGTGGCCAGGTCGACGCCTATGCCGCCCGCGTGCAGCAGGTCCATGACCTCGTCGAGCCAGCCGAAGTCCCAGGTGTCCCGGGTCGGCTGGATCCGGGCCCAGGAGAAGATCGCCACGGACACTACGGTGACGCCGGCCTCGCGCATCAGCCGTACGTCCTCCTCCCACACGTCCCGGGGCCACTGCTCGGGGTTGTAGTCGGCGCCGTAGGCCAGACGCGGGGCGGGGTCACCGTCCGCTCCGCGACGGCGGGAGTGGAGGGTGGAGATCATGGCGGTCCTTCCGGGTGTGGTGCACGGGGGCGGCGCGGAGATCGCCCGCGCCGCCCGGCGTCTGGTGCTGTCCTACTTCTCGACGGTGAAGCCCTGCTCCTCGCCGTACTTCACCGAGGCGTCCTGCCACGACTTCAGACCGTCCGACAGCTTCGTGCCGGAGACGTAGGCCTTGCCCACGGTGTCGTTGAAGATCGAGTTGGCGTACTGCTGGAACGGCAGGTACGACCAGTCGTCGGCGACGTTCGCGGCGGAGTCGGCGAAGATCTTGTTCGCCTCCTGGCCACCGAAGTAGTCGAACTTGGTGCCCTGGAACTCGGCGGACTGCAGCTCCGCCGTGGTCGCCGGGAAGGCACCCTGCTTGACGCGGGTCTGCACACCGTCACCGGAGTTGGCGTACTCGACGAAGGCGTACGCGAGTTCCTTGTTCTTGCCGAGCGAGGGCAGCGTCAGCGAGCTGCCGCCGTTCTCCGCGCTGGCCTTCTCGCCCTTGGCCCAGGCCGGCATGGGGGCCGCGCGCCAGTCGCCGGCCGCGTTCGGCACACCGGTGACGAAGTTGGCGGGCATCCAGGCGCCGGTGGTCAGGGTGGCGATGGTGCCGTCGCCCAGGCCCTTGTACCAGTCGTCGGTCCAGCCGTTGATCGGCGAGACGAGCTTCTCGTCGATGAGCTTCTGCCAGGTGTCCGTGTACTTCTTGGCACCCGCGTCGTTGAAGTCGATCTTCACGTTGGTGCCGTCGACCTTGTACGGACGCGAACCGGCCTGCCACAGCATGCTGGTGGTGAAGCCCGCGTCACCGGCGTCGTTGGCGATGTAGACCTTGGGGTCGGCCTTGTGCAGCGCCCGCGCGGCGACGACGTACTCGTCCCACGTGGTCGGGACGGCGATCTTGTACTTGTCGAAGACCTTCTTGTTGTAGAACATCGCCATGGGGCCGGAGTCCATCGGCAGGCCGTAGACCGCCTTGTCCTCGCTGACGGCGTTCCACGGACCCGGCGTGTACTTGGACGCCAGCTTGTCGGCGCCGAAGGGGGCGAGGTCGGACAGGCCCTTGGTGAGCGCGTACTGGCTCACCGCGAAGTACTCGACCTGCGCGACGTCCGGGACGCCCTTCTCGGCCGAGATCGCGTTCGACAGCGCGGTGTAGTGCTTGTCGCCGGACCGCTCGCTGACGAGGTTGATCTTGACCTTCGGGTACTTCTTCTCGAAGTCGGCGGCGACCGTCTTCAGCGTGGGCTCCCAGGACCACACCGTCACCGTGCCGCCCTTCTTCAGGGCCGCGTCGAGATCCGAGGCGGAGACCGCCTTCTGGGAGGAGTCGTCGTCCGAGCCGCCGCAGGCGGTGGCGCCCAGGGCGAGGGTGGACAGGAGGGCGATGCCGCGAAGCAGGCGGCTGGTCTTTCTGCGCATGGAGGTGCTTCCACTTCTTCGTGGGCGGGACGGGGTGAGGGTGGTGGTGCGCGGTGTGGGGC
>NZ_MUBA01000372.1 GCF_002154575.1 Streptomyces bobili
ACGGTGACCTGACCGCGCCGCACCGTGGGGACGGGGGCGGCGCGGTCAGGTCACCGTCCGGTCATCCCGCGGACGGCGGCCTGGGTCTTTCGGGGCCGAGGCGCAGTGCCGGCAGTACGGCCGCCTCCACGAAGCGCAGCAGGTAGGCCTCGTCGGCGTATTCGCCGTCCACCACGGGGCGGGCGCGGACCATGCCGAACATCTGGGCCGGGATGTACTCCAGCGCCGGATGGCCGGCCTCGACCTCGCCGCGCTCGACGCCCCGGCGCAGGATCTCCCGCAGCGCGGTGATCTCCGGTTCGACGATCGCCTCGCGCAGCGCGCCCGCGAGGTCCGCGTCCTGGGTGACGGCGTGCCCCAGCGCCTGGAGCAGCTTGGTGTCGGTCATGGACCAGCGGGCGGCTCCCCGCGCGGCCTCGCGCAGGTCCTCGGCGAGTGAGCCGGTGTCGATCCCGGCGAGCCGCGACTGGCGGCGGGAGCGCAGGGCGGCCACCACGAACTGGGGCTTGGTCTTCCACTGCCGGTACAGCGTGGACTTGCTGCACCGGGTACTGGTGGCGACGCCCTCCATGGTGACGGCCTCGTACCCGCACTCGCGGATCTGCTCCAGGACGGCGTCGAAGAACTCCTGCTCACGCTCGGGCGTGAGCTTGGAGCGGCGCGAGGCGGCGACCGACTCCGGTCCGTCCGCGTCCTGCGACGTCATTCGGCCCTTCTCCTCACTGCTGTCCGGCGGCCCCCGAGGGGGCCGTACCAGTGTGTCCTATCTCAATCGATACGCCAGTGTACCGGTACTCATTCGTATCGGTACACTGGCGTATCGGTACGATGTCGTATCGATGGTGCATGCATGGGTTACCGGCCACAAGCCTTCCCGCCCGAGCGGCATCAGCAGCAACAGCAGCAACAGCAGCAACAGCAGCAACAGCAGCGAGGCGTACGCGCACCAAGCACACGCAAACGCATACGCACCACCCACACGCACCACGTCAGTGAAGGGGCCGGGGGATGAATGCCCGAACCGAGCCTGAAGAAGCGGAACCGGCCACACCGGTACGGCCGCCGCTAGTCCGGGAGCTCCTGCTCGTCGCAGGGCTCTTCCTCGTCTACAAGTTCGGCCGTCAGCTGGCCACGGGCCACACCGCCGAGGCGTTCCGCAACGCGCATGGCGTGTGGGACGCGGAACGGTGGCTGCGGCTGCCGGACGAGGACACGGTGCAGTCCCTGCTGCTGCACGGCGACGGCCTGGTCCACATCGCGAACACCTACTACGCGACCGTGCACTTCCCCGCCACCGCCGCCTTCCTGATCTGGCTCTACCTACGACGCCCCGCGCACTACGTCTGGGCCCGCCGGGTGCTCGCCGCCGTCACGGCCGCCGCCCTGGTCGCCCATCTCGCCTTCCCGCTCGCGCCGCCCCGGATGCTGGTCTCGACGGGCCTGATCGACACCGCGCGCGTGTACGGGCCTTCGGTGTACGGGCCGCCGCAGACCGACACCCTGTCCAACCAGTTCGCGGCGATGCCGTCGCTGCACTTCGGCTGGGCGGTGATGGTCGCCGTCGGGCTGATCGTCGCCACCCGGTCGCGCCTGCGGTGGCTGTGGCTGCTGCACCCGCTGCTCACGCTCCTGGTGATCGTGGGCACCGCGAACCACTACTGGCTCGACGCGCTCATGGCCGCCGCGCTCCTCGCTGTCGCTCTCCTGGTGATCCGTGCGCCGCGGCGCACGGCGACGACGGCCGGACGCGGTGCGCCCGCCCTCGTACCGGCCGAGGAGCAGGTGCCCGAGGAGACGGTCGCCCAGGAGAAGGTCGCCCAGGAGCCGGTGCTCGTGGGGACCGGCCGATGAACGCCGCCCTGTTCGCCGTCGTCCTGTCGCTGTTCTCCGCGGTCGCCTACGCTGCCGCGGCCGTCGCCCAGGAGCGGCTGGCCTCCCGCTCCCCCGGCACCGGTGTCGTCGGCATGCTCGGCAGCGGCGCGTGGTGGGCCTCGGTCGGGCTCAACGGCGGGGCCGCCGTGCTGCATGTCGTGGCCCTCAAGTACGGCCCGCTGACCGTGGTGCAGCCGCTCGGCGCGCTCACCCTCGTCGCGGCGGTGCCGCTGGGGGCGCGCATCGCCGGGCGGCGGGTCGGCGCGGCCGAGTGGCGGGGCACCGCCCTCACCCTGCTCGGGCTGGCCGCGATCCTGGTCACGGCGTCCGGTCCGGCCCCCGACGACGTACTGAGCGGGTCCGAGGCCGTGGCGGTGGCGGGGGTGACGGCGGCGCTGATCGGGCTGGTGGCCCGGCCCGGCACCCGGCCGGGTCTGCGGCACGCGGGCGCGTCCGGTTTCGCCTCCGGGGTGGCCTCCGCGCTCACCCAGACGGTGACGGTGGCCGCGACCGACCGGTCCGGCCCGGTGCTCAGCGTGCAGGTGATCGGGGTGGCGCTGCTGGTGGCCGCCTTCGCCACGGGTGGGCTGCTGCTGTCGCAGACCGCCTACCGGGGCGGACTGGGCGCCCCGCTGGCGGTGGTGACACTGGCGAACCCGCTGGCCGCCGCGGTGATCGGCCTCACGCTGCTGGGCGAACGGCTCCAGGGCGGGGCGGCGGGCGTGCTCCTCGCGGCCGGCGGGGCGGGACTCTCCGCCTGGGGCGTGGTCCTGCTGTCCCGCGCGACGCCGCAGCCCGTCGCGGCTTCTGCGGAGGTGGCAGCCGCCATGCCTTCGACGGCTCCGTCGGTGGGCCCCGGTGCGGAACTCGCGGCGCTGTACGCCTCGGGACACACCCCGCGCCACGTCGTGCGCCACGACGACAGGCCTGCCGTGCGCCACGAGGACGAGCACGATGAGCATCCGGTGGCCGCGGTGCTGGCGCTGAAGCCGCGGACGGCTTCCGCCGACCCCGCGCTGCTGCCCCGGCCGGCCACGGGACCGGGGCACCTCACGTCACGGTGACCGGCGTCAGCCGAGGCCGCGGGAGTCCTGCTTCAGCGCCGTGTCCACCGTGAGCGCGGTGGCGACGACCAGGCTCAGCAGGGGTTCGGGCAGCTGGTAGTGGATCTGCAGGACGTAGTTGTCCGCGGTGGTGAACAGGGTCTTGGCGAGACCTTCCCAGGTCTTGGTGATCCGGGCGACCTCGTTGTCGGCGTGGTCGACGATCGCGAAGTTCCAGGCCCGCCAGTTCTCCGCCTTGATCGCGCCGACCTGCCGGCCGTCCGCGTTGATGGCGAAGTTGATCTTCCCGAAGACGTTCTGCTGGGCGATCTCGCCGACCGGCTGCCCGTCGGGACGCGTCACGATCACCCGCGACTTCAGGAACTTGCGCGGGCGGGTCAGCAGCAGCACCGGCTGACCGTAGGAGTCGCGGATCTCCAGCTTGTGCGTCATGAACTGGTCGATGCTGGCGACGAAGCGCAGGACCTTCTTCAGCGCGCTCTGCCCGACCTGCACGACCGAACCGAGCTGGTTGCCCTGCTGGTCCATGACCTTGTACTCGTTGGTCAGCTCGATCAGCTTGGCCTTCTGGTTGACCACCAGCACCGGCTCGCTGAACAGCGTGCCGCCGCCGGGGCCGCCCGCCGCGACGCCCGCCTGCTGCTGCACCTGCTGCTGGACGCGGGGGTCGGGTCCGGCGGCGGGCTGGGCCGGCACCTGCGGCTGGAAGGGCTGCGCCGGTATCGGCTGCACGGGCTGCTGAGCCGGTACCTGAGGCTGACCCTGCGCCTGCTGCTGCTCGGCGTGGGTGTGCTCGGTCCACTGGGATCCGTCCCAGTAACGCAGGGTCCGGTCGGCCCCGTGCGGGTCCGGATACCAACCTGCAGGTGTGTTCGAATGCGTGGTCACCGGGGCACACTACCCCGAGCCCACCCGGACCTGACCAGCCCCCACGATGCGGTGTTCACCGGGCTTTTACCCTCGCGGCACACTCACTCCGTGACGATGGCAGGGTCGCTCACACCAGGGCGTCCGTTCTCGACGTGCCCGGCCAACCGCCGCTGGAACGACGGGTCGGCGACCGAGGTCACCGTGAGGTCGTACCAGCGCCGGCTGCCGCTCAGGTCGACGGTGCGCTTGAGGACGGCACCCACCTTGACCCGTACCGTCGTCGTACGGCCGCGGTAGCCGTCGGCCACCTTCAGCTCCACCGTCGCGGAGCCCCGGTTGGTGAAGGTCAGCTCCACGTCGTCGCCGACGTGCCGCGCCACGACCTCGGGTCCCGCGGCCTTGCCCGGCCCCTTGAAGACGCGCAGGAAGCCGTTCGGCCCGTGCACGGTGAGGTCGTGGGAGCCGCCCGAGTACGCCGCGTTCCAGGTGTCGGAGATCTTCTTGCCGGCTTCGGTGGTGTAGGTCCAAGGCCCGTCGGTGCGGTTGCCGGAGGTGACCAGGAAGGCGGCGCCCGCCTTGGCGCCCGAGGCGAAGGTGAGCGTGAACCTCCCGGTGGCCGGATCTGCCGAACCGTCCACGGACGGCGCGTACTTGAGGGGGCGGGCGGGCCGCAGACCGCGCTCCTGCCCGGGGAGGGCGCCCTCGGCGGGCGGGGTGGGACGGTAGTCGGGGTGGCGCTCGCGGTCCTGCGGCTCGTACCCGTCGGTGTCGGGCAGGGCGACCGGAGCGGTGTCCTTGCGGGAGAAGTCGAAGGCCCCGGTCAGGTCACCGCAGACGGCTCGCCGCCAGGGCGAGATGTTCGGCTCGTGCACCCCGAAGCGGCGCTCCATGAAGCGGATGACCGAGGTGTGGTCGAGGGTCTCGGAGCAGACGTAACCGCCCTTGCTCCAGGGCGAGACGACGAGCATCGGCACGCGTGGGCCGAGGCCGTACGGACCGGCGACGCGGTCGGCGGCGCCCGGATACAGGTCCAGGGTGACGTCCACGGTGGACCGGCCCTGTGCGTCGGACGCCGGCGGCAGCGGCGGCACCAGGTGGTCGAAGAAGCCGTCGTTCTCGTCGTACGTGACGAACAGCGCGGTCTTCGCCCACACCGCCGGGTTGGAGGTGAGCGCGTCCAGAACCTGGGAGATGTACCAGGCACCGTAGTTCGAGGGCCAGTTGGAGTGCTCGGAGAAGGCCTCGGGGGCGGCGATCCACGAGATCTCGGGCAGCTTGCCGGCCTTGACGTCGGCCCGGAGCCGGTCGAAGTAGCCGTCACCGTTCTTGACGTCGGTGCCGGTGCGGGCCTTGTCGTACAGCGGGTCACCGGGGGAGGCATCGCGGTACTTGTTGAAGTAGAGCAGCGAGTTGTCGCCGTAGTTGCCGCGATAGGCGTCCTGGATCCAGCCCCAGGAGCCCTGCGCGTCGAGGCCGTCGCCGATGTCCTGGTAGATCTTCCAGGAGACGCCCGCCTTCTCCAGCCGCTCGGGGTACGTCGTCCAGTCGTAGCCCAGCTCGTCGTTGCCCATGACGGGGCCGCCGCCCTGGCCGTCGTTGCCCGTGTGACCCGTCCACATGTAGTAGCGGTTCGGGTCGGTGGAGCCGATGAACGAGCAGTGGTAGGCGTCGCAGACGGTGAACCTGTCGGCGAGCGCGTAGTGGAAGGGAATGTCCTCACGGGTGAGGTACGCCATCGTCGTCGTGCCCTTCGCGGGCACCCACTTGTCGTACCTGCCGCCGTTGTAGGCCGCCTGGCCGTCGGGCCAGCTGTGCGGGAGGCCTTCGAGGAACTGCATGCCGAGGTCGTCGGCGGTCGGGTGGAACGGCAGGAGGTCCTTGGTGCCGTCCGACTGGTGCCACACCGACCTGCCGTTCGGCAGCGTCACCGGATGCGGGTCCCCGAAGCCGCGCACGCCCCTCAACTTGCCGAAGTAGTGGTCGAACGACCGGTTCTCCTGCATGAGGACGACGATGTGCTCGACATCCTCGATCGTCCCGGTGCGGTGGTGGGCGGGCAGGGCCGCGGCCCGCTCGATGCTGCTCGACAGCGCGCTGAACGCCGTGGTGGCACCCGCGATCTGGAGGAATCTGCGCCGGTTGACTTCGGACATGGGTGAAGGACCTCTCGTGCGGGGCGTGTTCGGCGGCCGGTCGTTCGCTGCGGAATGCGCGCGCAAGGAGTGTTCCAAGAGGACACAACGGGAGGGAAGGCCCGGATGGCCGCCATGTGAAGGTCGCCGGTACGGGGGGTGCGGGACCGTACCGGGGCACGTCCCGGCCGCGCCGCTCCGGACATGGCTCGGCCCGCGCCGACCTCCCCCTCCCCCAACGAAACGTTTGCGTTTCGCTCGAAGAGCACCTACGCTAGGTGTACGAAACCGTTTCGTTTTACTTGTTCGTCACACGAACCACGACTGGAGTACGTCCCCATGGCTCAGACAGCCGCAGCACCGGACACGGTGTCGCTCGGGAAGAGCGGTAGGCAGACGGAGGAAGCCGGGCCCAGCCATCGGTGGTGGATCCTCGCCGTCATCGGGCTCGCCCAGCTCATGGTCGTACTGGACGCGACCATCGTGAACATCGCCCTGCCCTCCGCCCAGGCCGACCTCGGCTTCTCCGACGGCAACCGGACCTGGATCGTCACCGCCTACTCGCTCGCCTTCGGCAGTCTGCTGCTGCTCGGCGGCCGGATCGCCGACCTCTTCGGCCGCAAGCCCGCCTTCCTGGTGGGTGTGGGAGGCTTCGCGGCCGCCTCGGCCCTGGCCGGCGCCGCCACCAGTTTCGAGATGCTGGTCGCGGGCCGCGCGCTCCAGGGACTGTTCGGCGCGCTGCTCGCGCCCGCCGCGCTCTCCCTGCTGACCACCACCTTCACCGACCCGAAGGAACGCGCCAAGGCCTTCGGTATCTTCGGCGCGATCGCGGGCTCCGGCGCGGCCGTCGGCCTGCTGCTCGGCGGTGTCCTCACCGAGTACATGGACTGGCGCTGGACCCTCTACGTCAACCTCTTCATCGCGGCCTTCGCCCTGGTCGGCGGCTTCCTGCTGCTCCAGCGCACGGCTCGTGACCGCGGCTCCAAGCTCGACATCCCCGGCACCGTCCTGGTCACCACCGGCCTCTTCGGCATCGTGTACGGCTTCTCCAACGCCGAGTCCCACGACTGGAGTTCACCGCTCGCCTGGGGCTTCCTCGCCGCGGGCGCCGTGCTGCTGACGGCGTTCACCTGGTGGCAGACCAGGGCCTCGCACCCGCTGCTGCCGCTGCGCGTGCTGCTGGACCGTGACCGTGGCGCGTCCTTCGTCGCCATGCTGATCTCCGCCGCCGGAATGTTCGGTGTGTTCCTCTTCCTCACCTACTACCTCCAGCTCAGCCTCGGCTTCTCCGCCGTCAGGACCGGACTGGCCTTCCTCCCGATGGTCGCCGCCCTCATGCTGACCGCCACCCTGTCCACCAGCGTCCTGATCCCGCGGGTCGGACCGAAGATCGTGGTCCCGCTCGGCATGGTCCTCGGCGCCGCCGGCATGGTCTGGCTGACCGGCCTCGGCCTGGACAGCACCTACGCCACCCATGTGCTGCCCCCGCTGGTGGTCACCGGCCTCGGTATCGGCCTCATCATGGCCCCGGCCATGAGCCTCGCCACCAGCGGCGTGGCCAGCGACGACGCCGGAGTCGCCTCCGCCTCCGTCAACACCATGCAGCAGATCGGCGGCTCCATCGGCACGGCCCTGCTCAACACCCTGGCCGCCAGCGCCGCCACGTCCTACCTGGTCGGCAAGGACCCGACCGACAAGCTCAACCAGGCCCAGGCCGCGCTGGAGTCCTACTCCACCGCCTACTGGTGGTCGGCCGGCTTCTTCGCCGCCGGCGCCCTCCTCACGGCGGTCCTCTACCGGCGCGGCGTCCCGGCGGTCGACGCGGATGCCGCCCCCACCGTCCACATGTGAGCGGCATGTGGTGACCCGCGCCCGACCGTGGGGACGGGGACGGCGCGGATGACGGGCCCGGTGCTTCCTGAGCACCGGGCCCGTCGGCGTCCGCCCACCCGACTCTTCCGTCTGGCAGAAGCCGCCTTGCCCGGCCCGCGCACCCGCCACGACCCTGAGTCCACGACGGCACGCGGGGCGACGAAGCCCCGCCGACAGGGACGGGAACGCCATGCCACACACGACCGACTTCGCCAGGAACCAGTGGTACGTCGCCGCCTACAGCCACGAGGTCGGGCGTGCGGAGCTGCTCGGGCGCACGGTGCTCGCAGAGCCCCTCGTGCTGTACCGGACCGAGGACGGGACGCCCGTCGCCCTGCACGACCGCTGTGTGCACCGCCGATTCCCGCTGTCCGAGAGCCGCCTCGACGGAGACCGGATCGTCTGCGGCTACCACGGCTTCACCTACGACACGAGCGGCACCTGCGTGTACGTGCCGGGGCAGAAACGCATCCCGCGCACCGCCCGCGTCGCCTCCTACCCGGTCGTCGAACAGGACTCCCTGGTGTGGGTGTGGATCGGCGACCCGGCACTGGCCGACCCGCGGACGATTCCGCGGGCCCGGCACCTGGACGCCCCCGGCTGGACCACCGTGCGCGGCATGGAACCGATCGACGCCGACTACGGGCTCCTGGTCGACAATCTGCTGGACCTGTCCCACGAGACGTATCTGCACGGCGGATACATCGGCACGCCCGAGGTCGCGGAGACGCCGATCACCACCGAGGTCGACGAGGGCGCGGGCATCGTGCGGGTCGGCCGGCACATGGACGACGCCGAGTGCCCGCCGTTCTACGCCCGTTCGACCGGCATCCAGGGCCGCATCACCCGCTGGCAGGACATCGAGTACCACGCGCCCTGCCTGTATCTGCTGCACAGCCGCATCGCGCCCGTCGGCGTCCTGCCGGAGGCCGACGGCACCGACCCGAACGGCTTCCACACCGAGATCACCTACGCGATCACTCCGTCCTCGGACGGCAAGGTGTACGACTTCTGGATGGTCTCGCGGGACTGGGCGACGGACGACGACGAGGTCACCGAGTTCCTGCGCGGCAACAACCACACGGTCGTCATGCAGGACGTGGACGCGCTCAACCTCCTTCAGCGCACGCTCGGTTCGGAGCGGACGGGCTACCAGGAGCTGAGCATCAACATCGACACCGGCGGCCTCGCCGCCCGCCGGATCCTCGCCCGGCTGGTCGAGGAGGGCGCCAAGCCGCAGGAGGTGCTCCGGTGAGCGGAGCGACCGGCGAGGTCTACCGCATCGCCTGGCTGCCGGGCACGGACGTCCTGCACGGCACCTGCCACTGCGGGGCCGCGCACGCCGCCCAGGACCCGGTGGAGATGTGGGAGTGGATGCTCGGCCACCCCGAGGGCCACCGGCCACCGAGCCCCGCCGGACATCCCGCAAGCACGGGAAACACCGGAAGCACCAACGACGGAAACACCGACAACGGAAGCGCCGCATGACCACGGTCTACGAAACACACCTCGTCGTCGACGGCATACAGTCCGCCGCCGACGGTGTACGGGCCCTCTCCCTGCGCCACCCACTCGGCGAATCCCTGCCCGCCTGGGAGCCCGGCGCCCACATCGACCTCCTCCTCGGCCCGGGGCTGGAGCGCCAGTACTCGCTGTGCGGTGACCCGGCGGACCGTTCCGTCTGGCGGATCGCGGTGCTGCGGGAGCCGCACGGCCGCGGTGGATCGGCCCACGTGCACGAGCGGTTGAGGCCGGGCGACACGGTGCGGGTGCGCGGTCCGCGCAACCACTTCGCACTGCGGCCGGCCCCCCGCTACCGCTTTGTCGCGGGCGGCATCGGCATCACCCCGATCCTGCCGATGCTCGCGGCGGCCGAGGCGGCGGGCGCCGAGTGGAGCCTCCTCTACGGCGGCCGCTCCCGCGCCTCGATGGCGTTCACCGAGGAACTGGCGCGGTACGGCGACCGGGTCACCCTCGCCCCGCAGGACGAGGCCGGACTGCTCGACCTCGGCCCCGTGCTGGACGCGCTGCCCGAGGGGACCCTGGTCTACTGCTGCGGCCCCGGTCCACTCCTCGACGCGGTCGAGGCCCGCTGTCCGTCCGGTGCGCTGCGCGTAGAGCGGTTCCAGGCGAAGGAGCGGCAGGGCGGCGAGGACGCCGGGTTCGAGGTCGAGCTGGCGAGCAGCGGCCGTACGCTGACCGTCGCGCCGGGCGTGTCGGTGCTGGACACCGTGCGCGCCGCCGGGGTCGAGGTGCTGTTCTCCTGCACCGAGGGGACCTGCGGCACCTGTGAGACCGACGTCCTCGACGGGGCCCCGGACCACCGGGACTCCGTGCTCACCGACGAGGAACGGGAGGCCGGGGAGACGATGATGATCTGCGTGTCCCGCTGCCGGGGGAAGCGGCTCGTGCTGGACCTGTGACGTGCGGAGCCGCACGCGGCGAGGCGCTGCGCCGACTCGGCTGCGACGACGGCCTGGCGTGAGGACGAAACCCGCCGCCCTCCCGCTGACCCGGGCGCCGTCGGCGACCTGAACGCCGACGGTGCCCGGTCAGTCCTCGGGGGCGGGGACCACGCTGAGGTGTCCGGCGGTGCGGCGCGGACGCCGTACCCGGCGGGGCGCCGGCGCGGGTGCCTCGCGCGGCACCATCGTCATCCGCGTGTACCCCATCTCGCCGAGGGTGCGCGGAGTTTCGCAGACGATACGGCACTCGGTGGCGGGCCGGCGCGGGTCGTGGTGGAGCAGGGTGCGGACCGCGCCGTCGTGCTCGACGGCGTCCTCACCCATGGCACGGACCCAGTGCGGCAGTCCCTGCCGGTACGCGGCCTCCATCAGGGGGTCCTGGGCGATCTCGCGGCGGATCGTCTGCAGGACGGGATCGTGACCATGCCGTTCGAGGGTCTCGGCGAACCGGGCGAGCATCGGCAGGCACCAGCCGGCCTCGTGGTCGCCGAGGACCGAGGGCGCGTCCGGGTGAAACAGGACGAACCGCAGGAAGTTGTCGTCCGGCTGAGCTGTCGGGTGCGGGCTCACATCCCGGAAAAGTGACGCGAAAGCGGCGTTGGCGAGGACCACGTCCCAGCGGTGGTCGAGCACGACCGAGGGAAAGGGCACGGCCTCCAGGTACGTGGCGTAGTCGCGTAGATAGGACTGGGCCTCGGGACTCTCGGGGACGGGCCGCGGCACCGGCCACTGCCCACCTGCCTGATATGCCATCGGGAGGTCACCCCTCTTGCCTCTGCGGCCTTCACACGGCGTGCCGATCCTCATGCCCGGCACGCTGCGTGTCAACTATCGTGGCATTCGGCGCTCGTTGACGGCTGAAATTGGCCACAGTTGTGGCGAGACCTGGATGTGAGTTCGAAAGACCGGTTACTCTCCGGGCAGTTCACGGCGATCGCGTGTGCCCGTGAGAGGCTCGTGAGAGACGTAGGAGACCTGTCGGTGACGGATGGCTTCGAGGTTCCGGGCGCCACGGCGACGGTGCTGCTGTCGGCCGTCGTCGCCCGCGTCACCGCTCTCGCCGACCGGCTCGGCGTACCCCACGCGGAGGTCTTCGGCACGGGGCGGCTGTCCGTCGCCTCCGGCGTCCCCGAGTCCGTGGTCAAGGCCCTTCTGAGCGGCCGTCCGGCGGGCGAGCCGGATGTGCAGGCCCGGTTCTTGCAGCGCCTGGATCTGCTGCGCCGCACCCGGCTCAAGCCCAACGGCCGCAGACACACCCAGCAGGAGATCGCCGACGGCGCCGGCATGTCGCGCCAGCAGGCGGGCGCCCTCATCAACGGCGACCGCCGCCCCACCATGGAGCACTGCGACGCCCTCCAGCGCTTCTTCCGCGTGCACGCCGGTTTCCTCACGGCCGAGGACCCGGAGGCGCTGGCCGGTGCCCTGCAGCACATCGAGCAGGAACTGCTGCAGAAGCTCGCCGCGCGGGAGGCTGCCGCGGCGGCCCCGGATCCGCTGGAGCGCCTCCTCCAGGACCACGGAGTGCGCGGGATCGCCTGGCGGGCCGCCCAACTCCCCACCGACCAGCACCGCGACAAGGTCGCCGAGTGGCTGGACATGCTCCTGGAGAGCGTGAAGCGGCCCGAGTCGTGAGCAGGGGGCGAACCAGGAGAGGCGTGGGCATCGCCAAGGACATGCGCCGCCTGTGCGCCGAACTGGTCGGGGACCTGACCCTGTCCGCTCCCGCCGTCCCGGCCGACCTGTACACGGCCCTGTGCGAGGGCATGAGCCGCCGCCGCGGACGCCCGGTCACCTTCCGTACGGCCGCGTTCCCGCCCGGCACGGCCAGCGGCCTGTGGCTCGACATGGCCGACCAGGACCTCGTCGTGATCGAGGAACGCACGGCGCCCGGCCACCAGTTGGTGATCCTCGGCCATGAACTGTGGCACATGGAGGCGGGACACCACGGCCACCATGTGGAGGGCGCCGCGGTGGCGGCCCGGCTGCTCCACGACGAGGCGGACCTTCGGGCGACGGTCCGCAAGGTCGCCGCACGCAGCCCCTCCGACCAGGCCGACGAGCGGGACGCCGAGAGCTTCGGCCTGCTCCTCGCCAGCAAGTGCCGTACGTGGCTGGCCGATTCGGCGCCGCGCGGACGCGGGCGGCGCGACCACCTGGCGGGCCGGATCGAGGCGGCACTGGGATACCTGGGGCCCCAGGACCGGCCCGGCCGCTGAGCGGCCCTGGGGGTGACCGTCCGTCAGGTCGTCACGTGGCGCTGCGCTCGCTGGCTTCCTTCAGGTCCCTCTCCCCGGCCGCCGGCGAGGCTCCCGCGCCGGGCCGGCCCTCGCGCAGCAGGCCGCGCCAGCGGTCGCGGCTCCAGTCCGCCGGCGCCGTGGTGCGGGTGAACTCCTCGACCAGGGAGCGGAACCGGGCCGGGTCGGTGTGGAACGGGAAGTGCCCGGCGCCCTCGAAGATCTCCAGCCGGCTGCCGGGCATCGCCTCGTGCGCCCCGTACGCGTGCTGGACCGGCACCACGCTGTCCCGGTCTCCCCACAGCAGCATGGTCGGCATGCCCTCGGTCAGATAGCAGCGGTCGAGCATGGTGACGACCTGGCCGCGCCAGTCGACGACCGCGCGCAGGGTGCGGATGAAGGCGTTGCGCGAGGTCTCGTCCGGCAGGGCGTCGACGAGGGTGAGCAACTCGGGCGCGTCCTGCCCCAGATCGGTGTCCAGGAGCCTCATCAGCCGTACGGCGAGGCCGACCTGGAGGCGCATGCCGGGCAACCGCAGGGCGGAGAGCGCCAGATGGGCGCCGGGCAGCGACACCAGCCGCAGCCCGGGGTTGACCTCACGGCCGACACCGCCCGCGCTGACGAGGATGAGGCGCTCGGTGCGCTCGGGGAACTGGTAGGCGAACTGCATGGCCACTCCCCCGCCCAGGGAGTGGCCGACCAGGGTCGCCGACTCGATGCCGAGCGTGCTGAGCAGGTCCCGCAGGCCGTTGGCGTAGGCGGCCACCGAGTAGTCCGCGCGCGGCTTGTCGGAGGCGCCGTGGCCGAGGAGGTCGGGGGCGATCACGGTGTGCGTGCGGGCGAGGTCGGGGATCAGTTCGGCCCAGGTGGCGGAGGAGTCCCCGATGCCGTGGATGAGGACCAGCGCCGGTCCCTCCCCGGCCATCCGGAAGGCGCGCCGGTAGCCGTGCAGGACACGGTGGCGCACCTGGAGTTCGCCGTCGCCGACCCGGCGCAGCCGTGGGGCCCGCGCGGGGCGGTGCTGCGGGGTGTCGGCCACCCGTTCGCCTCCCGTCACCGTGGCTCCCGGCGGTCGGCCGAGAGCCCTTCCTTCCAGCGTAGGGATGCTTTCCTTCAGGGGATTTCGGTGACGTTTCGCCTCCGCTAAGCGGGCGAACCGGTGCCGGGGAAAGCCGGATTGTCAGTGGTGGGCGGCAAGCTGGGAGGTGCGCCGCCGTGCGGGGGCGCACGCGCCGCCGGGCGCGGGGGAGACGACGCCGACACGGGGAGAGCCGACCGATGCCCACTGCCGTACTGACCGACCGCGAGCGCACCGCCGTACAGGCGTACCTGCGGCTGCTGCACACCGTCCGGGCGGCGTTCGGGGAGGACACGGGCGGTCCGCCGTACGACCGCCGGCCGCCGTTGGTGCCGCCCGCCGTCCTCGCCGAGGCGGAACAGGCGCTGGCGGACGCGGGGCTCGCGGGCAACGAGGAGGAGTTCTTCCGCCTGCTGCACGGCTGGCTCCCGGACCGGTGACGGCGGGGACCGCGGCGTAGGGACGGTGCGGGCCGCGGTCCGCCGCGAGGCTCAGCCGTGCGGGACGGTGATCGCCGTGGCCACCAGTCCCCGCCCGACGGTCCAGCCGCCCTCGAAGTGTCCGAGGCGGCAGCCGTCGACCACCGGTCCCGGGACGAGGAGGCGGGCCCGCAGGGTGCCCTGGGCGGCGCCCGCGGGGCCGGCGTCGATCTCGATGTCGGCCTCGCTGAAGTCCAGCCACTTGCGGGTCAGGGGGAACCACGCCTTGTAGACGGACTCCTTGGCACTGAACAGCAGCCGGTCCCAGTGCACGTCGGGCCGGTCCGCGGCCAGCCGGCGCAGCCGTTCGCGCTCCGCGGGCAGCGCGATCGCGGACAGGACGCCGTCCGGGAGCGGCTGGTGCGGTTCGGCGTCGATGCCGAGCGAGGCCAGGTCGCCGGCCCGGACCAGGGCGGCCGCGGCGTAGCCGTCGCAGTGGGTCATGCTGCCGGCCAGCCCGGCCGGCCAGGTCGGGGCGCCGCGCTCACCGGGCAGCACCGCCTGCGGGGGCACGCCGAGCTTCTCCATGGCACGGCGGGCGCAGGAGCGTACGAGGGTGAACTCGCGGCGGCGTTTGGCCACGGCCCGTGCCACCAGGGCCTCCTCCTGCGGGTACAGCGGGCCGTCGCCGAACTCGCGGACGCCGTCCTCGCCGTGCGCCTCCACGGCGATCACCGTCTCCGGCAGCAGCTCCTCGATCACGCGCTCTCGTCCTTCCAGGGCAGGATGCGGCGCAGCCGGCCCGGCGGCTGCGGGCGTTTGCGCCACTCGCGGGGGTAGCCCACCGACACCTCCTCGAAGCGGACACCCTCGTGCCAGGTGGTCCGGGGGATGTGCAGATGGCCGTAGACCATGGCGGCGACGCGGAAGCGGCGGTGCCAGTCCGCGGTCAGCCGGGTGCCGCACCACATGGCGAACTCGGGATACCACAGGACGTCGGTGGGGTGCCGGTCCAGCGGATAGTGGTTGACGAGGACGGTGGGCAGGTCCTCCGGGAGGGCGGCGAGCCGGCGCTCGGTCTCGGCGACGCGGGCCCGGCACCAGTCCTCGCGGGTCGGGTAGGGGTCGGGGTGCAGCAGGTACTCGTCGTTGCACACGACGCCGGTCCCGTGCGCGTACTCCAGTCCCTCCTCCTTGGTGGCGCAGCCGGCCGGGAGGAACGAGTAGTCGTAGAGGAGGAACAGCGGGGCGATCGCGACGGGGCCGCCGGGGCCGTCCCAGACCGGGTAGGGGTCCTCGGGGGTGACCACGTCCAGCTGCCGGCACATCTCGACGAGGTGCTCGTAGCGGGCGACGCCGCGCAGCGTGACGGTGTCCTTGGGGTGGGTCCACAGTTCGTGGTTGCCGGGGGTCCAGACGACCTTGCGGAAACGGCTTGCGAGGGTTTTCAGGGTCCAGTGGATGTCGGCCACGTTCTCCGAGACGTCACCGGCGACCAGCAGCCAGTCCTCGTCGGTCTCCGGGGCCATGCTCTCCACCAGGGCCCGGTTCTCCGGATAGCCGATGTGCAGATCGCTGATGGCCAGTAATTGCCCGGCTCCACCGGCCGTCGACGTCACCCTGTGCTCCCGTTCCCCGACTGTCACCCGTCACCGCGCATGCGTGATCGACACCGCGGCTCCCCCATCCTTACCGCGCTCCCACCTCGTACGAACATGATCGGAAAATCCGTAACACGCGCGTTGCACGCGGCACCTTCGGGACCCCGTATGATCGCCCCAACACCACCGCCCCGACCTCCCGTCGCGCACGGCGGTTTGGTGTCCCTCCACTCCCCCTGCCCGGGCCGGGCCTGCTTCGCCCTGCCCGCGAACCGTGAAAGGTGGCCTGCATGGTCTCTCGCGTACGCGTCTGGCTCAACCGCACGTACGCGGAGAACGTGTTCTTCATGGATCAGCTGCGGAGAAATCCGAGCGACCGGGCCGTGGACATCCACGCCACGCACGGTGACGCCGATTCTCCCGTCCTGGCCGCCGCCGACACCGCCGATCTCGAGCCGGAGGGCCTGTCCCCCGCCGGGTACGTGGAGTACGCCCTCGACCAGTGCCGTCGCCGTGGCATCGACGTGTTCGTGCCCCGGCTGCACCAGGCGGCGATCGTGGCGCACCGCGCCGACTTCGCCGCGGCCGGTACGGCGCTCCTGGCACCGCCGCCCGAGGCCGTCGCCGTCTTCCACGACAAGGTGATCGCCTACGAGGCCGTCCAGGCGATCGGCGTGCCCGTGCCGCCGTGGCGGCGGGTGCGCACGGCGGACGAACTCGTCGCGGCTGTCGATGAGTTGGAGGCCGACGGCCACAGGGCGTGCTTCAAGCCGGCGTCCGGCGCGGGCGGCGTGGGTTTCCGCGTGATCACCCGCGCGCCGTTCTCCCTGTCGCAGCTCAGCGGCTTCCCGACGCCGTACGTCCAGCTGGACCTGGTCGTCGAGGCGTTGAAGCAGGCCGAGGAGGAGGCCGAGGAGCAGGTGGACTGGCTGGTGATGCCGCGGCTGGAGCAGCCGGAGGTGTCGGTGGACTGCCTGACCGGTCCGGACAACCGCATCCGGCTGTCCATCGGCCGGACCAAGAACGGCCGCCGCCGGGGTTTCACCCTTCAGGAGCAGTGGCTGGAACCGGCCCGGCGGATCGCCGAGGGCTTCGGGCTGCACTACCTGTCCAACATCCAGTTCCGGATGTTCGGGGATGTGCCGGTCCTGATGGACGTCAACACGCGTCCGGCCGGAGGGCTGCACCAGCTGTCCCTGTGCGGGGTCAACGCCCCTTGGGCGGCTGTGCAGTTGGCGCTCGGCGAGGATCCGGGTGAAATCGTTCCGCCGTTCCTCGGGCAGGACTACGCGATCGTGTCGGGGCCGCGGCAACTGCGTGCGGTGTCGTTTCCGCAGCAGCGGGTGGAGGAGACGGAGCCCTTGCCGGCGGCCGTCCCGGCGCCGGTCGACTCCGTCGAGGTGAGCCAGACCGCGCAGGCACTGCCGCTGTAGGGTCTGTCGTTCGGATCAGGCCGGCCGTGACCGACGGTTCGTCCCGGCTGCCCGCGACGCCGGCATGATCC
>NZ_MUBA01000373.1 GCF_002154575.1 Streptomyces bobili
CGTGATCGCGCATCCCGGCCGCAGGGCCGTCCCGCCGCCCATGTCAGGATTCACGTGACCGAGACCCGAGCGCTCGCCGCACCCCGTCCACTGCTGCTGGCCGACGGCCGGGATGCGCGATCACGATACCCACGCCGCGGTGCGCGCCGGCCGGCCCCCGGGGTCCGCCGCGGCGCCGCCGTCTCAGCGGGGCGGGACGGGGCGGTCGTAGACGTTGTCCGGAGTCACGATCTGGGTGATGGCTCGGGCGACGAGGGAGGAGGGTTCCTTGCCTTCGTACATGCGGTCGGTGTTGAGCATGAGGACGAGCGTGGCCTTCCGCGAGGGAAGGTAGACGGTGACGCTCTCGTAGCCGGGGATGGAGCCGTTGTGCCCGATCCAGCCCCCGGACTTGAAGATGCCCAGGCCGTAGCTGGTTCCGGGGTAGCCGGTCGGCAGCGTCTTGAGTCGCTCCGCCTGGGTCCGCGGGCTCAGCAGCGTGCCGGTGGCGACGATCCTGGCCCAGCGGCGCAGGTCGTGCAGGTCGGAGATCATCGCCCCGGCCGCCCAGGCCCAGCTGGGGTTCCAGTCGGTGGCGTCGGCGACCTCGCCGTTCAGCGTCTGGTCGGTGTAGCCGCGCGGGTGCGGCTCGGGGAACTCGGCGCCCTCGGGGAACAGCGTGTGGTGCAGTCGGGCCGGGCGGAGCACTTGCCGGTCGATGAAGTCGGCGAGGCGCTGCCCGCTGACCTTCTCGATCACCAGGCCGAGGAGGATGAGGTTGCTGTTGGAGTACTGGAACTCCTGCCCCGGCTCGAAGGTGTTGGCGTGCTTGAAGCCGTAGGCGAGCACCTGCCGCGGGGTGAACGAACGGCTGGGGTCGCTCAGCAGATCGTGCACGAAGTCCGGGTCGGCACTGTAGGGGAACAGGCCGCTGCGCATCTCGGCGAGATGCCGCAGGGTGATGCGGTCACCGCCCGGCACGCCGCGGACGTAGGCGGAGATGGGGTCGTCCAGCCGGATCCGGCGGTCGTCGACGAGCTTGAGCAGCGCGGTGACGGTGAAGGTCTTGGTCTCGCTGCCGATCCGGATGAACTGGTCGGTGGTCATCGGCCGGCGGGTGGTGGTGTCGGCGACACCGGTCGCGCGGACGTAGTTTCCCTTCCCCGGCATCCACAGTCCGACGACGAGGCCGGGAATGCCGGCCTGCCGCCGGACGTCCTCGACGGCTTCGTCCAGCCGGGCGGTCAGTTCGGGGCCGAAGCCGTCCGGCGGACAGTCGTCCTTGCCGTGGCGGCCGACGGCCCCCGCTCGGTCGGCCGCCGCGGCGTCGACCGCGGTCGTGGCGTGGACGGCGGTGGCGGGCATCGCCGTCATCGGGGCCAGGACGGACGCCACGAGCAGCGCTGCGGTGAACAGACGGCGGGACGGAATACGTCTCATGCGGGACGCCTCTTCCAGGTCAGGGGGCTCGGGTGGCTACGTCACCACCTGCGTCCCGGGCCAGGGCCCCCGCCCGGCACGGCTCCCTGCGAGTCCACCCGTTCGGAGCCACGCGGGTCTAGGGGGCGGCATTGATCTGGCGCCCGGCTTGTCGGCGGCGGCTCACCCATCGATGCCGCACAGCCGGTACGGGCGACTTCCCCACCGTTTGACATGGTTCGAGCGGATGACATGGTGGTAGGCGGGGACGACGTTGGGAGGCTCGGCATGGCATCGCACTCGGCATGGGGCCGCGCGGCGCGGCAACTACCGCTCAGGCTCACGGTCGGCGCGTTCTTCCTCAACTCGGGGCTGTCGAAACGCGACGCGGACGAGGCCACCGCTGAACAGGTCCACCAGTTCGCCACCACCACATACCCCTTCCTGGGCACGCTCGACGCCCAGAAGTTCACCAGGCTGCTGTCGGCGGGCGAGATCGCCATTGCCGCCGCCCTGCTCCTGCCGGTCGTGCCCGCGGCTGTCGCGGGGGCCGCGCTCACCGGGTTCTCGTGCGGCACCCTGGGCCTGTACCTGCGTACGCCGGGCATGCGCCAGGAAGGCGGTCTGCGCCCCACGGAGCAGGGAATCCCGCTGGCCAAGGACGCGTGGATACTGGGCGTCGGAGTGTCCCTCCTCGCCGATGGCCTGACCGGACACCGAGGGCCCGCGCACTCCGCCCTCGGTGCCTGCCGCCGCATGCTGCGTCACTGATCGGCTGGGGTGCGACACCCGCGCACCCGATGCCGTCCGCGGCGGGCACCCGGCCGCCCGCGCCACCGGCGGCCGGAGTGGTGCCCGGTCGCTCAGAACGTCCAGCGGGTATGGGTGTAGACCCCGTCGTCCCGGCCGAAGCCGTACGCCACGGTCGGGGCGACCGCGAACACCACGGCGTCCCCGGTCCGGAACGAGTCCCCGATCCCGTGGAAGGTGCCCTCGGGCGAGGTGATGTGCGGCCCGTACTTCGCCTCGTGCGCCGCGATCACCTCCTCCAGCACCGCGGGATCGGTGACCGGCTGCGCCTTCCCCTCGATCACGAGGTCGAGTCCCCGCGTGAGCGAGTTCCCGCCGGTGGTCAGCGCGCAGTGCGCGTCGTGCGCGAGGTTTCTCGCCTTCTGCTCTGCCGGGCCGGTGGAGAAGTACAGCACCCCGTCGTGCCAGGCGGCGATCACGGGGGTGACATGCAGCCGGCCGTCCGGCCGCACGGTGGACGCCCAGAAGATCTCGGCTGCCTGGAGTTGCCGCTCGGCCTCGGCCCACTCGGTGGCCGTGACGTCGGCGGCACCCGGCCGCGGATGCAGCGCGGAACTGTAACGGTCGTCCAGCTCGGCGGTGGGTCGCTCGGCGGATCCCTGTGTCGGCATGGCGGTCCTTCCTTTCTCCGTGTCCCCTTTCCAACGACCGGCGGTCCACATCGGCATCCTGTACGTCCGTCCTCGCCGAGATCTCCGCGCCGTCCCGGCGGCATCCGGTTCCGCCAATACGTCGGCGCGGCGGAAACCCACAGGCGAGCGGACGACCGGCGTCGTAGTCTCCCCGGATGACTACTGCCGTTTCCGTGGACCATCTCGCGCGTGCGCGCGGACCTGTCGGCGACCTGATCGCCGCGATCGGTCCCGAGCAGTGGAAGGCGCCGACGCCGTGCGCGGAATGGGACGTGCGCGGTGTCGTCGAGCATCTGGTCGGCATGGACCTGGTGTTCGCCGCCATGATCGAGGGCGGCCCGATGCCTGAGCGGGGAGCGGACTGCCTCGGTGACGACCCGGTCCGGGCCTACCGGGCCTCCAGCGCCGCGCTGGAGACCGCCTTCTCCGCTCCCGGCGTTCTGCAGCGGAGTTTCCGCAGCCCCATGGGGAGCGCCACGGGTGCCGAGCGCCTGCAGATCCGCCTGTACGATCTGCTCGCCCACGGCTGGGATCTGGCCCAGGCCACCGGAATCCCGCTCCGGCTGCCCGAAGACCTCGCCGAGCGGTCCCTGGCGTTCGCCGAGGTCCAGCTCCCCTCCCAGAACCGCACGGGGAGGTTCGCCGAACCGCGACCGGTCGAGGCCACGGCTCCGGCCATCGACCGGCTCGCCGCGTTCCTGGGCCGGCCGGTGCCATGGCAGCGGTGAGCGGCCCCCGCGCGGGGTACTGACCGTGGACCGGTGACAGAAAGGGCCCTGAGCCACTGGACGACACCGGCCGTGCCGTCGCCGGCGCCCGTCGTCACCGTTCCTTGTGCCGCGGTCCGTGGTGATCCAGGAGCCAGCGGCCGAACAGGGCCCCGCCGTAGACGACGAACCCCACACCGATCAGCCAGGACTCGACCACGAGAACGACGCCTACGGTGCCGTAGCTGATCGCGTTGTTCACGATCAGCGGCGTGAAGACGAAGAAGGAGAAGCCTCGCAGGCCGATCAGGCCGAGCATGGTGGCGACCGCCCCGGGCAGCAGGTCCCGCCAGCGGACCTGACCGCCGAGCAGGAAGCGCTGGCCCCACCAGAAGAACAGGACGCCGGTCACCGAGGAGAGCACGATGCGCTCCGGCCCGTGCAGCGCACTGCGTGTCTGCGCCTCCTGGTAGAGGTACGCGGTCAGCAGGCACAGCCAGGTCGCCTGACGCCAGACCCGGTGCCACGGTCCGGGAGGCAGGTTCCACACCCGCTCGTAGCCGTTCTGGACGCTCGCTCCCAGGGCGACACCGAACACCGCGAGCGCCAGCCCGCCCCACACACTGGTGGTGCCGACCACCGCGCGGGGCGGGCTGATGATCTCCGTGAGCAGGCGCGAGGACCGCCCGGACAGCCCCATGCCGTCCGCCAGCCACGCCGCGAAGCCGCCGCGCCCGAGCGGATCGGCGGCGGCGACCACGATGAGCAGCGGAGCCAGGGTGACCAGGGCAAGGGTCGCGAACCCCATGGCCCGGTGCATCAGCTCCAGGTCACGGCCGCGCCGTAGCAGCGTGTGGGCGCCCATCCGTTCCCATCCGTGCCGGATCACCCGCGCGAACCGGCTCACGCCGCGCTCGTTCGTCGGCTCCCGCGCACGCGGCAGATCAGCCCGCGGCGGCCCGCACGAAACCTGACGAGCGGCCGCGGCGCGCCGGAGTGCCCCTGCCGTGTCATCCGACCCCCGTGACGGGAGCGTGCCGTGAGGCGCCGAGGCGACCGGAGGCCGGCCGGCGGTCCCCGGCCCCCGTGTCCTGGACGCCGCCGCCACGGGCCTGCCCGGCACCCGACCGGCCGACGGCCCGAGCGCCGGTCACCACGCCTCCGCGTCCTTCGCGGTGCCGTGGGCGGCCTGTTCCCCGCTCGCGTCCCCGGCCGTCGACCGCAGCCTCATCGCCAGCAGGGGCAGCACGAGTACGGAGATCATCGCGGCGCCCACCAGCGACGCGGCCTCGTCCGAGGCGAGGAGGTCCTGATCCACGCCGATGGTCGTGATCGCGACGACGAGGGGAAGACACGTCGAGGCGAACAGGGCCAGCGCGGTGCGGTCCGCACGGCCGAGGTCCCTCGGTGCGAGCGCGTACACCGGCGCGCCACGCACCAGCAGGACCAGCAGCAGGAAGACCGGTACGAGCAGGAGGGCTCCCAGGTCGTGCAGCAGCGCGTGCAGGTCGAACTCGATGCCGGTGACCACGTAGAACAGCGGCACGAGGAAACCGAATCCCATGGCCTCCACCTTGCCGAGGATCTGCTCGCTGCTCTCGGGCACGGCACGGCGCAGCACGAGGCGGGTGAGGACCCCGGCGGCGAAGGCGCCCAGCAGCACGTCCAGGCCGAACACCTCGGCGAGGCCCAGCATGCAGGCCAGCAGCAGCATCACGAACCGGACCGCGAACTGCCCGCTGCTGTGCAGGGTCCGCTCGGTCAGCCGGGCGAACCAGGGCGGTCTCGGACGCATGGCCCAGAAGACGGCACCGGCCGTCAGCACCCCGAACCCGGCCAGCAGGGCCGCCGACTCGCCGGGGCGACGTCCGCTGAGCAGCAGCGCCACGGCGACCACCGGGCCGAACTCGCCGACGGAGCCGAACGCCGACATCACGGTTCCGAAGCGGCCCCGCAGCTGACCGCTGTCGCGCAGCATCGGCAGGACCGTGCCGAGCGCCGTGCTGGTCAGCGCGGTGCCGATGACGAAGGCCTCGAACACGTCCCCACCGCTGATCAGGAAGGCCACACCGATGCCGAGGCCCAGGGAGACCAGCCACGCCCACAGGGAGCGGCGCAGGGTGTCGCCGCGTACCGCCGCGAACTCGATCTCGTAACCCGCCAGGAAGATGAGCATCGACAGTCCGAGATCGGCGAGTGTGTCGACGACGTCGTCGGGACGGGCCCAGCCGAGGACGTCCGGACCGATGACGATGCCGAGCGAGATCTCGAAGATGACCAGGGGAATCCGGACCCGTCGGCCGGTCGCGTACACGAGGAGCGGCGCGAGTACGGCCGCTGCCATGATCAGGATGAGGGTTCCCGGGTGGGTCATGAGCCGCTCGGGTCGGCCGGGTGACGACGGGGCGCCGGATTTCGACGCTTCACAGGGTGACGGCGGCGAGGCCGGGGCGCGGGACGGCGGGGTTGTCCGGGAGTCCGGCCGGCGTTCCCTTGGCGCCGGTGGCCTCGACCGCCCGGTCGGCCTCGGCGAGCACCGGCTCCGCGGGCTCGGACTGCGTGTTCTGCGGCATCGGCATCTCCCTCGCAGCGGCATGCGGGAGCCGGCGACGCGACGACGTGAGCGCATGACGGCGCGCGCGGCCCTGTGCCACTCTCACCCGCGCCACGGCAACGGACTACCGGATGTACGCCGTAGGAGGAGTCCGCACGGGCCGGGCGAGCCCTCTTCACCCGAGTGGTCTCGGGCGGCTCGCGCCGCGACCCGCGCCGACCGATGCTCGAGGTCCCCCGTCGCGACGCCGGGAACGGAGGAGGCCGGTGAGCGGACTGCAGGGCACGTTCCCTCGCCTCGCCGAGACCGGTGAGGTGGCCCGGTCTGCGAGCGGCCCTCGCCCGACCGTTGCGCCCGGCGGATGACGGGCTCCGTGCGGGCGCGTCCCGCCTTCCGCAGCCGGGGCACACACCGTGCCCGACGGAACCGCAGCCACGCCGTCGCCGTCGTTCTGGTGGCCGCGGGAGCGTTGCTCGGATGGACGCTGCCCCGCTGGGAGCGGCATCTGCCCGAGGCCGGTCTGACCTTCGACGCGTCCACGGCCCAGGCGACGCTCGCCGCGATCGCCGGAGGCATGATCACTCTCGCCGGTTTCGTCGTCACGGCCATCACCCTCGTCGTGCAGACGGTGCAGAGCATGTCTCCCCGCCTGGTGGCGGCCCTCGGGCACTTCAGCCGCTACCTCGTCCTGTTCGGCCTGCTGATCGGCACGGCCCTGTTCGCACTGGTGGCGCTGAGCCAGGTCCGCGACGACGACGTTCCCCGCGTGACGGTGACCCTCGCCGTCGGCCTCGTCCTGGCCGACGCCGTCACCGTGCTGTCGCTGCTCGCCTCGCTCCGGCACGCCGTGACCGGCGGCGGACTCGCGAGAGCCGTCGGGGAACGCCTGCGCACCGTCGTCGACCAGACGTATCCCGCGGCCACCCAGGCGGCGTCCGGACCACCTCCGCCGCCCGCACCGGCGCCACGCGGAGAGGGGGAGGCCATCAGGCGCCGCGGACAGCCCGCCCTTGTCGTCGCGCTCGACGAGCCCAGGCTGGTCCGGCTCGCCGCCCGCCACGACATCCAGGTGTGCTTCCTGCACACCGTGGGCGACTTCGTCGGCTCCGGCACCACGGTCGCGTACCTGCGTCCACCGCCGGGCCGGGATCCCGACGACGCCCGGCAGCGGCGGCTGGCCCGCCGGGTGGCGGCGTGCGTCCGCTTCGGCCCCGGCCGCAGCATCGAGCAGGACACGGCGTACGGCCTGCGTCTGCTGGCCGACATCGCCATCAGGGCGCTGTCTCCCGCCGTCAACGATCCGACCACGGCGATCGAGGCACTGGACCAGATCGAAGACGTGCTGCTGCGGCTGGCCGGCCGCGCTCACGGGCCCTACTGGCTGGTGGACGAGGACGGTCGGCCGCGCGTCTCCTGCCCCGCCCAGCACTGGCCCGACCTCGTCTCCCTGGCCCTCGACGAGACGCTTCTGTACGGCTCGGCCAACCCGCAGACCGTCCGGCGGCTGCACGCCCTGCTCGACCACCTGCTCGCGGCGACGGCCGATGACCGCAGGGCGCCGCTCGCCGAACGCCGCGAGGCCCTCCACCGCTTGGCCGCCACCGCGCTGCCCGAC
>NZ_MUBA01000374.1 GCF_002154575.1 Streptomyces bobili
TGCGGATCCCGCCGCTGTCCGTCCTGGCCGGACAGCGGCGGGATCCGCAGCGTGCCCAGGACGACCCCGTCGCTGTCGTCGACGAGCAGGTCCAGGCGGCGCTCGGCGCCGTCCAGGACGGCCCGCGCCGCCGCCACGGCCCCCAGGGGCACCCCCAGGGACTGGGCGACGCTCAGAGCGCCCCCCACGGGCACCATGGACAGCACGCATTCGGCCAGCTCCCGTCGCCGGTGCAGCAGGGCCACCGCGCGCAGCAGCGCACGGTCGTCACCGATCACGACGGGCCGCCGCGAGCCCCGGCGCGCGAGGACACGGGCAAATTCCTCCGCGTCCTCCGGGAGGCACACTTTCGTGGCCGCACCCGCGCTGAGCACGTCTTTCGCGATCCGTACGGACTCTCCGTCCGTCCTCCGGGCGACCGGATCGATGATCACCAGCAGCTGGTCCGGCGTCGCGAAAGTCGCCACCTCGGTCCTGCCTCGCTTCCTCGGGTAGCATCTTTGTGCAAGAGCCCCTTGCGCTATTGCGCCAGGGGCTTCGTCTATTCCGGGGCATCCGGGTCCGACGGTGTGCGGCCGACGACGGTCGCTCGGCGGCCGAAGGCGGTCGCTGTACCGCGACCGACGACGGTCGTGGTGCACGCGGTGGTGAGAGCCTCCGCGTACGCCCCTGACCCTGGACATGCCCCACCCGGAAGGGGTGTACGCGCGTGCCCGCACTTGTGCTGCTCGGTGCTCAGTGGGGTGACGAGGGCAAGGGAAAGGCCACCGACCTGCTCGGCGGCTCGGTGGATTATGTAGTGCGTTACCAGGGCGGCAACAACGCCGGCCACACGGTCGTCGTGGGCGACCAGAAGTACGCATTGCACCTCCTCCCTTCCGGAATCCTGTCGCCCGGATGTACGCCCGTCATCGGAAACGGAGTCGTCGTCGATCCGTCGGTCCTGCTCTCCGAGCTGAGCGGTCTGAACGAGCGAGGCGTCGACACGTCGAAGCTGCTCCTCAGCGGCAACGCGCACATCATCACGCCCTACAACGTGACTGTCGACAAGGTGACGGAACGCTTCCTCGGAAAGCGGAAGATCGGCACCACGGGACGGGGCATCGGCCCGACCTACGCCGACAAGATCAACCGGGTCGGCATCCGCGTACAGGACCTGTACGACGAGTCGATCCTGGAGCAGAAGGTCGAGGCGGCGCTCGACGTCAAGAATCAGCTGCTCACCAAGCTCTACAACCGTCGCGCCATCGCGGTCGATCAGGTCGTCGAGGAGCTGCTGGCGTACGCCGAGAAGCTGCGGCCGTACGTCGCCGACACGGTCCTGGTGCTCAACCAGGCCCTGGAGGACGACAAGGTGGTCCTCTTCGAGGGCGGCCAGGGCACCCTCCTGGACATCGACCACGGCACGTACCCCTTCGTCACCTCGTCGAACCCGACCGCGGGCGGCGCCTGCACCGGCGCCGGCGTGGGCCCGACGAAGATCAGCCGGGTCATCGGCATCCTCAAGGCCTACACGACCCGTGTCGGCGCCGGACCGTTCCCGACGGAGCTGTTCGACGAGGACGGCGAGGCGCTGCGCCGCATCGGCGGCGAGGTGGGTGTCACCACCGGCCGCGACCGCCGCTGCGGCTGGTTCGACGCGGTCATCGCCCGCTACGCGACCCGCGTGAACGGCCTGACCGACTTCTTCCTCACCAAGCTCGACGTCCTGACCGGCTGGGAGCAGATCCCGGTCTGCGTGGCGTACGAGATCGACGGCAAGCGCGTCGAGGAACTCCCGTACTCGCAGAGCGACTTCCACCACGCGAAGCCGATCTACGAGAACCTTCCGGGCTGGTCCGAGGACATCACGAAGGCCAAGACCTTCGAGGACCTGCCGAAGAACGCCCAGGACTACGTCAAGGCGCTGGAGGAGATGTCCGGCGCCCCGATCTCCGCGATCGGCGTGGGCCCTGGCCGGGACGAGACGATCCAGATCAACTCGTTCATCTGACGACCCTGGTCCGACGACAGATCGCCCCGGCCGCCTTCCGCGCACGCGGAAGGCGGCCGTCGGTCTCGCCGGCCCCCCGTCTCACTGGGAGATATGCCGCGAACAGGCATAGCCTGAAGCCACACCGACACCCCGCGCGTCGACCAGAAGAAGGTGAGTGCGATGCGCGTACTGCTCAAGGCACGGATGGACACGGAGAAGGCCAACGAGGCCATCCGCAACGGCACGCTGGGGAAGCTGATCCAGGAGTCGTTGGAACAGATCAAGCCCGAGGCGGCCTACTTCACGTCCGACCAGGGGAAGCGCACGGCCTACATCGTCTTCGACATGCAGGACAGCTCCCAGATGCCGGTGATCAGTGAGCCGTTCTTCCTCCAGCTCGGCGCGGAGATCACCTACACGCCGGTCATGAACGTCGACGACGTGCAGAAGGGCCTCGCCCAGCTCGGCCGCTGAATCCGGACCTGTGACGGGCCGACGTCAGCTGAACACGATCATCGACCCCTGCGCGAGACTCCGCGTCGCCGCCGCGTGCAGTCCGAGCCAGACATGCCGTTCGCGGGCGAACGGGCTCGGGTCGTACGGCGGCGCGAGCGCCGGTTCCTCCAACTCCGTCGGGGCGGCCGGGGGCTGGGGCGCGGCCGGCGGATTGGCCGGATCGATGCCGATGGACGGGGCGACGTACTCCAGTTCCCGCAGCAGGGACTGGGCGGAGCCGAGCGGGCCGCCGCCGGCGAGGAGTTCGTCGTTGGACAGGGGCTGCGGGAAGTCCACCGGGACGTAGGCGCCCGCGTGGTCGTAGTGCCAGACCAGGTGGGACTGCTGGGCGGTGGACTCGAACATCTCCAGGAGCTGCTCGTAGTCGCCGCCCAGGTCGTCCACCGGGGTCACCGGCAGCCCGCACACCTGGAGCAGGTAGGCGCGGCGGAGGAAGTGCAGGGCGTCGTAGTCGAAGCCGGCCACGGGGGCGACGTCTCCGGACAGGCCCGGCATGTACTGGTACACCGGCACGGGTGGGAGTCCCGACTCGGCGAGCACCTTGTTGTACTGCGCGAGTTCCTCGGCGAACGGATTGTCGGGGGTGTGGCACAACACGTCGACGAGCGGCACCAGCCACAGGTCACAGGCCAAAGAGAGCTCCTCACTCAGGGTGTCGCGTGGTCATTGCTCCATGCCCGAACGGTCCGTGCCCGTACGGTCATGGCTTCCATGCCCGGACTGGGAAGGGTAGTCGGTGCCTCCCGCGTCAGCTCCCTTCGTGCAGGTCCCATACCCACACTCCGGCCACCCACGTCCCCGGGCGGCCCACGAGCTTGTCCACGGTGGCCCGAAGCGGCCCGTCGTGCGGCTGCGGGACGAGCACCAGCGCGCCCGCCCGCCAGTACGCGAGGTCCCGTCGGGTCTCCTCGCGCGCGCGGGCGTCGATCACCTGGGTGACGCCCGTCTCCCGCACGTCCTTGAGGAGGCTCGCCGTCCAGTTCAGCGGGACGCCGTAGACGCCGCTGCGGTCACCGCCGCCGTACGGCCGGTTGAAGTAGCCGCCCGGCATGCGGAAGCCGAGGCCGGCGGTGGTCTGCCAGTGCAGGGCCTCGGCGGCGGCGGGCTCGGGCAGCGGCACCGGCACGAGGGACTCGCCGGGGCGGACGTACGCCTTCCAGGAGCCGTCGGTGAAGAAGGCGGGTACCTCGGCGCGCGGCTCGGACCTCAGCGGGGCCGGGATCAGGGGGAGCAGGGCCAGGCAGACGGCGAGGAGACCGGCGTACTGCGTGCCCAGGGAGCGGGCGTGGGCCAGCCGGCCGATCGCGAGGGCGAGGAGCATGCCGAGGACGGGCGCGCAGATCAGCGCGACGCGGCTGACGATGACCGACTCCAGCAGCGGGAGGCCGGCCAGCGGCGCCCAGGGGCCGGGGATCTCGGCGCCGGTCAGCGGGACGTGGACGCGCGGACCCAGGGAGAGGACGGCCGCGGCGGTCGCGGTGACGGCCAGCGCCCTGACGACGGGCCGGCGCCACAGGGCGACGGTGATCGCGAGGGCGAGGAGGAGCAGGGGCCAGCCGTAGAAGGCGTTCTGCTCGGTCGGGTTGAGGGAGAGGGCGGCGGCGCGGTCGGCGTCGCCCGCGAGGAGGGAGCGCTCGGCGAAGGTGAGCAGGGCGCGCACGCTGTTGGCGGCGCCGGGGCCGTGGTCGAGGTGGGTGTAGCTCTGCGGGCCGGAGAACTGCCAGGCCAGCGGGTAGACGACCAGGGTCAGGCAGACGGCCGCGGCGATCGCCAGGCCGTGCAGCAGGGGCCGTAAGGCGGCGCGGGCCACGCGGGGTCGTACGACGGCATAGGCGGCGGCGAAGAGGAGCGTGCCCAGCGCGGCCAGCAGCAGGGCCTCCTCGCCGAGGAAGACCTGGTAGGCGGCCATCAGGCCGAGGATCACCGCGTCGCGGGTGACCCGGGTGCCCGCGCACAGCCGCAGGCTCCGTTCGATGATCGCCGGGATCATGAACAGGACGACGAAGTTGGGGTGGGCGTTGGCGTGGCTGACCATGGGCGGCGCGAAGGCGGCCAGCGCGGCTCCGGCGAAGGCGGCGCCGCGCTGCGGAACGAGCCGGCGCAGGATCAGCCGGTACCAGGCCGCCGCGGTGGCCGCGAGGCCCAGTGTCATGGCGAGGCTGAGGGCGACGGCCGGGCCCCACAGGAGCGTGACGGGGGCGAGCGGCACGGACAGGCCGAACATGGCGGTGTTCGCCATCAGGTTCACGCCGTCGGGGACGCCCTGGAGGTCGCTGAACAGCGGGTTCCGCAGGTGCGCCAGGTTGTCGGCGGTCACCGCGAAGAACCACTCCCACTGGTTCTGGTCCTGGAGGGAGTCGGTGAGGTAGCGGCGGGCGGGGTCGAAGAAGCGGCCGGCGTAGAGCGTGACGGCCATGGCGAGGAACAGGGCGGTGGCGACGGCGTCGGCGGGCCTCGGGACCGGGAGGCGCAGGCGGATGAGGTCGCGCGGGAAGCGGAGGTAGTCCAGGGGGCGGATCTTGGAGCCGGGCCGGTGCGACCAGTGCACCGGGACCTCGGCGACCGGCCAGCCCGCCCGCTGGAAGTGGCGCAGGACCTCCACGTCGATGGCCCAGCCGTCCAGCCGGGAGGCGGCGAACGCGGCCCGGACCTTCTGGCCGTCGAACAGCTTGAACCCGCACTGGGTGTCGCGTATCCCGCGCACGGCGGTCCAGCGGATGAGCAGGTTGCCGGCTCCGGCGAGGAGTTCGCGCACCGGGTGCCGGCGGTCGCCGAGCGTCGCTCCCGGCACGGCCCGGGAGCCGACCGCCGCCGCCGCGCCGCCCTCCGAGAGCGCCGCGTCGAGCCGCTCCAGCTCGCTCACCGGTACGGCGAGATCGGCGTCGGTGATCAGCACGCGGCGTCCCCGGCTGGCGCCCACGCCGAGCCGCAGGGCGTGGCCCTTGCCGCGGTTGCGGGGGCTGGTGATCAGCCGCAGCCGGGGGTCGCGGCGCAGGGTGACGATCTCGCGGGTGGCGTCGGTGGAGCCGTCGTCGGCCACCACGATCTCCCAGCTGCCCCACCGGTCACCGGCGGCGGCGAGCTGCCGGGTGAGGGCGTCGAGGGTGGGGCCGAGCCGCCGTTCCTCGTTGTAGGCGGGCACGACGACGGAGAGGTCGGGGACCGGGCGAGCGGCGGGGCGGGACGCGGTGGTGCCGCGGGTCTCTGTGGTGCCGCGGGACCCGGGGACTCTGTGGGGGTCCTCGGCGGTGTCCGTCGCGCTCATCCGGCCGCCAGCCGCTCGATCAGCGCGACGGAGTGGGTGTTGTACTCGTCGAGGATCGCGCGGGCGGTGGTGGTGTCGCGCTGATACAGGGCGTCGACGAGTTCGGTGTGGCCGGACCACAGGTGGCCGCGCAGGTCGGTCAGCCGGCGCAGATGCTGGACGAGACACACCCAGGTCTGCACCCGGAGCCGGTTCAGGAAGTCGGCGAGATAGGGGTTGCCGAACAGGGCGCTCAGCTCGCGCCAGAACCGCAGGTCGTAGCCGATCAGCACGGTGAGATCACCGGCGGCGGCGGCCCGCTGGGCCTCCTCGCCGCGCCGGCGCACCCCGGCGACGGCCGCCGCGATCCGCGGGTCGGCGAGGTTCTGCGAGCTGTGCCGGCCCGCGTCCAGGGCGAGGAACATGCCCTCGATGACCAGGCCGCGCGCCTCCACCATGCCCCGGAAGTCCGCCACGGAGTACTCGTGCACCCGGAAGCCGCGATGCTGGTCGGCCTCCAGCAGCCCCTGGGCCGACAGGTCGACCAGCGCCTCGCGGACGGGGGTCGCGGAGACGCCGTACTGCTCGGCTATCTCCTTGACCGTGAACTCCTGGCCCGGCTGGAGCCGTCCGCCCAGCACCTCGTCGCGCAGCGCGTCGGCGATCTGCTGCCGCAGGGTGCTACGGGTCACGGCGCCGCTGCCGCTGCCCCTGCTGCCGTGCATGGTCGGCGTCTCCCTCGTCCTCGTCGCGCGCGCCGTCCGACGGCGGAGCGCCATCGGCGGATGGCGTGCTCGTCGGTATGTACGAGCACGCCACCTTACGCGTTCGACGAATTCAAGGGCTTGTGCGAATGACCGTGATCATGCGGTGCGCCCGCCGGCTATGCGGTGTACTCGTCGGCCACCGACAGCGCCGTGTCCAGGGCGGCGAGGCCCTCCTTCAGCTCCGCCTCGCTCGCGTTGCACGGCGGCACGAAGTGGGTGCGGTTCATGTTGACGAAGGGCCACACCCCGGCCTTCTTGGCGGCGGCCCCGAAGGCGGCCATCGGCGCGTTCGCCTCACCGGCGGCGTTGTACGGCACCAGCGGCTCGCGCGTCTCGCGGTCCTTCACCAGCTCCAGCGCCCAGAACATGCCGACACCGCGCACCTCGCCGACGCTCGGGTGGCGCTCGGCGAGCGCCCGCAGTCCCGGCCCGACGAGGGAGGCGCCGAGGTTCTTCGCGTTGTCGACGACGCCCTCCTGCGCCATCACGCCGATCGTGGCGACGGCGGCGGCGCAGGCCAGCGGGTGCCCGGAGTAGGTGAGGCCACCGGGGTACGGCCGCTTGGCGAAGGTCTCCGCGATCGCGCCGGAGATGGCGACCCCGCCCAGCGGCACGTATCCGCTGTTCACGCCCTTGGCGAAGGTCATCAGGTCCGGCACGACACCGGACAGGTCGGCCGCGAACCACTCGCCGGTGCGCCCGAACCCGGCCATGACCTCGTCCAGGACGAAGACGATCCCGTACTTGTCGCACAGCGCGCGCACGCCGGCCAGATAGCCGGGCGGCGGCACCATGATCCCGGCCGTGCCGGGGATGGTCTCCAGGATGATCGCGGCGATCGTCGCGGGCCCCTCGAAGGAGATGGTCGTCTCCAGGTGCTCCAGCGCCCGCGCGCACTCCTGCTCCTCGGTCTCCGCGTAGAAGCGGGAGCGGTACAGGAACGGCGCCCAGAAGTGCACGACGCCGGCGCTCGCCGAGTCGGAGGCCCAGCGGCGCGGGTCACCGGTGAGGTTCACGGCCTGCTGGGTGCCGCCGTGGTAGGAGCGGTACGCCGACAGCACCTTGGGGCGTCCGGTGTGCAGCCGTGCCATGCGCACCGCGTGCTCCACGGCGTCGGCGCCGCCGTTGGTGAAGAAGATCTTGTCGAGGTCGCCGGGGGTGCGCTCGGCGATCAGCCGGGCCGCCTCGGAGCGGGCCTCGATGGCGAAGGCGGGCGCGAAGGTGGTCAGGTGTGCGGCCTGTTCCTGGATCGCGGCGACGACCTTGGGGTGCTGGTAGCCGATGTTCGTGTAGACGAGCCCGCTGGTGAGGTCGAGGTAGCGCTTGCCGTCGTAGTCCCAGAAGTACGACCCCTCGGCGCCGGCCACGGCGAGCGGGTCGATGAGTTCCTGCGCGGACCAGGAGTGGAAGACGTGGGCGCGGTCCGCGGCCTTCACGGCCGCGCCGGTCTGGGGGTCGGTCTGAGGGGTCATGCCGGTGAGCGTAAATGTCCGCGATGCGGAAGCGGTATCGGCGTCCTGTTCCGTGGACGGGCGGATTCCGCGACAGGTTGTCGGGCGTGGACGGTCGGACCCGGCCACGGGAGGCCGAACGCATTGACAGCATGCTGGCAATTCGACAGGATGTTGTCATAAGCCTTCGCGGTCGGCCGAGCCCGCCACACCCGGTCCCCGCACCGCCCGACGACGCACGGAGGAACCCATGAGCACCACCGCCACCTCCCGCAAGCCCGTGTACCTCGCCGTCTACGACACCCTCGCCGACTGGGAGACCGGCCACGCGACCGCCCACCTGGCCCGCGCCGGGTACGAGATCCGCACGATCGGCCCCTCGGCCCGCCCGGTGACCAGCATCGGCGGCCTGCGTATCCAGCCCGACACGGCGCTGGCGGACGTACGCCCCGAGGACGGCGCGCTGCTGATCCTGCCGGGCGCCGACCTGTGGGACACCTCCGACGACCTCGCGCCCTTCGCCCGCACGGCGGGGGAGTTCCTGGCCGCCGGCACGCCCGTCGCCGCGATCTGCGGCGCCACCGCGGGCCTCGCCCGCGCGGGCCTGCTCGACGACCGCGCCCACACCAGCGCCGTCTCCTTCTACCTCGCCGCCACCGGCTACGCGGGCGGCGACCGCTACGTCGACACCGACGCCCTCACCGACGGCGGCCTGATCACCGCCGGACCCACCGAACCCGTCGCCTTCGCCCGCGAGATTCTCCGCCTCCTGGGCGTGTACGACGGTGAGGTGCTGGACGCCTGGTACCGGCTGTTCCACGACTCCGACGCGGAGGCCTACGCCGTCCTCGACAAGGCCGGGGCGCTGTGAGCCGGGAACGGCAGGACCTGCTCAGCCGCAGCGCGCTCGGCGTCTTCCGGCTCAACGGCCAGTTCCTCGGTGTCGCGGAGGAACTGGTCCGGCCCGCCGGGCTCACCGCCGCCTGGTGGCAGGTCCTCGGCGCGGTCCTCTCCGAACCCCTCCCCGTGTCCGGCATCGCCCGCGCCATGGGCATCACCCGGCAGAGCGTGCAGCGCGTCGCCGACCTGCTCGTCGGCAAGGGGCTCGCGGAGTACCGGCCCAACCCGGCACACCGGCGCGCCAAGCTGCTGACGCCGACGGAGCGGGGGCGTGCCGCCGTCGCCCGCATCGACCCCGGCCACGCCGCCTTCGCCGACCGGCTGGCCGAGGCGTACGGCGAGGCGGAGCTGGCCGAGGCCGTGCGCCTGCTGGAACGCCTGTCACAGGTCCTGGAAAAGCTGGAGCCGCCCGCGCGGGAGCCCGCCGCCGCGGCGGCCCCCGTT
>NZ_MUBA01000375.1 GCF_002154575.1 Streptomyces bobili
CCCGAGCGGGAGGGAGCGGAGACCGCGGCGATCATGGGCGCCTTCCAGCGAGGCACCCAGTCGGGCCGGCGGGCCACCCCTGCGGACCCCGCGGAACAGTCCAGCAGCACACGTGGCGCAAGCAGCGAAGGGCATGAGTTCTCGTGAACGACGATCTGTCATGGATGCTTGACAGCGCCCTGGAGATTCCCGGGGCCCTGCACGCCGTCCTGATATCCGCCGACGGCCTGCTGATGGCCCGCACGCAGGACATCGGGAAGGACGATGCGGACCGCGTGGCCGCCGCCATGAGCGGGGTCCAGTCGCTCAGCCGCTCCCTGGCCTTCTTCTGCGAGGACGCCCAGCAGCGGTGGCGGCAGACGCTGGTCGAGTTCGACGGCGGCTGGGTCTTCCTCATCTCCGCCGGCGAGGGCGCCTACCTCGGCGTCTCCGCCTCGCCCGACGTCGACATGGCGGACATCACCTTCCGGATGCAGCAGCTCGTCGGCCAGCTCGGCAAGGCCCTGACGACACCGCCGCGCGAGAACCTCGGCGTGCGGTCATGACCGGATTCGATGAACTGGAGCCCCAGACTCCGGAGTTAGTCCGCCCGTACGTCATCACCAAGGGGCGCGGACTGCCCGACGAGGAGCAGCTCTCCCTCATCACGCTGGTGACGGCCGTCGCCGACCACCAGCAGCGGCCGACCCGGCTGTCCCCGGAGGAACAGAGCCTGCTGGAGCTGTGCTCGGCCGGCTACCTGTCGGTCGCCGAGATCGCGGGGCACACCCAACTGCCCCTCGGCGTGGTGAAGATCCTCCTCGCCGCCCTGACCGAGGGCGGCTACCTCATCACCCGCCCGCCGGTGCAGCGGGCGCCTCTCGCCGACCGGGAGATCCTGGAGGAGGTGCTGAATGGTCTCAGGGCCAAGTTTGGATGAACAGGCGTACGTCCGTGACGGCGCGTCGCAGACGGCCGTGAAGATCCTCGTCGTCGGCCACTTCGCGGTGGGCAAGACCACGTTCATCGGGGCGATCTCCGAGATCCCCCCGCTGTCCACCGAGGAGACGATGACGCGGGCCGCGGAGGCCGTCGACGACCTCAAGGGAGTCCAGGGCAAGACCACCACCACGGTCGCCATGGACTTCGGACGCCTGACCATCAGCGACCGGGTCGTGCTGTACCTGTTCGGGACGCCCGGCCAGCAGCGGTTCGTGCAGATGTGGGAGGACATGGCCCGCGGCGCGCTCGGCGCCCTGGTCCTCGTCGACCCCGAACGGCTCGCGGACTCGTTCGCCGTGATCGACCTGATCGAGCAGTACGGGCTCGACTACGCCATCGCCGTCAACCACTTCGACGGCTCCCCCCTGCGGGACGAGACCGCCCTGCGTGACGCGCTGGACCTGCTCGACGACACCCCCGTCGTCACCTGCGACGCGCGCGACGAGCAGTCGTCGGCGGAAGCGCTCATCACTCTCGTCCGTCACTTGCAGGACCGTGCCCACTAGGAGCAGAAATGGACCAACCCACCGCTCCCGTGCCCCCGCCCGGGTGCCCGGCGCACAACAGCGGCGCCCGAGTGCCGCTCCACGGCCCCGAGTTCGCGGCTGACCCGCAGGCCTACTACAGCTATCTGCGCCACTACGGGCCGACCGCCCCGGTCGAGCTGGCGCCCGGCGTCGAGGCCACCCTCGTCACCGACTACGCCACGTCCCTGCAACTCCTTCAGGACTCCGGCTCGTTCCGCAAGGACGCGCGACGGTGGCGGCACTTCAACGAGGGCAAGATCGCCCCCGACAGCCCCGTCGCACCCGTCCTGACCTACCGGCCCAACTGCATGTTCAGCGACGGCGCCGAACACCTCAGACTGCGCCAGGCCGTCACCGACAGCATGGCCCGCATCGACACCCGCAAGCTGAGCCACACCACCGAGCAGGTCTCCAACTACCTCATCACCCAGTTCGGTTCGCGCGGATCGGCCGACCTGCTCGGCGACTACGCCAAGCAGCTGCCGCTGTTCGTGTTCAACGAACTCTTCGGCTGCACCCCGGACATCGGTGACCGCGTCGTCTACGGCATCACCGGCATGTTCGACGGCATCAACCCCGCCCGCGCGATGGAGGTCCTGTTCGGCGCCGTCGGCGAACTCGTCGCCCTCAAGCGCGTCAAGCCCGGCGAGGACGTCACCTCCTGGCTGATGGAGCATCAGGCGAAGCTCACCGACGAGGAGATGGTCCACCAGCTGGCCCTCCTTCTGGTCGGCGGCAACGAACCGCTGCGCAACCTGATCGGCAACACCCTGCACCGCCTGCTCACCCACGACGCGTACGCCAACCAGGGCGGTCTGATCGACGAGGCGATCGACGACACGCTGTGGGAGAACCCGCCCATGCAGAACCTCGCCCCGCACTACCCGGCCTCCGACATGGAGTTCGCCGGGCAGAAGCTCCAGGCCGGCGACCTGGTCCTGGTCAGTTTCGCCGCCGCCAACACCGGCCCGGCGCTGTCGGCCGCCCGCCAGGCCGGCAGCAACCGTGCCCACCTGGCCTGGAGCGCCGGCCCGCACGCCTGCCCGTCGAAGGACCCGGCCCGGCAGATCACCGTGACGGCCCTGGAGAACCTCCTCAACAAGCTTCCCGACGTCGAACTCGCCGTCCCCGAGGAGAGCCTGACCTGGCGCCCCGGCCCCTTCAACCGGGGGCTCATCGCGTTGCCCGCCCGGTTCACCGCGGTGACCGAGCGCAAGCCCGCACCCGAGGCGCGCGCGGCAGCCGCCCGCCCGGAGCAGCCCCAGCCGGGCACCCGCGCCGAACGCGGAGTGTGGAGCCAGTTCCTCAACTGGCTCACGAGGTGATTCACACAACACCCGCCAACTCTTCACTCTTGTATGACGGTTCAACCTCAGGGGTAGTGAGCCATGCGGTAACCCGCATATCCCACCAACCCGAGGAGTTGCCGTGGATCACATATCCACCGCCACCGCTTTGCCTCAACACCCGGCAGCGTTGAGCCTGGAGATACCCGCCCTTCCCGGCGGGTATCTCCATGTCGGCGCCGGCCCGCGGCGGGAGGGCCGGTGACCGCCGTCCGGCCCGGCGCGCCGAGACCGTCCGCCCCGGACACGCTCGGCGGCCACACGACCCGCCAACTGCGCGACCTGTGCGAGATCGTGGGACTCACCGGACACGACGGCGAGGTCTACGCGCGTACCCTCACCGACATGCTGGGCGCCGCCGCCGACCGGCCGCTCGACCTGCCGCCCCTGAACCCGACGTTCCTCTCCGACGACCACACTCCGGTGGAGTTCTCCCTCTCCTTCGTGCCCGGTGCGGCGCCCACCCTGCGGGTGCTGCTGGAGCCGGGCTGCGCGGCCGGCGGCCTGGCGCAGAACGGCCGCCTCGGACTGCGGGCCGTCCGCGAGGCGGCGGCCCGTTGGGGCGTTGCCACCGATCGGCTCGACGAGCTGGAGGACCTGTTCCTCCCGCCCGCGCCCGAGGGCCCCCTCGCCCTGTGGTGCGCGCTGGAACTGCGTCCCGGCGGCGTCCCCAAGGTCAAGGTCTACCTCAACCCCGCGGCCAACGGACCGAAACGTGCCGCCGCCACCGTGCGTGAGGCGCTGCGGCGACTCGGCCACCGCGACGCGTTCGCCGCACTGCCGCCGAACGACCGCCACCTGTTCTTCGCCCTGGACCTGGGCGACTGGGCGGAACCCCGGGTGAAGGTCTACCTCGCCCACCAGGACCTGTCGGCCGTCGAGGCCGGCGCCCTGTCCCGCACGGACGGCGGCGCCCTCGCCGCGGAGACCGAGGAGTTCTTCCGCATCGCCGCCGGCCAGGACGGTGAGGACGGCGGCATCGCCGGGCTGGCACCGGTGGTGCGGCGGCCCGTGCAGTCCTGCCACGCCTTCACCGAGACCGCGTCCGGCCTGCCCAGCGGCTTCACCCTCTACGTCCCCGTCCGCGACTACGCGCGGCACGACGGTGACGCCCTCGCCCGAGCCACCGCCCTGCTCGGCCGCTACGGGCAGGACCCCGCCCCCCTGCTGGGGGCCGTGTCCGCGGTCACCGACCGCAGCCCGCAGGACGGGGTGGGACTCGTCGCCTACCTGGCGCTCGCCCACCAGCAGGGGCAGCCGCCGAGGGTGACGGCGTACCTCTCCTCGGAGGCCTACGAGGTGCGCCCGCCCGCCGGCCTGCCGTCCGCCGAGCCGGCGACCGTGCCGTAAGGGGCGCTACGGGGGATGCCGCGAGGGGGAGGCCGACCGGGGAGCCGGGGCTGCGGTACGGCGAAGGGGCCGGCCGACGGGGGAGCCCCCACCTGCCGACCCCGACGGTCCCACGTCACCTACTGACGTCCCGTCACACCTCTTGCAGCTCCTGCAGATACGGCGCCACGTTGACCTGGATCGAGGCGCCCTCCGCCTGCCCGTACTGGCCCGCGATGCCGCTGAGGTACGTGGCGACCTCCTTGCGCATGACCTCCGGCTCGGGAAGTGCCGCCTCGCCCGCGACGATCCGCGCGATCCAGCGGGACTGCGCCTCCACGAGCCGGGTGATGGAACCGTGCGGGCGGACCAGGCCCACGAAGTACAGCCCGGCGTGGTCCGGCGCGACGACCCGCTTGTACAGCTCGACCGAGCCCCGCTCCCCGACCGGGCAGCCGGACGGCAGGAACGGGAACGCCATGCGGTAGCCGGTGCAGTGCACGATCGCGTCGGCCCGCGCCGACGACCCGTCGGTGAACACCACCCGGTCGCCGTCGAGGGAGGCGATCGCCGGCTTGGGGACGACCCCGCCGTGCCGGATGCGGGTGAGGATCTCGTCCGAGATGGTCACGGCCGAGGCGAACACCGGGTGGTCCGGCTCGGGCAGCCCGTAGTCCGAGAGCCTGCCGCGGGCCACGAGCAGGGCCTGCTCGATGAAGCGGCGCTGCTCCGCCAGTGACATGCTCGTCCACCACGGCGCCTCGGCGACCTCGTCGAGCGGGATGCCGAACAATTGCTTGGGCAGGATGTGCAGGCCCCGGCGCACCGAGAGCAGGGTGGTCGCGGCATACCGGGAGAGGTCCGCCGCGATGTCCACCGCCGAGGCGCCGAGCCCGACGACGACCACGTGCCGGCCGGCGTAGTCGCTTCCGTCGCGGTAGTCCAGGGCGTGCAGAATCGTTCCGGTGAACGTGTCCGAACCCGGCGGCAGGGTGGGCAGGGACGGCTCGGTGTTGTGTCCCGAGGCGACGACGACATGCGAGAAGCTCCGCACACCCCGCGTGCCACGCGCGTCCACGGCGACGACCGTCCAGGAACCGTCGGCCTCCTGCGCCACCGACTCGACGGACGTCTCCAGCTCGATGTGGTCCAGTACGCCGGCCCACTCCGCGAACGAACGCAGATAGGAGGCGACCTGGCTGTGCCGCGGGTAGACCGGGTAGGAGACGGGCATCGGATAGTCGGCGTAACCGGTCAGCCCCTTGGTCGTGTTGAGGTGCAGCGACAGATAGCCCGGTCCCCGCTCCCCGGCCTCGGGCCGACGCCAGATGCCGCCCACGTCACCCGACTTCTCCAGACACACGAAGTCGACCCCCGCCGCTTTGAGGGCCCGTGCCGCGGCCAGCCCCGACAGGCCCGCACCGATCACACACACACTCACGGATTCCCCCACAGGAAAGACACGACCTCTACGGACACCCGCAGTGCCTGCCCATCGGGTACTCCCGCCAACCAGCGACAAAGATCACACAGGTCAGCCCGGTGACGGCGCACCGGCCGGTCCGGCTACCCGTCGGCGGACGCCCACAGCCCGCGTACGTGTCCGAGGTGGCGGGTCATCACCGCGCGCACGGCCCGCTCGTCGCGGGCCAGCAGGGCGTCGAGGAGTTCCAGGTGCTCCTCGGCGGACGCCAGCAGCCGGCCGGAGGCGGACAGGGCGGTGAGCCCGTACAGGCGGGCACGGCCGCGCAGGTCGCGTACCACCTCGACCAGGTGGGAGTTGCCGGCCAGGGCCAGCAGGCCCAGATGGAAGCGGGTGTCGGCCTCGACGTAGGCGATCAGGTCACCCGCCACGGCGGCGGTGACGATCTCCCGGGCGGCCGGACGCAGCGCCTCCAGCGACACGGGGTCGGCGGTCGTCGCCAGCGCCACCACCGTGGGGATCTCGATGAGCGCGCGGACATGCGTGTACTCGTCGAGCTGCCGGTCGGAGACGTCGGTGACGCGGAACCCCTTGTTGGGCACCGCGTCGACCAGCCCCTCCTTCGCGAGGTCCAGCATCGCCTCGCGCACCGGGGTCGACGAGACGCCGAAGCGGACGGCCAGCGTGGGCGCCGAGTACACCTGGCCGGGCCGCAGTTCACCCGCGATCAGCGCGGCCCGCAGCGCGTCCGCGACCCGCTCGCGATAGCTGCTGCGCCGCCCGCCCAGCACGGGCAGCGCGGGCGTGGCGGGGGAGGGGCTGCTGCTGGGCGG
>NZ_MUBA01000376.1 GCF_002154575.1 Streptomyces bobili
GACGTACTGGTTGGTGGCGGGGTCGAAGACGTAGCTGCTGCGCAGGCCCTTGTAGCCGACGCTGCCGTCGGGGGCCGCGTAGTCCTTGTTGCCGCCGACGACCAGTACGCGGCCGTCCGGGAGCTGCACGTGCCCGGCGCAGAAGAAGTCCTCGGGCGTCGGGATGGTGGTGTAGCCGCCGGTGACGGGGTCGTACAGCGAGGTCCTGAAGGTGCCCGCCTCGAACATGTCGAGGTCGTTGCCGGAGCCGGCGATGAGCAGGACCTTGCCGTTGTGCAGCAGCACCGAGTGCATGGCCCGCACGGGCATCTCGGAGGCCTGCACGGTCCATTCGCCCTTGCACTCCGGTCCTGTGCCGCCCGTGGCGCAGGGGTCGGGGCCGGCCGGGACGGTGGCGTCCGTCATGGCGTAGTCGTCGGTGGTGAGGGTGCCGACGCCGTAGAGGGCGCCGCCCCAGGTGATCCGGTCGGTGTTGGGCGGGATCACCGGAGTGCGGACCTCGGTGCGGGACCAGCCGGCCGACTGCTCCAGGGTCTTGAGGTCGGTCCAGTAGACCCAGCCCTGGACGGTGTCGTGGCGGAACAGGGTGAAGGCCACGTCCGGTGTGGTGGACCTGTACCAGAACGACAGGTCGTACTGGTGGGCCGGAGTGACCTGCGGGGCGCAGGCGTTCTCCAGCATCATCGTCTTGCGGTCGCCGTCGGCGCGCCGGGTCAGCTCGATCTGGACGGCCCGGCTGCCGGAGTGGGCGTCACCGGTGACGGTGAAGGAGAAGTCGTTGTTCCCCCAGCCCGACTTCTCGAAGCACTGTGGAAACTGGGACGGCCCGTCGAGGATCTCCAGGCCGGGGTTCCTGACCAGATTGGTGGCGGCCTCGGCGGGCTGGGCGCCCAGGGGGCCGAGCCCGAGGGCGGCGGCGAACAGCATGAGGGCGGTGAGCAGCAGACGCGGTGTCCTTCCGGGTGGAAGGGTCCGCCGTCCTGGTTGTCTTCGGGCTCCGTACATGGTGGTTCCCCCCTTGTTCACGCGCCCCCGCGTCACGGGTGGTGCGTCGCTCGCGTCACTCGCGTCACTCGTTGTCGTTGTCGTTCTCGATGCGGAGGATGTCGATCCGGCCGCCGCCCTCACCGAAGGTGGCGACCGGCGTGCCGTGCGCGAACAGGTCCCGCAGGGTGGGGAGATGCTCGCGTTCGCCGCGCAGGGCCGCGGTGGACACGACGTAGTCGATGTCCTTCCAGCCGTGCGGCAGCGTCTTGGTGACCGCCGGGTCCTGGTCGAGCTTGTAGTGCCAGATGACACCGGTGCCCGGCCGGTAGCCGGCGTCGACCGCGTCGAGCCAGAGCACGCCGTCGGTGACGATGCGCACCTGGTCGCGGTCGCCGACGGGCGTCTCGCGCAGCCAGCGGGCGGCGTCCTCGTAGACGCCGTTGTCGTCGGCCCGCATGGCGACGCGGTCCTGCTCGTACCAGTGGGGTGCGACGAACACCGCGGCCAGCGCCACGGCCGCCAGGGCGCCCGCGGTGCGCACCAGCGGCCGGCCGGGCAGCCGGGTCACCAGGGCCTGGGCGAGCCCGGCCACGGTGAGCGCCAGGAACGGCAGGACCTGCACGATGTACATCTGCGGCAGATAGCCGCCGGGGCGCAGCGCGACCAGCGCCAGCACCAGTACGGCGAAGGCGGCCGGCCGCAGTCGGCGTACGGCGAACGCGCAGACGGCCGCGGCGGCGCCGCCGATCAGCAGATACGGGTCCCGGGCCAGCCAGTCGGTGAACAGCTGGTGGGCGTCCGTGCCGTCGGCGAACGCCGATCCGCTGCCCTCGCGCCCGCCGAGCTGGAACTTGAGGGTGCCGAGCAGCGAGACGTGTCCGGCGCCGGGGAACAACTCGCCCTTGAGCAGGGCGTACAGCGGATAGAAGAGGCCGGTGAGGACGAAGCCGGAGCCGAAGCCCGCGTAGGAGAACTTGCGGGTGCTGGGGTGGCTGCCCTGCCAGAGGGTGACCAGGAGCACGGGCAGCAGGACGGCGATGGTCTCCTTGGAGAGCACGGCCATGGCGAACGCCATGCCGGCCGCGGCGTGGTGCCACAGGTGGCGGCGCGGCGACAGTGCGAACGCGAAGGACACCAGCACCCACAGGACGGCGAAGTTGTCCAGGTAGATCTGCCGGTGCAGCACCACGGCGAGCGGTGACAGCGCGTACAGCAGCATCGCCGCGGCGGCCGTGGGGCGGGCCAGGCCGAGGCGCCGGCCGATCACGAAGACGAGGACCATCGAGGCCGCGGCCACCGGCAGCATGGCGATCCGGCCCTGCACGAACGTGGGCAGGTCGGGCAGCAGCCAGTTGGGCAGCCAGGACATGGAGGCGAGCTGCATCCAGCCGACCGGCGGGTGGTCGTACCAGTAGGTGTAGTGCGCGAGTTCGCCGTGCTGCACGGCCCACGCCTGCGCGAGATACGTGCCCTCGTCGTCATTCGGAAATGGGTAATTCCCGATTCCGAGAAGTCGCGCCAGGACCCCGGCGACGAGAATGGGGGCAACCCAGAGATAATCGCGCTGTAACACACTCCCGCGTATGGAGGTGCGATCGGTTACGGAATCATCGGTAACCGGCCGGTAAACGGAAGCCGCCCCTCCGAGACTCTCGGAGGGTTTTGTTTCGGCCTCGTCTCGCACTCGTGTTTTCGGTACGGCAGTCCCCATGCGGAATCCCCCCACCCACTTCTCGGCCTGATGGCAACCCGTGGGTCTCCCCCTCGAAACCCCCCGGAATCAGGCATGCCGGAGCATCATGGCACACGTCTGGGTGCCAGATAAGCAGAACATGTGATTCCGCTTGGGGCGGGGATCATCACCCCGAGACCACATTGCGGTGGAAATGCCAACCTGCTAGCTTTCGGCCAAGGTTTGCTCGTGGCCCTGATCGATCATGTGCGAAAACCCCGGAGTATCGGGGTGGGAATCCGGCTGGGAACCGGCCCGTCGCCAAGGGCCTTCAAAGATCACGAGCAGAGGAAACACCGTCCGCCGGGGGGCCGCAGACGGACGGGTCCATTCCGCGGAACACCGAGTTGCACCGAGTTGGAACGACACACGTTCAAACAAGGATGACCAAGAAAGACCGAGGGGGGAATTCGTGGTCTCCGCCATTCTGTTCATCGATTCGATCATCCTCATGGCCGCCGCCGGCGTGACCCTGTGGTGGATGCTCCATGCCTGGCGCACCCCGGAGACACTGGAGTCGACGGCCTTCGCCAAGCCCGACGGCAGGGCCGACCTGTCCTTCTCACTGCTGGTCCCGGCCCGCCACGAAGAGGCCGTCCTGCGGCACACGGTCGAGCAGATGCTGCGCATCGACCACCCGGACTTCGAGATCCTGCTGATCGTCGGCCACGACGACCCCGGCACCGCCGCCATCGCCCACGAACTCTCCGCCGAGCACCCCGACAAGGTGCGCACGGTCGTCGACACCCACGCCAAGAAGAACAAGCCCCGCGCCCTCAACACCGCGCTGCCGCACGCCCGCGGCGAGGTCGTCGGGGTCTTCGACGCCGAGGACGTCGTCCACCCCGAGCTGCTCAGCCACGTCGACTTCGCCTTCCGGCGCGACGACGCCGACGTCGTCCAGGGCGGCGTCCAGCTGATCAACTACCAGAGCAGCTGGTACAGCCTGCGCAACTGCCTGGAGTACTTCTTCTGGTTCCGCAGCCGGCTGCACCTGCACGCCCGCAAGGGGTTCATCCCGCTCGGCGGCAACACCGTCTTCGTCCGGTCCGCACTGCTGCGGGACACCGGCGGCTGGGACGGCGACTGCCTCGCCGAGGACTGCGACCTCGGCGTCCGGCTGTCCAGCGGCGGCGCCAAGGTCGTCGTCGCCTACCACTCCGCGCTGGTCACCCGCGAGGAGACGCCCGACTCCATCAAGGCGCTCTACAAGCAGCGCACCCGCTGGAACCAGGGCTTCCTCCAGGTCCTGCGCAAGGGCGAATGGCGCCAACTGCCCGGATTCGGCCAGCGGATGCTCGCCCGCTACACCCTCAGCACCCCGTTCGTGCAGGCCGCGACCGGCGTGATGATCCCGCTCGGACTCCTCTTCGCCGTCGTCGGCGGAGTCCCGCTGCCCTTCTCCATGTTCGCCTGGCTGCCCATGCTGCCGATGGTCGCCATGATCGTCTTCGAGGCGGTCGCCCTGCACGACTTCGGCCGCGAGTACGGCTTCCGCATCACCTTCGGCCAGTACGCGGGGCTCATCCTCCTCGGCCCCGTCTACGCCGTCATCCTCGCGGGCGCAGCGCTGCGCGCCGTGTGGCGCGAGTACACCGGGCGCCGCGACTGGGAGCTGACCTCCCATGTCGGCGCGCACCTCCCCGTCCACACCCCGCAGCCCCAGGAGGCACGGTGACGGCCCTGCCCGCCGACGTGTCCATCGTCGTCCCCACCTTCAACGAGGCCGACAACATCCACGAGTTGCTCGCCCGCATCGGTGCCGCGATCCCCGCCGGGACCCGCGCGGAGGTCGTCTTCGCCGACGACTCCACCGACCGCACCTGCGAGGTCATCGAGGAGGCGGCCCTGAGCAGCGCCGTCCCCGTCGTCCTGCACCACCGGCCCGTCCCCGAGGGCGGCCTCGGCGGCGCCGTCGTCGAGGGCATCGCCCGCGCCACGGCCCCCTGGATCGTCGTCATCGACGCCGACCTCCAGCACCCGCCCGAACTCATCCCGCAACTCCTCGCCCGCGGCGCGGCCACCGGCGCCGAACTCGTCGTGGCCAGCCGGTACACGGCCGGCGGCGACCGCGCAGGCCTGGACGGCGGCTACCGCAAACTCGTCTCCAGCTCCTCCACACTCCTCACCAAGTCCCTCTTCCCCCGCGCCCTCAGCGGCCTCACCGACCCGATGAGCGGCTTCTTCGCGATCCGCCGCACAGCGGTCGACCGCGCCTCGGCGCAGGACGAGGGTCTGCAGCCCCTCGGCTACAAGATCCTCCTCGAACTGGCGGTACGGTGCCGTCCGCGCGGCATCGCCGAGGTGCCGTACGCCTTCGGGGAACGGCACGCCGGCGAGTCCAAGTCGACGGCCCGCGAGGGCATGCGCTTCCTGCGCCACCTCATCACCCTGCGCACCGCCGACCCCCGCGCCCGCGCGATCGTCTTCGGCCTCATCGGCCTGTCCGGGTTCGTCCCCAACCTGGCCCTGCTCTGGCTGCTCACCGACCAGGCACCCGGCCTGCACTACGCCCCGGCGGAGATCATCGCCAACCAGGCGGGGCTCCTCTGGAACTTCGCCCTGATCGATTCCCTCGTCTACCGCAACCAGCGGCGCCACCACCGGCGCAGCGTCCGGCTCCTGACGTTCGCCGCCGTCGGCAACATCGACCTGGTCGCCCGCATCCCGCTCGCCGCGCTGCTGATCGGCGCGGCGGGCATGACCGCCCTGCCGGCGACGGCACTCGCCATGGCCATCGTCTTCACGGCCCGCTTCCTGGTCGTCGACCGCTGGCTCTACCGCCGCCTGCACACCAGCCTCCCGGCCCTGCCCCGGGTCACACCCGAACCGGAACCGGTTCCGGACGCCCTGGGCTGACGGACAGCACCGGACGAGGGGCCCGACCTGGTCGACGACCGGGGCGGGCCCCTTCGGCGTGCGGGGGCCGGAGGGGCCCGACCTGGTCGACGACCGGGGCGGGCCCCTTCGGCGTGCGGGGGCCTTCCGCGGGCCACGCCCTTCGGCTTGGGAGGCGCCGCCCACCCGTTCCGTGACGCCTGCATGCGGCACGTATCCTGAACCGTTCACTGCACGGGGGTACGGGGGAAGAGGAGCGCGTTCGTGGAGTTCCGGCTGCTCGGAACAGTCGCCGTGGCCACCGGGAGCGGCGAGCTGCCGCTCGGCCCGACCAAGCGGCGCAGTCTGCTCGCCGCCCTGCTGCTGCGCCCCAACACCGCGGTACCGCTGGGCCAGTTGATCGACGCGGTCTGGCCCGACGACCCGCCCGCCCGCGCCCGCACCGTCGCCCAGGGCCACATCTCGCGGCTGCGGGCCCTGCTCGCGCAGGGCGGCGCCGAGGACTACGGCGTCCACCTGGTGACGCGCGGTCACGCCTACGTGCTGGAGATGCCGGAGTCGCTGCTCGACGCCCACCGCTTCGAGGAACTCGTCCGGCTGGCCCGCGACCAGCGCGACGCCGGCGACGCGGCCGGGATGCTCCGGGAGGCGCTGTCCCTGTGGCGCGGACCCGCGCTCGTCGGGGTCGCCACCAACGGCCCCCTACGGGTGGCCGCGCACGGCCTGGAGGAGGCCCGCCTCTCCGCCGTCGAACAACTCGCCCTGCGCTACGGCGAGTCCGGCGACCATCCGAAGGCGGCGGCGGTCCTGCACGCCGAGTCGGACGCCCACCCCATGCGGGAGTCGCTGGCCGCCGCCCTGATGCGGGCGCTGTACCGCGCGGGCCGCCAGTCCGACGCCCTCGACCACTACCACCGCACCCGCACCCTGCTCGCCGACGAACTGGGCGTGGACCCCGGCCGGGCCCTGCGGGAGGCGTACACGGAGATCCTCACGGGCGACGGCGGCCGGGGTCCACGCCCAGT
>NZ_MUBA01000377.1 GCF_002154575.1 Streptomyces bobili
ACGAACAGGTGGGGGGCCGGGGGACATGGAGCTGGTCACCTGACCCGTGCAGCGCGACGGGGCCGCGAGTCCCTGCCCGCGGACATGCCCTCTCAGCCCGGCCCCCCACCTGTTCGTCACGCACCCGTGCGCTCCGGAGAGAGCGAGGTCAGTCGACCGGCCAGGTGTGCGCGGGCGCGTTGAGATGCATGTAGTCGATGTACTGCCGCGTCATCCGCCGCAAGGCCTCGGGGCGGTCGACGCCGGTGGTGGCGGTCAGGTGATGGAACATCTCCTTCTGCCAGACCGCGCCGTTGCGGGCGGTGACGCAGCGCTGCTCGACGATGCCGAGCAGGGGCTCGCGCCAGGCCGTGTCCATCCCGGACAGCTCCAGGCCGCGGTGCGCCAGCGGCAGCAGCCGCCGCAGGACCAGCTCGGGTACCGGCACCTCGCCCATCCCCGGCCAGTACAGGCGCGCCTCGATGCCGTGCCGCGCCGCCATGTGCAGGTTGTCCTCGGCGGCGGCGAAGGACATCCGCGACCACACCGGCCGTTCCTCGTCCACCAGGGCGCGGGTGAGGCCGTAGTAGAAGGCACCGTTGGCCAGTGTGTCGGCGACGGTCGGGCCGGCCGGCAGCACCCGGTTCTCCACCCTGACGTGCGGTGTGCCGTCGGCGACGGCGTAGACCGGGCGGTTCCAGCGGTAGATCGTGCCGTTGTGCAGGCTCAGCTCGGCCAGCTCGGGGATGTCACCGCGCTCCAGCGTCTCCGTCGGGTCCTGCTCGTCACAGAGCGGCAGGAGCGCGGGGAAGTAGCGCAGGTTCTCCTCGAACAGGTCGAAGACGCTGGTGATCCACCGCTCCCCGAACCACACCCGGGGCCGTACCCCCTGCACCTTGATCTCCTGCGGGCGGGTGTCGGTGGCTTGCTCGAACAGCGGGATCCGGGTCTCGTGCCACAGCTCTCTGCCGAACAGGAACGGCGCATTGGCGGCCAGGCCGATCTGCACGCCGGCGACGGCCTGTGCCGCGTTCCAGTACGCGGGGAACTCCTCCGGGGAGACCTGGAGATGGAACTGCGTGCTGGTGCACGCGGCCTCCGGGGTGATCGTGTCCGCGTAGGTGCGCAGCCGGTCGACGCCGTCCACCTCGATCCGCAGGTCCTCGCCGCGAGCCGCGAAGACCTGGTCGTTGAGCAGCCGGTAGCGGGGGTTCTCCGAAAGCGCCGACTCGCCGATGTGTTCCTGCCGCAGCGTGGGCAGGATGCCGACCATGATCAGCTGCGCGCCGACCGACCTGGCCCGCTCGTCGGCGTGGTTCAGGGCGGCGCGGATCTCCGACTCCCACGCGTCGGGGCCGCCCTCCGTCAGCCGGCGGGGCGGCACGTTGATCTCGAGATTGAACCGGCCCAGCTCGGTGTCCCACGCGGGGTCGGCGATCGCCTCCAGCACGTCGCTGTTGCGCATGGCCGGTTCGGCGGCCTCGTCGACCAGGTTCAGCTCGATCTCCAGCCCGACCCGGGGCTGCTCGGACGCGAACCGTGCCTCGCGCAGCATCTGGGCGAACGCGTCGAGGCACTCCTGCATCTTGATCCGGTACCGGCGCCGGTCCTCGCGGGTGAAGACCATCGCCGGGACGTCCCGCCCCATGGGGCCTCCCGGAGGTCCGGGTCTGTCCTTCGACAGCTGTCACGTCCAGCGTCGCACCACCGGGCGGCCCCGACCACGTGAGCGCGGTGCGGCCCGGTGCGGACCTGGTGTCAGGCCCAGCCGAATCGGCGGTCCACGACCGCCGCGAACTCCTCCAGGGTCAGCACGGCGTCCCCGTTCTGGTCGGCCGCGTCGAACAGCGCGGAAGCGGCGTCGGCGTCCCCCAGGGCCCAGACCGGCAGGTCACCCCTGGCGGCCAGGGTGGGGCCCTTCGTCCGCAGCGCGGTGATCACCTCTTCGCGGGTCAGCGTCCCGTTCGCGTCGAGGTCCAGCGCCTCGAACAGCTTGCGCGCCTTGTCGCTCATGATGCTTCCCCGTTTCACGATGCTTCCAGGTTCCCCGTCGCCGACGGGCGGGAAGGGCCCCCGGCCCGCTCCCGGAGGAAGACGCCTGCGCTCCCCTCCGGGTTCCCCGCCGTCGGCACCGTACCGGTCACGGTTCGCGTCAGGCCTCCGTGCTCGGCCGCGCCGTACCTGCCGGTCACGGCTTGCGGGCGAGGCCTCCGTGCTCGGCGATGATCTCCGGGGCGGTCGCGGAGGGGTCCGGACGCCACAGAGGCACGGACACGACGCCGGGCTCGATCAGCTCCAGCCCGTCGAAGAACGAGGTGATGTCCTCGACCGTCCGCAGGTTGTACGGGACGGCGCCGCTGGCGTTGTAGGCGTCCTGGGCCGCCTCGAAGACGGGGTCGACACCTCGGGAGCCGTCGTTGATCGAGAGGTAGCTGCCCGACGGCAGGGCCCCCATGAGCCGGGTCACCAGTTCGCGGCCCTGCTCGTAGTCGGAGACGTGACCCAGGATGTTGCTCAGGATGAGCGCGGTGGGCGTGCTCAGATCCAGCGTCTCGGCCGCCGCCGCCAGGATGCGGTCGGGGTCGAGGACGTCGGCGTCGATGTAGGCGGTCGCGCCCTCGGAGGTGGAGTAGAGCAGCGCGCGGGCGTGCGCCAGGACCATCGGGTCGTTGTCGACGTAGACGATGCGGGACTCCGGCGCGATCCGCTGGGCGACCTCGTGGGTGTTCTCGGCGGTCGGCAGGCCGGTGCCGATGTCGAGGAACTGCCGGATGCCCGCCTCGGACACCAGGTAGGTGATGTTGCGGCGCAGGAAGGCCCTGCTGCTGCGGGCGATGGTGACGATGCCAGGGAAGACGGCGGTGTACGCGTCACCGGCCTCCTCGTCGACGGGGTAGTTGTCCTTCCCGCCGAGCCAGTAGTTCCAGATCCGGGCCGAGTGCGGCACCGAGGTGTCGATCTTCTGGTGCACCGACGATCCGGGCGTCGTCGCTGAGTCGCTCATGGGTGGCGTCCGTCTTTCAGCCGAGGCGTGCAGGTTCCACCGCACAACGTACGTCCCAACGGCCACGGCGCGCACACCAGTTCACCTCTTCGAACGAACGCGATTCGCGGGACCCGGCTGCCCGCCGTGGCCCGGGGACTCGGGGCCGTGGCGCCCGTTGCCGGATGTCCGTCCCGGCAACTCCTGTGCTGCACTGGGCGCATGGAAGCGCGAGTGGTCGGGGTCGACATCGGTTCGGTGGCACGGGGCCGGTTCGCCTGGGCGGCGATCGACGCTCCGGCGCCGTCACTCGCCGGGCAGGGGAGCGACCCGGAGACGGCGGTGCGGGCCCTCGCCGAACGGCTCGCCGCCGGCGGCCGGGCGGCGCTGGTGCTGGAGGCGCCGATGTCGGTGCCGGTCCCGGCGGCCGACCGGGCCGACGGGTGGGCGGCGCTGGGCCGGGCGCGGACCGGTGAGGGGAACCGGGCGTGGTCGGCGGGCGCCGGCGCCGGTGCGCTGGCCACGGGAATCGCGCAGGCCGGATGGCTGCTGGCCCGGCTGGCCGGGACGGTTCCCGGTGTGCGGGCGACCACCCGGCCGGACCGCTGGGCCGCACCGCACGGTCCCCGGCTCCTGCTGGCCGAGGCGCTGGTGTCCGGCGCGGGCAAGCCCGTGCCCACGGCCGGTGACCCGCACGCGGCCGACGCCGAGGCCGCGGCCCGCGCCCTCGCCGGGCGCCTGCCCGGCCTTCCCCGGATCGCCACGGACGTCGAGTGTGCCCCGCACGGCTCGCTCAACCTCCTTGCCGCCGCGGCGCTGTGGGCGGGCATGGACCTCCCGGCCGACGAACTGCGCACGGACGTCCTGGTGTTGCGCGCCCGGCCGGCGCCGTACGCAGCCGCGGGAGAGCGGGGGGAGGGTGACGGGAGACGGCCCTGAGCGTACGTATCGGTCCCAACCGCCCCTCCCCATCAGGTCAATCGTCCCGGACTCTTGACTCGTAACCCGCCAGTAGCGATCCTCGTCGCATCTCTTGCGCGGTCATGACAATCCCGTGTGGGTCGTGGGCGTCCTCGGATCCCTGGCGTCCCGGCTCGTCGACCGCGCGCTCCCGCCGACCGAGGGACGTGGGCAGTGACCATCGCTGGACGCCCGTACCGCAGACACCGGCAGATCACCGTCGTGTCGTTGCTCCTTCTCGTACTCTCCATGACCTTCGGGCCGACGCCGAGTTCGGCGGCCGGCGCCGAGTGGTGGGTCCCCACCGCACGGCCTGCGCCGGACTCGCAGATCAACGTCACCGGGGCGCCCTTCACCGGCACCGACTCCGCGGGCGACGTGCGTGGGTTCGTCGACGCGCACAACCACCTGTTCTCCAACGAGGCCTTCGGCGGGCGGTTGATCTGCGGCAAGGTGTTCTCCGAGGCAGGCGTCGCCGACGCGCTCAAGGACTGTCCCGAGCACTACCCCGACGGCACGCTCGCGATCTTCGACTACATCACGCACGGCGGTGACGGCAGGCACGACCCGGTCGGCTGGCCGACGTTCAAGGACTGGCCGGCGTACGACTCGATGACCCATCAGGCGAACTACTACGCGTGGGTGGAGCGCGCCTGGCGCGGCGGACAGCGCGTCCTGGTCAACGACCTCGTCACCAACGGCATGATCTGCTCGGTCTACCCCTTCAAGGACCGCAGCTGCGACGAGATGACGTCGATCCGCCTCCAGGCGAAGCTGACGTACGACCTCCAGGCGTACATCGACAAGCAGTACGGCGGCACGGGCAAGGGCTGGTTCCGGATCGTCACCGACAGCGCGCAGGCCCGCCAGGTCATCGAGCAGGGCAAGCTCGCGGTCATCCTGGGCGTGGAGACCTCCGAGCCGTTCGGCTGCAAGCAGATCCTGGACATCGGGCAGTGCAGCAAGGCCGACATCGACGCCGGGCTCGACGAGCTGTACGCGCTGGGTGTGCGCAGCATGTTCCTGTGCCACAAGTTCGACAACGCGCTGTGCGGCGTCCGCTTCGACGAGCACGGACTCGGTACGGCCATCAACGTCGGGCAGTTCCTGTCGACCGGTACCTTCTGGCGGACCGAGAAGTGCACGGGTCCGCAGAAGGACAACCCCATCGGCCAGGCGGCGTCGGAGGCCGAGAAGGACCTGCCGGCCGGCACCGAGGTCCCCGCCTACGACGAGAACGCCCAGTGCAACGTCCGCGGGCTCACCGACCTCGGCGAGTACGCCGTACGCGGCCTGATGAAACGCAAGATGATGCTCGAGATCGACCACATGAGCGTCAAGGCGACCGGCCGCGTCCTCGACATCTTCGAGTCCGCCTCCTACCCCGGCGTGCTCTCCTCGCACAGTTGGATGGACCTCAACTGGACCGAGCGGGTCTACGGCCTCGGCGGTTTCGTCGCCCAGTACATGCACGGCTCCGAGGAGTTCAGCGCCGAGGCCGAGCGTACCGACGCGCTGCGGGAGAAGTACGACGTGGGCTACGGCTACGGCACCGACTTCAACGGCATCGGCGACCACCCCGCCCCGCGCGGCGCCGGCACCTCGAACCCGGTCACCTACCCGTTCAGGAGCGCCGACGGCGGCTCCCTCGTCGACCGGCAGACCACCGGCGCACGCACCTGGGACTACAACACCGACGGCGCCGCCCACGCCGGCATGATCCCCGACTGGATCGAGGACATCCGGCGCGTCGGCGGCCAGGACGTGGTCGGCGATCTCCTGCGGGGCGCCGAGTCCTACCTCGGCACCTGGGGTGGCACCGAGAAGCACCAGGCCGGCGTCAACCTCGCCAAGGGCGCGGCGGCCACGGCCAGTTCCGAGGAGTGGAACCCCGTGACGAACTACGCCGCGGGCCGCGCGGTGGACGGCGACCCCGCCACCCGCTGGGCCGCCGACTGGAGTGACGACCAGTGGCTGCGGATCGACCTCGGCGCCACCAGCCTGGTCGGCCGCGTCACCCTCGACTGGGAGCGCGCGTACGGGAAGTCGTACCGGATCGAACTCTCCGCCGACGGTCAGAACTGGCGGACGGCCTGGTCCACGACGACCGGCGACGGCGGCCTGGACACGGCCCGCTTCACCGGCACCCCCGCCCGCTACGTCCGCGTCCAGGGTGTGGAGCGCGGCACGGAGTGGGGGTACTCGCTGCACGAGGTCGGCGTGCACAGCGGCTGACCCACGTCCCACCGGCCCGCCCGCCGCACCGCGGGCGGGCCGCACGAGCCCGAAGGACACGCACATGGCACGGATGCCGTCGGCCGAACGGCGCCGGCAGCTGACGGAGGCGGCGATCCGGGCGATGACCCGCGACGGCGTCGCCAGGACGACGACCCGGTCCATCGCCGCCGAGGCGGGCGTGTCGCTGAGCGTCTTCCACTACTGCTTCGACTCCAAGCAGGCCCTCGTCGAGTCCGTCATCACGACGATCACCGACCACTACGTCACGGTCGTCCGGGAGGCCCTGCGCCCGCGGGCGACGCTGGAGGAAACCGTCCGGGCCGGCTTCCAGGCGTACTGGGACCACGTCCGGGCCCAGCCCGACGAGCACATGCTCACCTACGAACTGACCCAGTACGCCCTGCGCCGGCCCGGATTCGAGCACCTCGCGCGACGCCAGTACGAGCTGTACGCCGACACCTACGCCGAACTCATCGAGCAGCTGCGCACGAGCATGGACCTCCGGCTGAGCGTGCCCGTCCCCGTCCTGGCCCGCTATCTGGCCGCCATGACCGACGGCCTGACCCTCAACTACCTGGTGCTCGGCGACGAGACCGTCTGGACCGGCATCCTCGACACCGTCACCGCCCACATCGCGAGCCTGGTGCGTTCCCCGTGACGGGACGTCACCCGGTTCAGGGGCGGGCCCTGCGGTGGAGATGGTCGAGGGCGTCGGCCACCACGCTGCGCCGGTACCACTCGTGCCAGGTCGCCACATCGCGGGCCAGCGCCTCCAGGGCCCGCTCCTGAGCGCCCGACAGCCACCGGCCCGCGGCCGGCCAGTGCGCCGAGACCACCCCGACACTGGTGCCCGCGCCCCCGATCAGCGGCGCGCAGTACAGGGAGCGGGTCCCCTCGGCGAGCAGCACCTCGCGCATCCGCGGGCCGGCGAAGACCGGGTCGGTGGCCACGCTCTCCACCACCACCCGGCGCAGGGTCGTGTGGGCGACCGTGCACGGCGCCCACAGGTGCGACACCTCGGCGAACTCGTCGGCGAAGGCCTCGCCGAGGTTGCACCGCGCCTCCAGCACCAGCGTGTCCTGCGCCTCCTCCGCGCACAGCAGGTCCACGGAACGGGCCCCGGTCACCGCCAGCGCCTCGACGGCCGCGGCGTCCAGTACCCGGCGCCGCTCCACCGGTGAGACGTCGGCGTGTCTCAGGAACGGCGCCGTGGGCACCGGTGGATGGTCCGACCAGGCGGACGCCCGGCCCGGCGGGGGAGTGGTCACCACCGCGGAGGCGAGCACCCGGACCGGCACATTGCAGTGCTGGGAGGCGCCGCTGAGCAGGTCGAAGGCGACGGCCGCCCCCGGCAGCCCGTACCGCTCCACGAGGATCCCCTGAGCCACGCCGATCAGCGCCGAACTGCGCAACTTGGCTCGCAGCCCTCGTACTTCGGCCTGCAGATCCCCGACCGCCGGCGGCTGCGGAGGCCCGGCCTCGGGCGTCACCGGGCCCGCGTGGGGCGCGGACCTGAGGCCCCGCAGGGCCGACTCCACCGTGGCGTGCGGCCTGATGCCCGGCAGCCCCGCGAGCCGCAGCGCCTCGCGTACATGCGGGCGTGGCTGCACGATCGGCAGCGGGCGGCCCGCCGCGGCCAGCCCCCGGGTGACCTGGTCGAGGGCGCGCACGGCGGCCGCGCTCGACAGGTAGACGTCCGTCATGTCGAGGACGGCGTGGGTCTCCGTGGCCTCCGCGCGCGCCAGATGCGAGGCGAGCGCGTGGGAGAAGTCGTCGGCGTTGGAGGCGTCCAGGGTGCCGCGCACATGCAGGAACGTCACCTGCCCCAGGCTCTCGCCGTCCAGCGGCGAGGCCTTCATCATCAGCGGGGCGGGCGGTTCGCCGGCCCGGCAGGGCTGATCGGACATCATGAGGAGAGGCGCCTCCCGATATGGATGGATCACCAGCCGGCCGCGTCCTGACCGAAGGCGTCCACCATGCCCAGCGCCGCCGACCGGATGCAACGACCCCGGCCCCCGTGTCCGCGCCGACGGGCCCGCACCCTCATCCGACGTACTGACGTGCGGGCGACGAGCGCCGGGCGTGTTCCAGCAGGGCGATCCGGTGTTCGATCTCCGGCGGTACGGGCGAGCGCTGCCGCAGCACCCAGGGCAGTCCGGCCGCCGCGTGCGCGAACGCGCGGACCGAGGCCGCGTCCCGGGGGACCGTGAGCGCCAGATGGGCCGTACGCCGCAGCGCCGACGGCAGCGGGCGGCGCAGCCAGGTGAACCACAGCGTGTTGCGCAGCCCGAGGATCCGGCGCGCCGTGCTGTCCCGCAGCGGCGAGGCCTGGTGATGGACGGTCAGCTCCTCGGCGTAGCTCAGCCACCAGCCCTGCCGCAGCAGATCGGTGGCCAGGAGTTCCTCCTCGCCGCCGAGCCACAGGCCGGGGTGGAAGCCGCCCGCGGCGCGGAAGGCGTCGACGCGCAGGACGGTGGCCGCCGCGAGGAAGGAGCCGAGGGCGGGCCCCGGCAGGTCGTCCGGACCCGTCAGCGGGGATTCCCGGAGTTCCTTGACGACGGGGTCCTCGCCGCCGTCCGGCTCCACGACGATCCGGGCGGTGACGGCGGCCAGCCGCCGTCCCGCGTCGAGGAGGTCCGCCGCGCGGCGCAGGCTGCCCGGCTCCCACCAGGTGTCGTCGTCGCAGAACGCCACGTACGGCGTGCGGACATGGCGTACCGCGAGGTTGCGGCCGACGGCGCCGAGATTCGTCCCCGGCTCCAGCAGGAGGACCTCGGGGAAGCCCCGGCGCACCGCCGCGGCCGTACCGTCGCCCGAGGCGTTGTCGGTGACGATCACCGGCGGCCGTTCGGGCAGTTCGCGCAGGCTGGTCAGGGTGCGCAGGAGTTCGTCGCGGCGGTTGTGGGTGATGACCACGACCGTGGTGCGGCCGTCCTTCGGGTCCTCGCTCATACCGGCCTCCGTTCGGCCGTGACGGGATCGGTCCGCTCCAGCAGGCGGGCCGCCCGCTCCACGTGCGTGGGCAGCGGGCGGCGCCGGGCGAGCGCGGCGGGCAGCCGGACCGCGACCTCGCGCAGGGCGCGGCGGGCGCCGGGCTCGCCGCTCACCGCGGAGGCCGCCAGCCGGGCGCCGGCCCGCAGGGCGACCGGGAGCGGGCGGCGCAGTACCAGCGTCAGCACCTCGTTGCGCCGCACCTGATGACTGCGCCCCTTCCGGCCGCCGGGCTCGGGAGCGTGCCGGGCCGTCAGCGAGGGCTCGTACGTGACGCCCCAGCCGCCGGCCGCGAGGTCGTAGGCGAGCAGGGTCTCCTCGCCGCCGAAGAACAGCAGCGGGTGGTAGCCGCCCGCGTCGAGGAAGGCGTCGCGGCGCGCCACGCAGGCGCACGCCAGGAAGCCCAGCACCGGACGCCCCGGCAGGTCGGGTTCGAACGGCAGGGGCGAGGCCGCGAGCACGGCGTTCAGCGGGTCCTCGGTCCGGTCGGTGCCGACCAGGGTGCGCGCGGCCACCAGGCCCAGCCGGGGATACGCGTCCAGGAGATCCGCCGCGCGGCGCAGGCTTCCCGGCTCCCACCAGGAGTCGTCGTCGCTGAACGCCACGTACGCGGTGGCGGCCTCCCGCACCGCGAGATTGCGGCCCACGGCACCGGTGTTGGCGCCGGGCCGGACGAGGCGGACGGCCGCCGGGTGCGCGCGTACCACCGCGCGGGTCGCCTCGTCGGAGCCGTTGTCGACGACGACGACGGGCGGGCGTTCCGGCAGCGCGGCCAGCGCGTCGAGGGTGCGCAGCAGGCTGTCGGGCCGGTCGCGGGTGATCACCGCG